>CANJQC010000085.1 GCA_947476295.1 Planctomycetaceae bacterium | reverse complement strand
CTATCCGTACCCTCAGGTACCGATGGGATGGCGTGAAGTATCACTGGAATGGGACGATGGCTACTGGCAGTTGAACTTCAACAAAGAAAAAGACAAGTGGTACTGGATTCTGCATCCAAAGCACTGGTAACCATCGACTGATAATCAAACCACGGTTCTGAATGAATCCGGACTGCTGACGACACTGCTTTGAAGGTTGAACCTTCGAAGCAGTGTTTTTTATTGCGCTCGGCCAATGCCGTGAACCGTAACGGTTATCGTACTGTGACAGCATGCCGTTTCGCGCTCAGCCACTCCAGCGCCACAGCAGGGTGGCTCTCGTGCCCACCAACAAAGATCGTGATCATCGATTCGCCGCTGTGACGTCGGAGCAGAATTGATTTGCCAGGCATCAGATCGCGTCCCTGATCGGATGCAAGAGGGGATGTCAGTTTTTTCAGCGTGCTGAGTTCGCTCATCTCCGTTTCAGAGATCGCTGGATCGCCATGCGTTTCTGCAATCGTATTGAAGGCTGTCAACGAATGACGAATCGGAACTGAGCCGCTGTGACCGTCTTCGACTCCCGCCCAGATACTCACGGGCAGATCTCCGACATGTGCCAGATGGAAGACGGATGACCGATCGCGATAGTCGGCATCGACGACAGCGGACGTGCCCGGAGCACCACCGAGTGATTGTTCAATCATCACCGCGTACTTCTGTGGCTCACCGTTCTTTGTGTGAAATCGATGCCATTCGGCAAGGTCAGCAGGCCCGACCCAGGCTGATACGGCACTGAATTCATTCGGATGATGACCGGCCATGAGCAACGCCATGTGTCCTCCGCCGGAAACACCTGCCAGATAGATCCTCTGCGGATCAACGTTCCAGCATCTCCGCGCGAATGCGATCGCATCGAGAACATCCTGACGTGCGAATCGGGAGCCGCACGCATTCGGCGACTGATTGATACCACGAAAATTCGGATGCAGCCAGATCCAGTTGTGCTCCGCGCATGCCTGGAGCCATTTGGAGTTGTCCTGCTGATAGTCACTGCTCCACGAATGCAGAAACACCAATAACGGAGTTGATTCTTCGGCGGAAGTATCCGGCGCCCAATACAGCAACGGCTGCCGTTCTCCATCCAGCGCGCTGATTGTTTCACCTTGCCGAGTTTGTGGCACATCCCCGGCCCGACAACAATCATCGCTGGCAACGAAGATGGCAGCAGCCTGCAGAAGTTTTCCAAAGTGTAGATTAAGCATTCGTCTGTCCTGTTTATTATCGACAAGATCGTATCCAGAGCCTCGACCACGAAGTGTTCGTATGCAGTCTGGAACTTCATGTCCGTCGCATGGTCGCGTCACGCTGTCGAAGCGAAGGTTATTGTGCCGCACGAGTTCTTCGCAAGCGGGACGGTCTCGGAACAGATCTCGGATGTGAATGTTTGGACTGAAGAAATCGCAGCTTTTGGCCTGTTCGAGAAATCGCCAGGCAACAACGAGGGTGCGCATTCGAGCTTATCGTGATCAGTTGCAATCCTGAAATGGTCTGCAATCCTTTGCGACTTGTCAGCCGGATTCATTTTTTCAGAAAGTCACTGCTATGAAGTTCGCCATCTGCCAAGAATTGTACGAAGACACAGACTGGGCCACGCAATGTCAGCTCATTGCCGAAGCCGGTTACACGGGCATTGAAGTTGCTCCGTTTGCGATTTCGACCGACCTTGCATCCGTGCCCGGATTAGTTCTTGAAGGCATGAAGCAGGAAGCGGAGCGGCATGGACTGGAAATCATCGGCCTGCACTGGCTGCTGGCAAAGACGACAGGACTGCATTTGACCAGTCCGGAACTGGCCGTTCGTAAGGCGACCGCCGGTTATTTGGCAATGTTGGCTCGCGTCTGTCGCCAACTGGGCGGTCACGTTCTGGTTTTCGGTTCGCCTCAGCAGCGCAGCCTGCTGCCGGGAATCTCGAAGGCACAAGCATCAGAATTCGCCGCTGATGTTTTCCGCCAGGCGGCACCATGGTTTGCAGACAATGACGTCCTGCTGTGTCTTGAACCGCTGACACTGAAAGAAACAGACTTCATTAACACCTGTGATGAGGCGGTCGAAATTATCCGCCTGGTGGATCATCCGTCGATGGCTCTGCACCAAGATGTGAAGGCCATGTTGGGCGCAGAAACGTCTCCAATTCCCAAAATAATTCATCGTCACAAAAATATTTGCAAACATTTTCATGTCAACGACTCTAACCTTCTCGGCCCCGGAATGGGCTCCACCGACTACCATCCGATCCTTCGCGCATTGATCGAGTCGAACTACTGTGGATGGGTTTCTGTTGAGGTCTTTGATTACGGTCCGGGCGCGCAAAACATCGCGGTGCAAAGCCTGAGCTACATGCGATCAATCCTTGCAGATCTTCAAGATGATGGTGTCATAGAGAATGCGTGAAACATCGTTCGACGAATCGCAGGGTGCGTTTCGCGTTGAAAAATACTGTATTTTTGAAACACAGCCGGATGGCAGTGCGCTATTGCGCTGAGATGTTCGAAGCGACAGCACAAGTTTTACAGCCGCACCGTTGACACGTCGCACTGTCATGCGATCGATAGCACGCACGTCGATGTGTTTGATGGTGATGATGATTCATAATGCGCGCCGCCCGTACCATCAGACCACGCAACACGTCGCCACTCACGCCGCTCAAGGCAAGATTGATGGCCTCAAAAAGCTTCTACTGAATCTGAAAAAAAAATTCGGCGGAGACTGGAAAGATGCAGAACAGTCTTGCGTTATTCATTCGATCACCTACGATTCCGATCACTTGGTGATCAAAAGTTTCATCAACAGTGATTCAGGATGACATACTCGAAAGTGCTGTCGTCAACAACGATCTTGGAATCGAAGTGCTGAATGCTGATCGAAACAGTTCTGATCGAATCTCAAATGATCAGGACCCTGACATCAAGGACTGGATGCACGTGGCGAAGGATTTGCCTTCAAGCGACTTCAAGACGGTCATCAGTAAAGAAAGGAATCTGCATCGTCTTGGTCACAGTGACCTTGATGATCTGATGTTTTGGTCTGTGGTGGTCCTGTTCGTTTTCTAAGCCCGGTAAGCTTTGGCAGGACGGCCACTCTAGTTCAACTTTGTTTGGAGGAACATACTGTGGCAAAGAAAGCTGCAAAGAAGGCCGTGAAGAAAGCTGCAACCGCTGCAAAGCCAGCCGCCAAAAAGGCTGCGAAGAAGGCTGCAAAGAAGAAGTAGTCTTTTGACTGCATCGGAAAATCTTCCGGCGGCTGGTAGTCTCTGACTACCAGCCGTTTTCGTTGCGCGCTTTGTCGCGCACATGCTGCACCTCAACCACGAGTCCGTTTATGATACTTCCCGCATCAGCACGAATGGGAAGATGCGTGATTTGAAATTCGCCCTGCGATTTACCCCGCAATAATGCTGCCTTTTTTGCCATCGATCACTTGCTGTTGACAGTTAACAGCAACTTCCTTAAAACCGGCACCGTCTGATCGCCGATGAACGGTATATGACAGACGAATTTCCTGTCTTCGAGATGTTTTCGAAGACACTGGGTAGGGAAACCGTCATTTGAGCACTGTCGCACGCAGCTTTCGGGCTTCCCATGTCGACATCGATGCGGGCGCGTTTTCATGTCAGCAACAGCGGTCCGGACAGAAGCTATTCAGTCACTGCGTCGGCAGTTGCTGGCGTCACAGCGATCACAGACCGTTCAGCAGATCATACCGACATGCCTGGCGTCTCTTGATGCCTTACTTCCACACGGTGGCCTCCCTGCTGCGTCTCTCATCGAATGGATCTCTGAAGACGCTGGACTGAATGCCGGATCAATTGCACTGAAGTCGATCATGCCGATGTTCGCGCTGCACGGTTGTCTGGCGATTGTTGATGAACGTCACGACTTCCACGCTGCCGCCGCACGTTGTCATGGAATACCATTGTCCCGGATGTTGCTCATTCGCCCGGCACATGCCGTCCCTGTTCATTCCCCAAACCGCAGTCGGTCTGTGCGTCAGTCTTCAGTATCTCACAGCGATGCACTCTGGGCACTGGAACAGGCGGCTCGCTGTCCCGGTGTGCGCGTTGTACTGACTTTTCTGGAGCAGGCCTCATCGACCGTCATGCGGCGTCTACAACTTGCGGTGGAACGCAGTGGTGCCACAGTTGTACTCATTCGCCCAGCCAGTATCCTGCATGAGCCGTCGTTTGCCGACCTGAGACTACACGTTACCGCAGCTCAACCCTCGCTGGCAAGCATCACAGGACGTCGTCGCCTGAAAGTTCAACTGCTGCGTTCGCGTCATGGTCTGCAACACACGGGACACGCTCAACTGGAAGTCGATCATGAAACGGGTGCTGTGCATTCGATTTCCGAACTGGCCGATTCAAAGCCTTCAACATCGCCTGCGTTCTGAAGGCGCGTGTCCGTCGTCGCTGGCGCTGCATACGGCAGTGCCGGGACGTACCGATCCGACGTCGCGCGCTGCTTCAGAATGCGATGATGATCTCAAGTTTGTACGGACCGTGTTTCCGTCGGCCAGCGGAGGCCCTGCCATCATCGCTGTTTCGCGTGACGCATGGATCGCCGGGGTGCGGCCCGGGATGCCACTGGCCGAAGCCCGAAGCATGGCTCAGCCGCCGCCCGTGAATCCGTGGGCCGTGCATCGACAATCGACACAGAGCAGAACACGAGCGACCACCGGGAATTCAGATGCACCACGCGTGACAAAGGCCCCGGCAAACTCACTGGTTTCGTTTCACGAATGGATGCAGGCCTCCGACCGACGCACACTGGCAGCCGCTGCTGAAATCACTCGCCGCTATGCACCTGTCGTGGGCATGGATTCCATGCCGCTGCCCGACAGCCTGCTGCTGGACATCACCGGCTGCGGGTCGCTCTTCGGCGGCGAAGCGGCATTGGCTGAGTTTCTGCTGCGCGATTTGAAGCAGGCTGGCTGGACCGCACGAATTGCCATCGCGGAGACGATTTCTGCGGTCTGGGCGCTAACTCATGCAGAACACGTTCATCCGGAAGGTCGTCGTATTTCGCAGACGTCTGCTTCCAGTGCATCGCGTCGCGGGTCGCCGCGTGCGACCGATAATCCCCGGCTTTACGACCTGCCGATTCAGATCATTCCACCGGGCCTGCAGCAACAGGAGATCGCTCGCTTACCGCTCGCGGCCTCCCGAGTGCCGCACAAAGATCTGCAGATCCTGGCGCATCTGGGAATTCGATCGATCGGACAACTGCTCTCGCTTCCGCGCGAAGATCTTCCGTCGCGATTGTCGGCCGTGGCCGTCGATCGAGTTCATTGTCTGCTGTCGCTGACGGACGAGTTCATCACCCCGCTGCCTGAATCCAATCCTGTCGCTGCATCATGGAGTTCCGAATATCCGGCGAACAGTTTTGACGACATTCGCAAGGTGCTTCAACATTTGGTGGAAAACATCGCCGAACAACTCGAGCGTCGTCGTATGGCCTGCAGTGTCCTGACGTGCGACCTAACTTGTGCGTCCGGGAAGAAACAGCAACTGTTGGCAGGCGTGGTGAAACCTGCGCAGTCTGCGGACTTGATGTTCGATGTTCTTAGCCTGCGTCTGGAAGCGATGCCGCTCGACGAGCCGGTGTCAGCAATTGCGCTGGCCGTGCAAGCCGTGCCGATCTCCGTATCACGACAACGGGACTTATTCAGTCCGACGGAACACATCTGTCCCCAGGACGAACTGGCGACTCTCATCGCGAGGCTGAGTAATCGTATGGGACCGCAGTCCGTGAGCACGATTCGAATTCAGGCCGACTCGCGGCCGGAACATTCCATCGTGCTGGATCCCGTCATTTCCAACGCCGATTCCACCGCTCTCGCTTCGCAGTCTGAACATATTCTGCAGCGACTGACAGAACCTGATCCCGACGCAATGCACAGCATCGAATGCACTCTCCCGCGACCACTGCGTTTACTGGCGAATCCACAGCAGATCGCCGACCGCGAGTACGACAAACGCCCGCCCGCCCGAATTCCTCTGCTGGGCGAGCAGAGGCAAATCATCGAGTTGCATGGCCCCGAACGTATTCAGACTGCCTGGTGGACCGACCAGCCCTGCCATCGTGATTACTATCGAGCGGTCCTCGACACCGGTAGCCAGCTCTGGATCTTCCGGGACCTACAGTCCGGAAACTGGTTTCTGCACGGGCTGTTTGATTAGGCCAACGTAGCCGTCACGCTCCGCCGTGACGAGCCCACAACAAGGCCACTCTGCGAAACGATCCCTCATACTAACCGCAATTTTGATCCCGATTTCGTTGCACAAACAGCCACCATTTCTGGTTGTTGTGCGCACTTCGATGCGGGCTCATCACGCGGAGCGATGATGGCTACTTTTCCCAGCCTCAGTCCAGCACGGATTCCTCAGAATACACGGAATCGCTTTCTTCAAACACCGACTGATGCGACGCCATATCGAGTTCCCAGATCGAATCCATGCGAGAGCCATCTGAATCGTCATCGGGAAGATTGAGACCCGTAAAGAGTGCCGGGGTCTCGGCCGGTTTGGTGCCGCTGCCTGTTTCCGGAGTGTTTTCATCTCGAATCAACAGCAGACCGCAGCATGGAACGTCATACCCTTTGACCTGTACGCGAAGTTGCGGCCACACGGCAGAACGAGTCACTATCTCACAGCCGCCGGGCATCACCAAAATGGTGTCACCCGCCAGCGCGGCATTGACGCCGGGATGCCAGTACATCGCGGTCGGGGCCTCGAGTTCGTACTCCGAATCCGGCGTGAGCTGATGTTCCATCGCGTGGTAGCCGATGATTTCTGCCTGATCCGCCAACTGCCATTCGGTCGGCATGCCGAACTTGTCATAGATGCGGCGAACCTTGCGCCAGATATTTTTCAACTGTTGACCAGTTCTGGAGAAGTACATTCCTGTCGCGTGCATCAGCACGGCTTTTTGATGAGCCGCCCACAACTCTTCCGGAACCTGATTGAGGCATACCGTCCGACTGACGGCAACATGCAGTCCCCAGCGCTTTGCCACGCACGAAACCGTCGCATACGATTCAATCGGGTCTTCGCTATACGACCAGTGACGGTAACGAATATTGCGGCCATCCGCACATACCTGTATCCGGACAGGGGTCACCGTGCGTCGAATCAGTCGATGACTGAGTTCACCGGCTACGGCCGCTTCAGAGACTCCGGGTCGAATATGACCGGCAGAAATCTCAACCGCATGCACCAGCACCTTACTGAGTCGCCGAATACGATCCACTTCCAGATCCGTGAGCGGACGACGCAACTGAGCGACGTCCTTCGCAACGCTTCGAGTTCCCTCAAAGCCCGAATCGCTAACGACTTTACGACCTCGGCAAAGATCCTCGACCAGCGCGCCGTGGGGTTGAAACCACTCTCGCTGTTTCAGCTGAAATCCCAGGCCGAATGCTTCGCGTTCAAACAACTGAGCGGAATCGACGGCGTTTGTGGCAAGCAGCCTTGCGTCATCGGTGACAAACAGGCTGGTCTGACATCCTTCGGCCATGCACCGCGCCGGATCAGCTCCGGCGGTGAACCAGGCAATGTTCGCGTGATCCTGCAGCAGCAGGGCATCGGCTCCGGAAGCGGTCAGCAACGTACGCACGCGGGCGTGCTTCTCGTCCACGTCCGCGAGGCGTTGCTTGTCAAGAACAAGACAACGACGGCGCAGTGCATCATCCGATTGACCCGCGCTCATGCCGATTTCTCCCTGTCTCTTGCGACGTGGTGGAACTTCGAATGCTCAGCTTCTGACCCAAGCCATCAAAACCTCTGAGTAAAGACTATAACCGCGCCCGCAATTTCGCCACCATTTGATGGCCGGGAAGTGAAGAAGAGTGGAATCAAAGCTTCTGATTCTAAGGATTTTGGGGTGAGAACTTCTTCGCTTTGCGCGTAACGTCTCTTTGCCGACATGCGTTCCGAGGGCATCGACTTCGGCGTCTATCCGTGCTCGGTATGGCCATGACCACAGGTTTTGCGCAGCTTTTGCAGGAACAGTTACCGTTGGCTGACTCTAATGCCGCTTTCCTTGACAACGTCTTGGCGAAGCCGAAGCGGGCAGCGGGGGCATTTTTCGGTGGAACGTGAACAGTCTGACGCACTCCGGCAGATTTGCGGAGCACTTCGATCTTATGTCAGGAGCGTGAGAACTTCGCCTGGTCCGGCCTGCTGTAAATCAAGATCCCGCTGGCGAATGGCAAGCAAACGTCTTTTCCGTTCGGATAATTGCCGTTTGGAAATCCGTTCTGTAGACTATCGATCGCGTTGGAATTCGGCTCGAATGGATGCATGGAGCATTGTCCGTGAGGACAAAAATTGCCGCGACGAACTCGCTGTTTGACGTAAACTCCGGGAAGGACATCACTGACGATTCAGCACACGTCCGAACGTCGTTTAGTCCCAGCGGGATTCCAATCCGCTTTCGCACGGATCTGTCCGAATTCTCTACCACGAAGAACCTTGCGACTCGCGAGCAGCTTCAGCTGCATCTCACGCATACCCGTCTGCAGTTGCTGCGAGGTTTTGACGAACTGCTTTGTCTGGAAGGACTCACTGGGGTCGAGCATCTGCCCCATCAGATTGAAACCGTCCGTAAAGTGATGCGGCGTTTTCGTGGCCGCGTGTTGCTGGCAGACGAAGTCGGTCTCGGTAAAACCATTGAAGCCTGCCTGCTGCTTCGCGAATACCTGCTGCGACGACTGATCAAACGCGTGCTGATTCTGGTGCCAAATCCTCTGGTCAGTCAGTGGCACGAAGAACTTTCCTCCAAATTCCACCTCGACTTCAAGATCGCACCAAGGACAGCGACCAGCAGCCGCGACGAATTCTGGGCGACACATGATCGTGTTCTGGTTTCCACATCGTTTGCCCGTACCGGTCGCAGACCTGAGGCGATTGCGTCGGCACAGTGGGATCTGGTCATCGTCGATGAAGCCCACCACTGTCGAAACCGTGCAACAAAACTCTGGAAGCTCGTTAACTCTCTGCAGCGTCGTCACATGTTTCTGCTCACTGCGACGCCCGTGCAGAATAATCTCGTCGAACTGTACAGCCTGCTGACGCTGCTGGAACCTGGTCATCTGAAAACAGAAGCCGACTTTAAGAAGCAGTTCGTGACGCGCGGAAATCCTCGTGACCCGCGTAATCGGCATCGACTGCGTGATCTCTTGGGCGAAGTCATGATTCGAAACACGCGTGGCCTAGTGCAGATCAATCTGCCTCCACGTTATGCCCAGACAGTCATTGCGACGCCGGGTGAGGAAGAATCTCAACTGCTCATCGACATTCAGCAGTACCTGCGTGACCAGTTGGCGACCGCAGCGCATACGAATACAGATGATGCTGAACAGGAGAGTCCCGAAGAGCTGGATGCGTCATCGACAGAATCAGCGGATGCGCCCGAGGCCGTAGGGTGGGACCAGCGGCTGACAAGCCGCGCCGGCCCACCGGAATCGACGTCGCCCGCTGGTGGGCCGGCGCTCGCGTTGCTCGCTGGTCCCACCCTACAGGAACCGCAAGACAACGGACCTGCAGGCATCTCCCGCATGCGGCTGCATGCGATTCTGACGTCGATTGGCAGTCATCCGGCAACGGCCGCTGCGACGCTTCAGCCACTTGCAGAACGAGACGAACGGGCTCGCCAATTGTGCGAACGCGCTGGAAGAATCTCGCATTCTGCCAAGGACGAAAAACTGCTGCATCTCTTGAAGGAAAGCCATGAGCACAAAGTTCTGGTCTTCGTGGCATCCATCCGCACATTGCACCGGCTGCAATCGCTGCTCATGGAGGCGGCGATCGCTTTTTCAACATTTTCAGGCGAGCAATCATCGACTGACAAAGATGCGGCCGTCGAACAACTGAAGTCCTCGGTGAATGTGATGCTGTGTACGGAATCTGGCGGGGAGGGACGCAACCTGCAGTTCGCGGACACACTGATCAATTTTGACCTGCCGTGGAATCCGATGAAAATTGAACAGCGAATCGGACGTATTCACCGCTTCGGACAGACTCAGGATGTGTTCATTTTCAATCTGTGTACAGCGGGAACGCTGGAGTCCCGAATTCTTAAACTATTGAACGACAAGATCCGGATGTTTGAACTGGTGGTTGGCGAAGTGGGCTCGATCCTCGGCAACCTAGACGATGGCCAGGAATTCGAATCGCTGGTGCTGCAACTCTGGCAGAAAGCTCCTGACGATCAGCAACTGGATGCCGACTTCGAAACGCTCGGCGACACGCTGGTGGCTGCTCAGGAAAAATATCTTGACGCCAAAAATCTGGACGAAGCTTTGTTTGGTGAGGACTACGAATGAGTCGCAGCAGCGTGGAATCGCAGCTTGTGGAATTTGCCACAGCTTTGGTCGAAAATTCCGGCGGTATCATTGACTGGCAATCCGATGGTTCGCAGGCAACGGCCATTGTCCCACCAGATCTGGCGGAAAGTCTCGGACAGCACGAGGAATCGTTCCTCGTGAAGACTCAACCCGGCGACGAGGGACTTGTGCTGTCACTCGGAGGAGAATTCGTTGATCTCGCGGCACGGACGCTGCGACATTTCGTACCGGCGATTGGAGCATTTGCGATCGATGATTTGCCGGTTCGCAAAACGGAATTCGCTACAGCCGTGGATTCGTCATTCGGCTGGCAGAACGCCCGAGCCAAAGTCTTGGATGGAAGCGTCATGACTGTGCCGTACCATGCATGGTGGTTTCACGTCACACTACAGTCGGAAGAAACATGGGAGTCGCTGGTGTCGGTGACGCTGAATGCCCGATCCGGAGTTGTCGTGCCGTTGAGTGAACTGTTGAATCTCGGCGATCTCCGACCGGCCAAAGATGCTCCGTCAGATTCCAGTACAACGCTTGATCAGGCGCTGCATGTCGCGGAAGCGGAAACAATGCGTCAGGCAACTACTTTTCTGCAGCGCATCGATGCCCGACGGGAACGAGATCGCAAACGCCTTCAGGACTACTACCGCGCACTGCAGCGCGAGAGTTCAACACCCAACAAACGTACGAAGGCCGTTCCGACGGCGGAAGAGATTGAATCTCGCCAGAAAGCCGTCAAGCTGGAGCTGCAGAGAAAGCTCAGCGAACTTGATGAGCGATACTTGTTCAGTGCCGTGCTGCGTCCGATCGTGCTGGCAGAATTTCGCATTCCGGCAGTCGCGATCGACGTTGAAATCCAGCGGAAAGCCGAGAAGCGAATCTTTCGTGTCTACTGGAATGCGATGTTGAAAAAGATGGAACCCATGTCCTGTAGCCGCTGCCTGCGAACCTCTTTCAACTTCTGGTTCACAAACGACACCGTCGATCCACTCTGCTCAACCTGCCACGGCCTGTGACATAGGACGAAGGACTTTGAAGTTCAAACCGATGCGTCCTTCAACAGGTGCGAAACTCCGGATTTACTTAAAGATTTCGCCTGGGTCATTGCAGACGATCATAGTTTCGTGATCCGATCTCCCACGGAAACATCACCAGCTTTGATGACTTTGGCATAGATTCCTCGGAGCCGAAGTTCTTTTCCGGTCGGAGAATTTACGACTTTGAGAGCCGAAGGACCAAAGCGTTGACTGAACTTGGCACAGCCATTGTGTGACTGTTCTGTGATTTCCATGACACATTCGCCAATTCGCAACAACTGGCCCGCCTGAAGGTTTTCTCGACTCAGATCCAAATCAATAAAGAGATTGTCTCCAGCCAGTTCCCACCGCTGCTTTTCGCCCGCCAGCAGATTGATCATCCGGGAGTTCATGATACAGATTTGAACGTCAGGATGAGGACTGCCATCCGGGAGCTTCAACCAACAACCTCGTGCCCACGCATCGCCTTCCGTCCCGCCTTCGGGACTGAGACGACATCGCTGCAAACTGAGTCTTTTTTCCGAAGCGGGACGGATTACGATTGCTTCGAGCAGGCCGTCGTTCGGTGGAGATTTCCTCACCTCCACCAAACCGTCTAGGATTTCTGTTTCCGTTAGGTGAGTGGCGTGTGGCATAAGACACTTTCTTTATCAGATCAGAAGTTGCATTTCATGGTCAATATGCGGTTGAGGTCCGCCGCCCGGAGGCACAATGGCTTCCCATGTGGCATACTTGCCGTTGGTGTCTTCGGCGGTCGCAAGGAAGCGGTAAACGTCACCGACGAACGACAGACGCGGATATCTACCTGCGCCACTACCAGCCCAGCACATGCGCAAAGATCAGCGGGGCGACGATGGTGGCGTCGGATTCGACGATGAATTTTGGTGTGTCGATTCCCAGTTTGCCCCACGTGATTTTTTCGTTCGGGACGGCACCGGAGTAACTGCCGTAACTGGTGGTGGAATCGCTGATCTGGCAGAAATAGCCCCACAGCGGAATGCTGCGGCGATCCAGATCCTGATGCAGCATCGGAACAACGCAGATTGGAAAGTCGCCAGCGATACCTCCGCCGATCTGGAACATTCCCAGCGAATTTTTCTGCGTGGTGGCCGTGTAGAATTCCGCCAGCCATGTCATGTATTCGATCCCCGTGCGGACTGTATGCACATTCTTCACTTCGCCGCGAATCACGGCTGCTGCGTACATGTTGCCGAGCGTTGAATCTTCCCACCCTGGCACGATGATTGGCAAGTTCTTTTCTGCCGCCGCCAGCATCCATGAATCCTTTGGATCAATCTGGTAATGCTCTTTGTACTTGCCACTCAGCAGGACCTGATAGAAAAACTCATGCGGGAAGAATCGCTGGCCCGCCCCGTCGGCCGCAATCCAGACTTCAAGCATCGCGGTTTCCATCCGCCGCATGGCTTCGCCTTCGGGAATGCAGGTATCGGTCACGCGATTCATGTGGCGTTCCAGTAACCCCTGTTCATCCTCTGGCGACAACTGACGATAATGAGGAACACGCTCGTAAAAATCATGCGCGACAAGGTTGAAGACATCCTCTTCAAGGTTAGCACCGGTACAGGAAATCAGATGGATTTTGTCCTGCCGAATCATTTCAGCCAGCGACAGTCCCAACTCTGCAGTACTCATTGCACCGGCCAAGCAGACCATCATCTTGCCGCCCTGATCAAGATGCGTTCCATAACCTTTGGCGGCGTCGATCAATGCGGCAGCATTGAAATGTCGGTAGTGATGATTAATAAACTGAGTCACAGGGCCGATTTTTTTTGATGGCTGCGCCATGATGCTGGTCCAGTCGAGAATGTGAGGTAATCCCGATACTATACTGCACTCGGCGATCGATGCCACCCGCTCGTGGCCTTCAATCATCCGGAAACAAATCCAGTCTCTCAGATGCGATTTTTACCGCGTCCACTCACAGAAAAACAACTCGCTGAAATGACCGAATCGACTACGAAAGGGGATGACACGCCGGATGCGGCAGGACTTTCCGCGAAGGCTGACGCTGAACCGCTCACCGGTGCCGATACCTCTCTGACTGTGCCTCAAGCGGGTGTGTTGCTGGGAATTGATTACGGCACGCGACGAGTCGGCGTGGCGGTTTCAGATCGCGATCAAAGATTTTCCAGTCCGCTTCATAATCATGAACGGCATGGCGTCCAGGTCGATGAGCGGTTCTTTCGCAAAGTTGTCGAAGAATACCGGCCGGTGGGTCTGGTGGTCGGCCTGCCGATTCATTTGAGCGGCGATGAAAGTGAAAAGTCCCGCGAAGCTCGCAAGTTTGCGGAGTGGCTGGGGACCATCACCGGATTGCCCTACACATTTCAGGATGAACGCTTCACCTCGTTTCAGGCCGAGAAACTTCTCCTGGCGGCGGAACTGTCCAAAAAGAAACGCAAAGAACGGATGGACAAACTGTCCGCTCAGATTCTGCTGCAGACATTTCTTGATGCACGGATAGCAGTTCGGCCGTCGCCAACCCGTTAGCACCATCGCCGAGGAATCTCCGAAGAATGGATGCCACTCTGCCTTGCCTTGTGTAATACGATTCATTGGGGTCGAATTCGTGGCAAAGAACTCTTTGGATCGTTAATCGCCGTCCTGCTCAAGCCATCAACCCGGAACGTGGTATGAGCCTTCACAGAATGTTTCGCATTTTCTCCCCGCTGCACGCGGAGGCGGTCGGTTGGTTTGGTGCTGGATGGGGGTTTCGTCATGTGGCCATTACAACGGCGAAACCGACGTGTTTTATGTCTATGCTCGGCGGGACGCGGATCTGATCTATCGGAGGCATTTGAAGATCTATCCCGGTAATGGTAACGGGACGCTGCAGGCTCCGCTAAGTCAGGAGATGTCACTTGGAACAAGCTACTACAATCTGCAGACTGCGGATTTCAATCGGGACGGCAGAACCGATCTGGTGCTGACCGGTTCAGCGGGATTAGTCATCCGATACGGCATTGGCGACGGTACGTTTTTTGATAAGCTGGTTGATCAGTCCCCTGGAATTGGGTCTGCTCCTTATACGGCGGACATCAACCGCGATGGTCGCCAGGACATTTTGTTTTACCGCTCTCCCGGCACCGACCAGTTTCTACGTCATGTCCGGTGTTGGAAATGGTACTTTTGCAACGCAGGTGGCCGGAACCTCGGCAACTGATGACACCAACTTCGCCGCCACTGGTGCCTTCAATAAGGATGGCAGGCCTGATTTGCTGCTGAGCTTCCGCCAGGCCGACAGCGCGATTGGCGTCTTGCTCGGACAGGGAGACGGTACGTTTCAACCGCTGGTCCTTTACCCAGCGGTACCGGGCACATACGGAGCAGCCGTGGCGGACTTCAATGGTGACGGAAAGCTCGACATCGTTGCTGCAGGGAACGCGGATACTCATTTTGCGCTGTTAACGGGCAATGGCAACGGCACGTTCAACACGGCTCAATTGTTCGAGACCGAATTCAGTGGGATTTCGATCGCTGCGGGCGACATTAACAAAGACGGCAAAGCAGACGTCGTGATTGCGAACAGTTTCGATAGCTCGGTGACTTATCACCCGGGCAACGGGAACGGCACGTTTGGCAATCGCATCTGGTCTCAACGGCTCATACCAGTCCAACTGCGGTCGCGATCGCCGACTTTAATGCGGACACGAAGCTCGACATCGTCACCGCCAACTTCTTCAGCAATGATGTGAGTCTGCTGCTGAATGGAACTCCCGGCCAGCGTGGTTCGATTGCCGGGGTTGTGTGGAACGATGCCGATGGCGTGAAGGACGCAGCAGAAACCGGCCTGGCGAATCAGACCGTGCTTCGCGGATGTCGATAACGATGGCATCCTTGATCCCGGAGAACAATTCACTACCACGACCAGCGGTGGCGCTTACGTGCTGAGCGGTCTTTCTGCCGTTAGGTTTGTCGCGGTCCCCGCACCGGCCAGATTCACTAGGGACAATGCCGATGCCACCGGCGTCATAATCACGGGCGGGTGGAGTGCCTCAACTGCGGTCGCCGGGTATTACGGCAGCAACTATTTGAGCGACGGGAATCCAGCAGTGAAGGGCGCTCATTCCGTAAGCTTTGCGCCTGGCTCTCTTGGTTCCACCGGCGTTTTCGAGGTGTTCGCCCGCTGGACTTCCGGCAGTGATCGAGCAACCAACGCGAGATTTGACATCCTCACGGCAACCGGAACGAAAACGGTCCTGGTCAATCAACGGACTCGTGGCAAACTGTGGGTCAGTTTGGGATATTTTCGATTGAACGCATTTGGAGCAACGGTGACGGTCAGGAACGACGGGGCCGACGGTCTTGTCATCGCGGACGCTGTGCAGGTCGTTCGTGTCAGTGACTGAATGGGAGTCAAACGGTAGTGGCCATGAAAAATCAGGACTGGGGGTAGTCGAGAAGCAAGGAAGAACGACGAGACGACAAACGTCGCGGCTCACGCACGTTTTGTCAGGGGTTCAAGGTAGTATGTCCACTCTTTCCAGTAAACCAAGCGGAGAGGGAGGGATTTGAACCCTCGGAACCCTTGCGGGTTCACCGGTTTTCGAGACCGGCACGATCGGCCACTCTGTCACCTCTCCGGGTTTGCCAGTTGTCTCCGGAGAGACAACGGCGAGTCGCGACAAGTTCGCTCCCGGAATCATAAGCCACACGTCCACGAAGCGGTAGTGTCCCGACGGCGAATGACACGATCGGCCAGTTTGTGAGCTTACGCTGTAGAATGTAGAGCGGGTCAAGCGACAGCGCCGGCCCAGGAAATCCGTAGAGTTGACGTTGACAGTGAACAGCAACTTAAATATCGTCCGTGCAGTGTTGGTCCTCAAAACATTCGGGCGGGAATCGGCCTGAAATTTCTGTATTCGAGGGAGCGATTGGATGAACACCATCGGACAGCGGATCAGAGAAATCCGCAAAAGTCGTAATCTGACACAGCGTGAACTTGCCGATCGTGTCGGCATCAATTTCACCTATTTAAGCCGTGTTGAGAATGACCGTCTGGATGACGAACAGACTCCGCGAGAAGAGACGTTACAGAGAATTGCCAAAGCGCTGCACACCGACCCTGATGAACTACTGTTGCTGGCCAGGCGAATCCCCGATGCTTATCGAGACCGAATCCTGTCACGACCGGGAGTGTTTCGAAAGCTCCTGAATTTATCCGACACAGCGCTGGAAGAAATGATCCAGCAGATTGAACTGCAGTCGGGCCGCTCGTCTTCGTCCCGCTGAAGTCTTTGGTTTTTCACAGACGTCTGTCGTCGCAGGCTTTGAATCCGAATTGTGTGGCAGCGCCCGAAGATGAGCGCATTCAATCGTACGGAGTGCTCTTCGTGAGACGCTATGATCTAACCAACATGAGAACTCGCACGATCGATGGAATCACCGGAATGCGCATTCGTCAGTATGAACAGCTGATGGGTGAGCCGGTGATGTTTCCGGTGCCGATTGAAAAGATCGTCGAGCGAATTCTGGGACTGGACTTTGACTGGATCGAAATCGATGAACAGCCGGGCGAGCAGATTCTGGCGGGACTGATTCCGGAAGAACGTCGGATCGTGCTCAACAGCCGACATCTGGGACTGTTTCAGTCGAAGCCGGGTTTGGAGCGCAGCACGATCGGGCATGAAGCCGGACACTGGGACATCGATATCGATCGCACCAGCCTGCATCATCCGCGACTTCCAGGCTTCGATCTTCAGCCCAGCGTGGTGCGACGACATGCGATGGATCGACATGTGCTCGTAGAAGTACTCAATCGCGCTGCCTATGACGATCGTTATTTCGAATTGTATCGCGAACTGACAGCAGGGCAGGATTCTCCGGAAGTACGAAGTGCAGTCGATCGCTATCAGTCATCGATGCTTATGCCGGAATGGCTGATCAAAGCAGCTGTGAAGAATATTGACGTCACATCATGGCCGGCGCTCTATGAACTTGCTGCACTCGCACAAGTGACGATTTCCAATCTCATCGTGCGGCTGCATCGCTTGGATATTATCTACATCCCGGAAGGGACTCGTGATGTGTATGCAGGTCGCGATGCGTTCACCGGTCAGAAACATTTATTTTAGAACGCCTAACAAAACCGGGACTGGCTCCCGTCTTGAACCGGAAAATACGTCAAACACTGTTTGGCGAGGGTGCCTGTCGCGGTTTTGTTAGGGCCTCTTAGTTTCAGTTGTGGTGCGAAGAGAACGTCTCTTCGCTTTTTTTCGGACTGCGTGTTGACAGTGTCTGTCAGCATTAAGGCTTCAAACGGAGTTGAACCATGCTTGTGTTGTCACGCAAAATTCAGGAACAGATTCTGATCCCGGGAATGAACATTCGTCTCACGATTTTGAGCGTCGGAAAGAACCGCGTCCAGTTGGGGATTGAGGCACCGAAGGGCATTCAGATCACAAGGCCGGAAGCTGGAAAGCGGGCCGTTGGACCATGTGAACAGCATGTTTTTGACGTCGAGTCTACGGAATTAGCTGTGTTTTCCAGTGTTTAAAGGACGGTCCACGCATGGCACGCTGACCAATCCCGTAGTTGACACACCACTCCTCATCTTTGCAATCCGGGACGGTTGTGTCGACTTTAACGATTGAGCCCGCCAGGGGCACATGGTATTTTGGGCCACATGTAAAGCATCGGGTGAGTGTGTGAACTCTTCTGAAATGAACAGCTGTGTGTGTTGCTTTGCAAATGGACGATCTGCCGATCGCGCACGACGATAAAGGTTGAGTGATGGCGGAAGCTGCTTTCAGAAGCGAAGGCATAACGAGGAGGATACATGAGAGTCATTTCTATCTTGCGTCAGCGACGGGTCCGACGGGCTGTCGGTGCATTGTTCGTTACGACGTCATTGCTTGTCGGCTCCGCCGTCTTTCCGACGACACTCCAGGCAACTCCGGCAGCACCAGCCATTCAGGCTTCCGAATTGAAAGTGCCGCCTGATATTACAGAAGAATCAATTGAAGCCATCGACGCTGATCTGGCAGCACTCGCCAGCCCGTTTCTGCGAATTCTGTTTGACACCAAAAAAACAGCAGAAGAGCGTCAGAATGCGGCCGCTGAACTTCGGTCGTTGGCCAGCAGTTTTTCGGCAACAACTCCTGAAAAGGATTCTTTAAAGCGTCGATTGCAGCGACGCGTCGCGTTGATGTCTTCGGCCATCGAAGCGTCTCAGACTGCTGACGTCGGGAGCAATCCTGCTTCAGCAGCGAATCTGATGGACACTGCGGCATCGACGGCTCAGTGGCTGACCTCGATCTTGAATGGTGCCACATGGATTTCGTATCTTCATCTTGACGATCTGCAGAAGCCCGACGTCAGTGCTGATGTGCTCAACCAAGTTTCAAGAAATCTGACACTGTCGGATTCGATGGATGCCAGTCAGAAAACGTTTGCTTCTAGGCCGCAGTTGCAGCAACTGAAGATGGCTGTGGACAAAGCCATTCGCCGATCCGCTTGGGCGAACGATGCCGAAGCTGCTCAGGGCGAACTGCAGTATCAGGTGGACCGCCTGATTCAGTCACTGCTGAACTACGAACATGACCAACTGGGGGCAGATGCCGAAAATGCCCGAATTGCATGGCGGGCTCTGCGAAATGATTTCCCGGCTGCGGCTGCGGCACTGCGGTCAGTCGTGAACGATCACTACTTCAATCACAACCTGCATTTTGTGTTGTCCGAAGATCTGCTGTCCCGCCTGATTTCCGATTATCGCACGGAATCCGGCTGCATCGCAGAGTGCATTATGGGAGCGTGGGTGACGGGTTCACAGAATACGACTGTCAATGTAAGAGCGGATATCAAGCCATCCAGCAATCGAGCCATGTTTGATCTGAATGCGAATGGCAACGTGCAATCCAGCACGGTGGCTCAGAAAAGTCCGGCGACTGTCTGGTCACGAGGCAATAATAATTTCTGGATGAACAAATCCGTGTTCTTCGATGGCCGTAACATCACAAGTACCGCAGCTGATTTCAACGTCAATACCAACAGTCAGGTCACCGGACTTGCCACGAAGTACGATGGCATACCGATCGTTCGCGGAATTGTGCGCAGGATTGCGTCACAGAAAATCGCTGAAAGCAAGCCACAGTCTGAAGCTTTGACGGCTCAGAAGATTCGCGAAGCCGCTCTGCCAAAGTTTGAGAGCGAAGCAAATACACAGTTCTCTACCGCCAATGACACACTGAACAAAATGTTTGCGTCGCTCGAACGACGCGGTGTAGCACCGGACAGCACCAGTGCCCGTTCAAGCAATACCCACATGGCACTCAGTACACGCACGATTGGCTTGTCGCGACTCGGCGGCTCCGTCCAGCCTCCGTCGGCCTTGGTTGCGACTGGTGCTGCTGTCCAGTTGCATGAAAGTGCCCTGAACAACGCGATTGATGCTCTGGGCCTGCAAGGTCGCACAATTCTCGAAAAAGATCTGGCCAAAGAGCTGGAAGTTGCATTGTCTGATCTCTTCCAGCGCGAAATCAAATTAACGGATGGTGTTCCGCAGCCGGTTGCAAACAACGAAGAGCCTGAACCACCAACTTCCTTTGTGTTCAGCACGACCGATCCGATCCGAGTGCATTTCAATCACAATCAGATTACGCTTGTGCTGCGAGCGGGTGTGTTGCAGGAAGGCAAAGATGCCATCCCTGAGCAGATTATTACGATCCCGATCGACATGGCGCTGCAGGGCGGGAAAGTTGTCCTCGAACCTGGCACAATCGGTGTGGCCAGCAAGGAAGAAACCGATCGCCTTAAGCAGATCACGCGAGCCAATCAGATCCGTCGTATCCTAGCCCGTCGCATGATTCGCCGTGAACTGAGTCCGACGATCGACCTCCAGGCCGCTGGCGACAAAACGCTGCCTGTGACCGTGACCATGATTCAGCTGGTCGATGGCTGGCTGTCCGCAGAAATGATGTAGCGGAAACTCCATGACCACTGAAACAAAACTCAATATCGTCCGCAATCCGACTCGATCAATTGCGATTGGGGATCTGTTTATCGGTGGCGGAGCGCCGATTGCTGTGCAGAGCATGACGGCAACAAAGACGACGAATATTGATGCCACCGTGCGTCAAATCAGTGACCTCATCGATGCTGGTGCCGATATTGTGCGAGTCGCAATCGACAACCAGAAAGATGCCGAAGCGCTGATCGAGATTCGGCGGCAGGTCAAAGGCAGTCTGTCGGTGGATCTGCAGGAGAATTATCGCCTCGCAGAAGTCATCGCGCCGTACGTTGATAAGATTCGCTACAACCCCGGGCACCTTTATCACCATGAAAAATCCAGGCCGTGGCAGGAGAAGGTGAAGTATCTTGTGCAGGTGGCTCGCGACAATGACTGTGCAATTCGCGTGGGCGTCAACTGCGGGTCCGTCGATCCGGACGTGAAGTCAAAGTTCGACGAACATGATTCAATCTCGCCGATGCTCCAAAGCGCTTGGGAGCACTGCGCGTTGCTGGATGACCTAGGTTACGAGCGCTATTGTGTGTCGCTGAAAGATTCAGATCCTCAGAAGGTGATTGACGTCAATCGCCGGTTTGCTGAGAGACGTCCGGACGTGCCGCTGCATCTTGGTGTCACCGAAGCCGGAATGCCGCCGGATGGAATCATCAAGACGCGGATTGCTTTTGAGCAGCTAATCAGCCGTGGCATCGGTGACACGATTCGAGTGTCGCTTACGGTGGCCAACAATCGCAAGGCTGAAGAGATCACCGCAGGTCGGAAGATTCTTGAAGACATTGCCACAGGTCGCGTTCGCAGTTTCGTGGACTATGGCTTGAAGACACTCAACATCATCAGTTGCCCGAGCTGTTCTCGTGTCGAAAACGAGGCCTTTGTGGACCTTGCCGAGCAGGTTCGCGAGATGACACGTTATGCCGAAGCGCACAAGATCACGATTGCGGTCATGGGTTGCCGCGTGAACGGGCCTGGCGAAACAGACGACGCAGATCTCGGCCTGTGGTGCGGTCCGACGCATGTGAACCTTAAACGTGGCAAGGAATCCGTCGGTGCGTTTCTGTACGACGAGATTCTCCCGAAACTTCGCGTCGAACTGGATGAACTGATTGCCCGGCAGCGGCCGTAGCCGTGGCCGCACACAGATCCTATCCGCCGAATGCACTGTATCGCTGCACACCACGACGAAACGTATAGCGATTGAGGATGAATAATCCGACGATCCAGCCAGCCTGAATCAGCAGCTCAACGGGCAAGTGTTCCGGTGGAATTTTGCCGAGCAAAATCACGGTCGGCGTGTAAGCCAGATATCGAAATGGCAGATAATCGACGAATGGAATCCACTGTGACAGCAGTTCCAGCGGGATCATGTGTCCTGAAAGAAAGTAACTAAGCATCATGTAAATGAAGATCAGCGAACTGACTTCAAGAAACCAGAAGGCAAGCAATCCGATCAGTGCTTCGATCAGAAAACCGATCATGAACGACATCAGCAGCGAAGAGACAAAAGCCAGCATCACCGGCCAGCCGGGCCAGTTCGGCAAGTGGGCTCGACAAAGCCAGAACACCAGCGCAAACGGACCTGCGGCAACGGCATAGTATACCAGCTTGTGCGCAACGCGATGCCAGAACAAATGGTCGAGCATATCCACCGGCTGAATCAGATATTTTCGAACTGAACCGTCCGCAATCGAACCGGCGATGCCGGTTGACAGACCAGGCATGCTGGAGAAAGCTCGTGTCAGCATCACCACAAGGTAATACGACACCATCTCACCTAAATTGTAGCCGTGAATCGAACGTCCGGAGTCATTTTGAAAAATGGCACTCCACAGGAAAATCTGCGTCACGATCGGCAAAAACCGAACGAGCGTAGAGAACGCAAAGTCGGCTCGATACGTCAGTCGCTCTTCCATCGCCGTACGGAGGATGAGCCATTTGAGTCGCAATCGAGCACGGACTTCGCCCAGTGCCGTTAACGATTCTGCATGCGCAGGCGTGCCCGTCATTTCTCCGCCCTCGCGGCATCGTCGGATGAAAACAATTCGGCGATCACCTCTTCCAGCGGTCGTTCCGACACACTGATGTCGTCGATGGAGTGTTGACTGAGGATACTCGAAAGAGATTCGGAAACACGTTGCTTTTCAACCTGAATTTTAACCTTGGGTGGTCGCGATTCCAAAATGCGGCCGAAGCGTTCCAGCCCCTGTGGCACGACGTTGTCCGAAAACTGCAGTTCAATGATCTTGTGCCGACTGAAACGGTCGATGATCGCCGCCAGCGGGCCGTCGTGGATTACGATTCCTTTATTGATGACGATCGCACGATCGCACAGCGCTTCGACGTCCTTCATGTAGTGGCTGGTAAGGATCACAGTAATGCGCTGCTCGCGCTGGTAGTGTCGCAGGAATTCCTGAACGCGTCGCTGACTGACAACATCCAGTCCAATTGTCGGTTCGTCCAGAAACAGGACGTCCGGTCGGTGGAGCAGGGCGGCAATGAGTTCCATGCGCATCCGTTCACCCAGCGAGAGTTCTCGAACAGGCTGCGACATCAGACGACCCACTTCCAGCAGATCTGTCAATTCATCCAGACGTCGGCGATAGTCGTCGGCGGGAATCCGGTAGATTTCCTTGTGGAGCCGGAACGATTCCTGAGCGGGCAAGTCCCACCAGAGCTGTTCTTTCTGACCCGTCACCAGCGAAAACCGGCGACGATAAGCATCTTCACGTTTCCACGGCACGTGACCCAGCACATGCGCAGTGCCGGAGGTTGGGACCACAAGTCCCGAAAGCAATTTTAGCGTGGTCGTTTTCCCCGCACCGTTTGGGCCGAGGAAAGCGACCATCTCGCCTTCGTCGATCGTAAAGCTGACATTGCGCACCGCACTCACGACATCGTATTCGCGGTGGAACAAGCCGCGCACAGACGCCCACACACCTTCACGCTTTCGGAAGACCTGATACGTGCGACACAATTCTCTGACTTCAATCGCTGCCATTTCGAGGATCGTAGTGCAGTCGCCGAACATCAGCAATCATGACGCAGTTTGTACAAAACGGCAATCCGTTCCCCAGCGGATGCCTGGCGGGGATGCAGTCGCCGATTTCGGTAGGTCCTGCTTGCCGAGATTGGGAAACTCCCCAGATTCACCGATGCACCACCAGTGCTACGAACGACCGTCACTCGACCGTCCATATGCGTCAGCGTGAACACATCATCTTCGAGCGTCCCGACTGCCCAACGCCGTTAAGGATTTTTAGCAGGAAAAAAACTGGTGTAGCGGAAAAAGGGGAATATAAAAAACAGCCAGACTCCCGCATGTGGTGTGCGGACTGAGAAGGATACAGTGCAGGAAGGAGTCT
>CANJQC010000084.1 GCA_947476295.1 Planctomycetaceae bacterium | reverse complement strand
GGTCGCACTGGTCGATCCACCACAAACGCCCCATGTTTGTCGGACTCGCCATAGACAGCTCCGCCGCGGATACCACCGCCAGCCAGGATTGCAGAAAAGCAGGACGGCCAATGCTGGCGACCGGGGTTCGTACCGGGCGCATTGATCGTTGGCGTGCGGCCAAATTCTCCGACCACGACAACCATGGTACTTTCAAGCATTCCGCGATCTTTAAGATCCAGAATTAAACCAGAAAGAGCTTGATCCAGTTTTGGAAGACACCAGCCCATACCGTACGAACCGTTACCGAACGCGCTTCCCATTCCCATTTCTCCGCCGTGCATGTCCCAACTGGAACTGGGTGCACCACCGCCGCCTTCCGGAGCCGATCCCGTCCAGCCGTTGACCGTTACATAGCCCACGCCGCTTTCAACAAGCCGCCGCGCGAGCAACAGGTTCTGGCCAAGTGGATGCATCCCATAACGATTTCGCACTTTGTCCGGTTCGCGATTCAGTTCAAAGGGCTCACGTGCTTCAGGACCGGCAGTCAATTCAAAGGCGCGGCCATAAATATCCTGCCAGTCCTTTGTGGCTCGGGCGACGTCGCTGGATTGTCGTGAAGGGCTGAGTCCATTGAGCAACCGACGTCGTTCGAGCATGCGATCGGTGGCCACCGCAGCCTGCAGGTCGTCCGGTGCCTTGAATGTGGGCATTGACGGATTGTCGGCGGCCGAACCGACAAACAGCGGACTATGGGCCGCTCCGAGATGTCCGCCGGTCCCGATGTTGGGAGCGCAGAAAACTGGATCACCGACACACTTGATCAGCCACACATAGGGAGCAATGGTCTTCTCGTTCGGTCGCACCTTGGCCAGAATTGAGCCCATGTAAGGAGCATCAGGCGGAGCGGCGGCCTGCCCGCTCAGACAATGATGCATCGCGTCAAAGTGGTTGCTGATGTTTCCGACATGCGTCATCGATCGGATCAGGCTGAAGTGATCCGTCAGCTGAGCCATGTTTGTATGCAATTCGTTGATCTGCATGCCCGGAACAGTGGTGGCGATCGGCTTGTATGGTCCGCGAATCGTATCGGGAGCGCCGGGTTTCAGATCCCATGTATCTAGGTGACTTGGGCCACCGCAAAGCAAAATGAAGATACATGATTTCTCAGCAGCACCTTTTCCCAGCCCGGCCTTCTCATCCACGCCCGCTGCGACCATCCCCGGCACGGCCATGGGCAGCCCGCTGATCCCTGCTGCCTGCAACAGATTTCGGCGAGACATGACGTCGGACAATGATTGTCTGGTATCCACAGCGACTGTCCCTCGAGCGCACCATTCGATGACAAAGAAACGCACGCCAACTCTAAAAATCACGGCTGCAGTTTACGCGATTTCATGCCAGCGTCATCCTGAAATGCATTCCAAACATCGGAACCGCAATAGAAATGGCTAGCGGTGTGGCGTCAGCCCACCGGTACAACGGTGAATCTGATCATCCGAAACACGTTCACCTGAACCGCAATGTACCGACATGCTGACGCATGCCGCTCGCCTCATACACTGGATCGCAGGACAAAAATCAGTTGTTCCGATTTTGTGGCTCGTCCGACGGACGCCGTCGATGGCAGAAGTGGTCAGATCGGATGCTGTCGGCTACTATAGCACGATCCTGCTGTTCTTTTGATCGGAGCCCATCATGAATAAGTTCGAACTGACGACGGCCACTGATATGACTCGACGCAACTGGCTCGCCAGCGTTGCTGCGACTGCAGTGGCGGGGACCATATCTCCATTCGCCACTGCGAAGTCGGCGACACCTGCGAAACCGGTAGCCCCCAAATCAGTGGCTGTGGTATTCACTGCTTACGAAAAAGGACTTCACGCAGACGTCCTGATCGGCAAGATTCTTGAAGGCTGGAAGCAGGATGGCGGTCCCGGGCCCGCATTGAAACTGGCGTCGATGTACGCCGATCAGTTCACTGACAGGGATATGGCTCGGGCTATGTCGAAGAAGTACGACGTGCCGCTGTTTGACTCAATCGAGAAAGCACTGACCGTCGGCGGTGATCATATTCCGGTGGATGGCGTCATCAGCATTGGCGAACACGGAGAATACCCGTGGAATGAATTGGAACAGCATCTGTATCCTCGCCGACGTTTCTTCAAAGAGATCACGGACACTTTTCAGAAATACGGTCATGTCGTTCCGGTCTTCAATGACAAAAATCTCGGGCCGGAATGGACGGACGCAAAGTGGATGTACGATCGGGCTTTGGAGTTAAAAATCCCGTTCATGGCCGGATCGTCGATGACGGTCGGTGCTCGGACGCCGGAGATTTCAGTCCCGCTCGGTGCCGACATCGAGATGGCTGTGGGTATTGGCTACTCAGGACTGGATATCTACGGAATTCACGCCCTTGAGTTCTTTCAATGCCACATCGAACGCCGACGCGGTGCGGAGTCTGGCGTCCGCTGGGTGCAGTGTCTCCAGGGGGAAGCGATGTGGAAAACACTCGATGACGGTGTTGTGTCTCAGAGTCTGTTCGACGCTGCATTCGCATCCGTTCCTCATCAGAAGGATGACGCACGTGACGACAATAATGCGGCTCTGTTCCTGTTTGAATACAACGATGGATTTCTCGGAGCGGTCTTCATGCTCCCGCAAGTTGCGGCAGGCACATCCATCGCAATCAAACTCAAAGGTCAACAGGAACTGCTCGCCACTCGTTTCGACGAGCAGCCGGAACCGCGTTATCCGCACTTCGCCTGGCTTCTGAAAGGCATCGAACGCATGATTCACACAGGTCGCCCGAGTTACCCCGTCGAACGTACACTTCTGACTGGCGGCATTCTCGACCGAGCGCTGACGTCACGGTTTAGGAAACATATTAAGTTGATGACGCCTGAATTGGCGATCCGCTATCAGCCAGTTGACTACCCGCACGCTCCGCAACCGAGCCTGAATGCCGATCCGAATTCGGTTTGACGTTGTGCGATCGTCTGTAGGATGGACATTCATGTCCGTCGCATGGCCATGAAATACTGTCGAAACGAAGGCGATTGTGGCTCGACAGCGTTCGACTATGCGACGGTCCTTGGCCAATAACTCGGACATGAATGTCCAAGCTACATTAGGGTTTCGCGCCTTCCGAACCGGCTGGCGAAGTGGTCTCACAAGGCCACAGGGCCAGCAACGCGATCAATGCGACCAATGGAGCCAGGCCAGCCCATGCCAGGCCTTCGTCGAAGGAATGTGTTTCATCGACGACTCGGCCAAACTCCTTTTGCATCGGTGACGACACCAGCCAGGCGAGTGCGCCCAGCAGACCGGTCGTCTTACCCATATGCCGCTCGCTGGTTTCCTGTGACAGCGAGTAATAACACGGAAATAATCCCAATGAACCGGCCGCCACGATCAGCAACACACTGTAAAGTCCCCAGCCCAGTGGAAGTCTGGCCGCAACGAATGTCAGTGACGTCAGCACCGCACAGATACCAAACACCAACAATCGAGTCCTGTGTACGCCCAGTCCGCGTCGAGCCAGCCAGAGTGAAGCCGCTCCGGCCGCGATACATCCGACATCCGCCGCAATGTAATACGCCGAGTTGAACCATAGCGCCTCCTCCTCCGAAGCCCCGCGTCCTTCCTGCAGAAATTTCGGCAGCCAAGCACGAATCAGTTGCCACGTCAGGTTGATGCAGATCACCACCGGAATCAATGTCCAGAATCGACGATTGGTGAGGCATTCCGAAAAGAACTCCCGGTCACTCGCTCCTGCAACCGTAAGGCACAACAGACATGCAGCCGCAGTCATCCAGATCGGGTGCTTGTCAAAGAATGCACGAATCAGGACCCCATCCGGTATCCATGGACTCAGCCGTTCCCGCATCACATAAAATGTCACGCACGCGAAGATTGCACAGATCAGCAGCACAAGCCAGCGATTGCCGGTGTTTGAAACGCGCTCGTCCTGTAATCCGGATGATGGAAGATCATTTGCTCCGATTGTGAACAGCCATGCGATGACCCAGACAACTCCCAACGATCCGATAATGATAAACGGCGATCGCCATGCCCCGAGTGTTTCGCTGTTTCTGACGATCATCAGGATCAGCGGCGGTGTGAGGATCGCTCCGAGCGCACCTCCGCTTTGCAGAATGCTGTTGCCCATCGTGCGATTCTGACGACTCAGCACAATCTTCGTTGTTCGCAGCGCACACGGCCAATGCCCGGCTTCAAAAAAACCTAACAGGATGCGACACCCCAGCAGCGACTCATATCCCTCGCAGAATCCTGTCAGCACGCCAATCGATGACCAAGCCAAGAGAACACCGGGATAGAGAAACCTCACAGAGATGCGATCCGACAGGAATCCAAAGAAAAGTGAACCTGCAGCAAAGGCCCAGCCAAATCCCCATTCTATATTGCCGTAGAGTTCGTTGCTGAGAGACAACTCTTTTGTGATGCGGGGCGAAAGATTCGCCAGCGTCTGACGATCCATGTAGTTCAGCATCGTGGCCAGCAAAAGCAGTCCGCTGACCCACCAGATCCATGCCTGAGTTCGTGACGCACCGTCGCCTGGCTGTGACGGCGATTCGGGAGACTCAATCGGATTCGGTGCGGCCGACATGAGACACTTTCTGTGGATCTGCAGGGGGCGGGATACGGAGGGCGATCGCGTGCTGACAATTGACTACGATCAGGCAACTCTCATTGTTGCTGCCGATTTCCACACATGATGAGCGTTTTCCGATTCCCCTACAACCAGCAGAGACATAGCTTTTCCGAACAACTCGAACAACTCAAAGGGGCTCAGGCGTCTTTGATTCGTACATGCTCTTGAGATCTAACACCACCTTTCACAAAGCTCGAATTCTGTTTGCCCAAAAACCTTTGAGCATTCGAAAGGGTGCCTTCAGATTTTCGATGAAAGGGACGCCAGACCCGTTCGCTCGCAGCAGCATGACGGTCGTGTCGTCAGCCATCAGATTATCGGAGTTCAGTCGCCGAATCGCGGAAAGCAATTCCGGTATCAACGACTCCGGTGGCACCGCACTCAACGAGTTCACGATATCGCAGACCCCCCGTGTTCCCAGCAGATCTCCGTCCGCCCCAGTGGCTTCGGAAAGCGAATCCGTGTAGGTCAGCACCATATCATTCACATTCAACCGCAGCTTCGAGGAGCGGTACGTTCCATCATCTAAGATCCCAATCGGAATGTTGTTTCCGGAATTTTCATCAGTCCCCGTGTCACATGGTTTCCATTGGCCCGTAATCATATCCCGGAACAGCGGCAAGGGATGCCCGGCATTACAAATGGAGAGAGTCTTGGTTGGAGAAAAGAAAGTACTCACAAGAGTCGTCGCGAAACATCCAGCGGCCGAGATACTCTCAAACCGTGAATTCAGCGACGAAACAAGATGCGTCTGTCTTATGAAATTGATGTTCTGCCGCATCAGATCACGCAGGGCAACAGCGACGGGGGCGACGGAAGCACCATGTCCGCTCACATCAGCGAGCAGCATTCGGGTTATCCGTCCCGAAGCGCAGGAAGACAGGTAGTATACATCTCCGCCACCAACGCTGTTTCGAAACGGTTGGCTGTGGACCCACAAATCAAGACCTGGAACTGAAAACTGAGACCATGTGGCCCGATTTCCTCCCCAGACCTCCATGCACTGCATCTTCTCACTGATCGGCGGGCTGGTCGTCATAACAAGTTATTGATTCTGATTTCGTTGAGTTGTCTCATGAGATTGTTGCTGATTGTAATCAGGACATTATTGCACTTGCGTGTGATCGGATATCCGCCGGGCAAAAGGGCAATTAACCGGGAACCAACCTCGAAGTGACTCAATCGACGCAGGTTGTGGGAGAATCAGAATTGTGACAGAGCTGGGAAAACATGAAAGTGCGGGTTTTCCGTTGAAGAATCCGTGTCCCGGTATCGCCCTTTCGCGAAGGCGAGTGCATGTGAGGACTTGGGCGTACCCGAAACTGAATGGCTTTTGCCACCTTGAAAGTCTGAGATGCAATTCTATAAAAAAGCAGAGGTGCTGATTCAAACAAGGAGTCTTAACATGGCCGAACCATTCGTAAACGATGCATCGTCACTCTTGTCGTTATTGATCGAGCATTCGCACGGGACATTTGAGGTCGTGCTGCGTCGTGTTGAGATTCATGAAAAGATCGGCTTTGTCCCGGTGCAGTTAATCCCCGTTTCTGGTACACGACACGTCCTGCCCACTCATAGCTGTCTGGGCAATGCGATCTCGATGCAGAAATGGATGGACGAGCATCTTGATGTCTTTGCAGAAGGCTTGACATCTTTCGCATAGGGCCTGAGGCAGCGGTGGTGTCCGATACAGAAGAGCTGGAGCGGTTCAGATGACAAGTGGTACTCAATCTTATGTCGTACTCGGCGGAACATCCTGTGTTGCTAAAGCCCTAGCTCAGAGAATTCGCGTGGCAGGTGGGAATCTCCTGCTGACAGCCCGATGCGAGTCCTCAGCTGCAGAACTCGCAGAGCAATTCTCTTGTGAGACGGCGGTTTCCGTTGCTGATGACTCCGCTTCAATTGATCGTGCCGTGCAACTTGCCATGGAGCGATTCGGAAAAATCGATGGTGTCGTAAACTGCATGGGGACCGTGCTGCTGAAGCCAGCCCACTTGACGACCGACCAGGAATGGCATGACACGCTGTCGATAAACCTGACGTCATCTTTCTATCTGATTAGGGCCGCCGTTAAAGCGATGAGACAGGGCGGTGGGTCCATCGTGCTGATCTCTTCTGCTGCGGCACAAATCGGACTGGCCAATCACGAAGCGATTGCGGCTGCAAAAGCCGGAATCATCGGACTAACAATCTCGGCCGCTGCGACTTATGCCGGACGCGGTATCAGAGTAAACGCAGTCGCTCCCGGTCTGGTCAAATCTGAAATGACTCGAAAACTTTGGGAATCTGAATCTGCGGCAGCAGTATCGACACAAATGCACGCTCTTGGTCGTCTCGGAGAACCAGACGATATCGCCAAAGCGATCGCATGGCTGCTGGACTCAGAAAACAACTGGATCACCGGGCAAACGATCTGCGTCGATGGTGGTCTGAGCTCCGTAATGAGCCGTTTGAAAGTCTAGAGCATGCCTCTTCTCACCTATCTCCATAACCCGTCACGCGGATCGACGGACGGAAGTTCAGCAAGCTGTTGATACAAGGCACGTGCTTCTTCGGAAAGCTCTTTCGGCATCACGATCTTCAGCACGACGAACTGGTCGCCTCGATCATCCGATTTAGGTTTGCGGACACCTTTACCGCGCAGACGCAGTTTGGCACCGCTGGATGTGCCTGGTGGAACACTCAGGACCAACACACCTTCGGTGAGTGTAGGCACATCGACCTTTGCTCCCAAGGCCGCCTCGCTTGGCGTGACAGGCACATCGACCAGCAGATTGTGGCCTTCTCGGCGGAACCACGGATGTGGTGCGATGTGAATGGTGACCAGCAAGTCACCTGCAGTGCCGCCACCTGTGCCCGGACTGCCCTGCCCTGCCAGTCGAATCGTCTGACCGTCGTCGATCCCTGCCGGAATTTTGACCGACAGTTGCTCGTGCGTTGATCCCTGCTGAACTGTCAAAGAATGTTCACCGCCTTCAACCGCGACCGTGAAAGAGACAGTAATTTCCGCTTTGACATCACTTCCTTTGTGTGCCCTTGGCTGACCTCGACGACCGCCTCCCGCAGCGCCACCGCCTCTGCCACCGCCAAACATTCCGCCGAGCAGATCCTCCAGATCAAACGAACCACCGCCGCTGCCACCGCCAAATCCCTGAAACGGATTTCCGCCGGCAGGTGCACCGCCCGCGCCGCGGAAGGCATGGCCGAACTGGTCGAAGTTCTTTCGCTTCTCTTCGTCGCTCAGAACGTCATAAGCCTCCGTGATTTCAGAAAACTTCTTCTCTGAATCCGGATCAGCCGGTTTGACGTCCGGATGAAACTTGCGCGCAAGCTTCTTATAAGCCTTGCGGATTTCGTCCTTTGAGGCCGACCGTGAAACACCAAGTACTTCGTAATAATCGCGTTTTGACATTGCCAAAGGATAGCATGTGACGTGACGGAAGAAAGGGGCAGCAACTAACGAAAATCATCGCTCCTGCCGATTCAGGAATTCTGGTTCCTGCGAACGGTAATCGGAGCCATCCTGCGGCGAGATTCGGGCTTGACGTTGTACAATCATGTGCCAACGGCCTGATAAGTCTGAATCTGACGGACGAGCAAATGCGAACGTATGTCGAGACCTTTGACGATGACGCTGGCGGCTGGTTCGGCTGGATCAGCAACTCGCAAGGGCCGAGGGCGCTGGAGATTCGCGATAGTTTTGCGATCTCGCGGAGTCCTTGGTGGATCGATTACAACCACGCCCCGCCCGGCGCGGGTTACATGCATCTGCTTTACATGCTGTTCACGGCCGGTGCGACAGGCGAACACCAAAGGGAAGTTGCCGGGCCGAACCGGTATATCGCGGGCGGCTTCGGAACCGACTTTACCAACACCCGAATCACGCTGCGTCTCAAGGGTGAACTTCTGACTCGCGGTGCCAAACTTCATTTACTCTGTCAAGGCGTACATGACGGCATTTGTACTGGTTGGTTGCTGACGGGGCAGCCATTCGAAGTCACATCCGATTGGTCAGAACAAACTGTCACCTGCGTGCCGGACGAACAACAATGGACTTGCTTGGGTAGTCGGCACGACCGGTCGGACTATTACGGTCGCACACCGTTACTGACGGTACTTGGGGATGCCAACGCGGATATTCTGCTTGTGCTGTGTCCACTCGATGTCGCTCCGATGGGACCAATCACTGGCGACCTGCACACGCTGCGACCGGAACGGGACTATCCCGTCTGGCGTTCCCGTTTGCCGGAGGGCTACGTGATGCTTGACGAAGTGCGGATCGAATTTCCCGATTAGCTCGCGAGCCTCAGCAGGTCCCTTATGCCAACTCGTTTCGAACTAACCACTCAGCCGGTACGAGCTGGACGGTTGTTTCTGCTGGCGCTTGTGACGACGTTTATTGGTGAACTGGCGATCATGAAAATCCTGCCGCACATCCTGCCGTCAGGGTGGGATGATACGAGCGAAGCGTTTGCTGACGCTTGTTTGCTGACGCTGGTTGTTGCTCCGTTTTATTGGGCCGTTGCTGTTCGTCCAATTGAGCGGCTGGCTCAAAGTCGCATGCATTTTCTTCGTCGCGCACTGACGTCACAGGAGGAAGAACGGCGGCGGATCACTCAGGATTTACACGACGGACTCGGACAGTCTCTCACTAGCCTGATGCTGGGCCTGCGAGCCATGGAGGAAACGACGACAGATGCCAGGATCCGTGAACAGGCGGAAGGGCTGCGAAAGATGGGAGCAGGAATCCATGACGATCTCAGGCGAATCGTGCGAGGCCTGCGTCCCGCGATTCTCGATCAGTTAGGGCTGGTCGCGGCAATCGAGAGACTCGTTGAAGATGTGCGGCAAGCGATAACAGGTGCAGTGGAATTTGACGCCGTGGGATTCAGCGGATTGCGATTGAACGCTGACCTTGAATCAACAGCGTTTCGAATTGTTCAGGAAGCTATTTCGAATTCGGTACGACATTCCTCGGCGAAACATTTGCGAGTGTCACTGGCTGTGCATAAAGATATGCTGGAACTCACGGTTGCAGACAATGGTAAAGGCTTCGACGCAGCCACAGTCCTGAATGGCGGCACTGGCAGCTACGGTTTACTCAGCATTCGAGAACGAGCGATGATCTCCGGCGGCAGAGCGGAAATCCAAACAAGCCCCGATGCTGGCACCATTGTCTCGGCGCATTTGCCGTTGCTGATTCGGAGTGAAAACGATGGCTGAGATTCGAGTGCTGATTGCTGATGATCACGCGGTGCTGCGCTCCGGACTAAAGTTGCTGATCAATACGCAGACGGATATGAAAGTCATCGGCGAGGCGGGTGACTTTCGCACCACCCGAGAAAAAGTGTTCGAACTGCATCCGGATGTCGTGACCCTGGATCTTTCGATGCCTGGCGGTGATGCCGTTCGACTGATTCAGGATCTGACAAATGAAGTGCCGGAGACTCGGTTGCTGATTTTGACGATGCATGATGATGCTTCCATGTTCCGCACGGCGTTCGCGGCCGGAGCTGCGGGATACATCGTGAAGTCAGCGGCGGATACGGAACTGTTGACGGCCATTCGGACTGTGGCAGCTGGACGTTCTTTCGTGAGTCTTCCGGGAAACGCTGTTCCCTCAGGTCCCAAATCGCCTCCGGTTCTGGAGGCGTATGAGCAAGAAGCGCTGAATTCGCTGAGTACTCGTGAACAGGAAGTGCTGACTCTGGTCGCCCAAGGGCACACAAATCAGGCTATTGCCGATCGATTGTATCTGAGCGTCAAGACGGTTGAGTCATACCGTTCACGCCTGATGACCAAATTGAATCTTGGTACGCGTGCGGAGTTAACTCAGTTTGCATTGAAACTTGGCTTGCTCCAGTCGGAACAATGAGATAATTCGCGGCAAAGAGTAGCTTTTGTTGTGCAATTGGCTTTTTCAATTCTCCGCCAGAATACGAACGCCAATTCGTGGCGGCCCATCAGGCATGTCGCCACAAGGTGAGTGAATTGGGTGCTGGATGTCAGTGTTGGCAGCAGACTCAGCACAGCACCAAGAACCGGCACCATTCCGCTCTATGAGCGAGGACCGCGATTCGATTGTCATGTGCCGCTTGCATTCATCCGATCTGGTTCGCTTGCCGGGATTTCCCCGGCAACCCAGAAAAAAGAATGCAAAACCTCCCTCGCATACGAGTGATCGGTCACAGCCGTATGCTTCGGTCACTCCACAGCCACCGATGCTCTTGGTCACTATCGCTATTTCAAACCTGCCAGCGGGCGACTATGAAGTGACCGAGATTCAGCCAGCGGGCTGGGATGTTTCGCCAACATTCGATACCAGACAGACGGCGACGGTGGCCGCACTGACAATTGTATCGCAGGACTTCGCAAATTTCTCGCTGATTAACGGTTCGATCAGGGGTTCCGTCTGGAATGACACAAATGCTGACGGAATCCGTCAGACGGATGCCGTCACAGGTGCTTTCACTGAGCCAGGGCTTGCTGGCTGGACCGTGTTCTTGGATACGAACAACAACCAGGTCCTTGATGGCGTGGAAGTGTCTACGCTGACCGATGTCGCTGGAAACTACGGATTCATCAGTCTTCCTGCGGGTTCTTATCGAGTCACAGAGGTTTTGCCATCGAAGTGGAATGTTTCGCCGACTTTTGACAGTAAGCAGACGGTAGATGTCTTTCCCGGAGAAGGTTCAACCGCCAGTGACTTCGCAAATTTCACGGTCCTGAATGGTTCCGTACGAGGCGCTGTATGGAACGATGTGAATCGGGACGGCGTACGTAATGCCGACCTCGCCGGTGCGTTCACCGATCCCGGGCTCAATGGCTGGACTGTCTACCTCGACTTGAATCGCAACAATGGGTTTGACAGCACCGAGCCGACGGCGATCACGGATACGACAGGCGCTTATCTCTTTCCTGATCTGCAGGTTGGGGAATACCAGGTTATGGAAGTTGTGCCGACCGGATGGGAAACAGCACCGACCTTTGGCGATAATTATCCTGTGTGGGTTTACTCTGGGGCCGAATCGGTTGCTCATGATTTCGCCAACTTCAATCTTTCCACCACCGTTCCGGGCTCCGTCAGCGGCATCGTCTGGAATGACCGAAACGAGAACGGTATTGTGGACAGCACGTCAACCGCTGAGCCGGGGATTGGTGGCCGCGTCGTTTTCGCGGATGTGAACTCCAATGGAAGTCTTGACGCCACAGATCCACAGGCCACAACAAAGGCCGACGGAACGTATACGATCTCGGGAATTGCCCCCGGCACGATCAGTATTTTTGACGTAGTCCCGGCGGGCTGGCATCCGACATCGCCAGTGACCAGCGTCCGATCGCTGGTGCTGAAGAATGGTGAGAATGCCATAGGAATCAACTATGGCAATGCGGAGCTGAAGAATTCCACGATTAGTGGCGATGTCTTCGCTGACACCAACAAGAATGGCGTTCGAGACCCACTCGAACACGGCCTTGCCGGAATCACAGTCTATCTGGACTTGAACAACAATGGGGCTCTGGACCCGACCGACCTGCAGGCGATGACCTCGGCGGATTTCTATTACACTCCGTCAGTAAACGAAGCGGGATCGTATAGTTTTGCGCACCTTGCATCAGGAACATATGCTGTCCGTCAGGTAATACCGACAGCACTCAGTTCCACACCGTCCTCGCAGCTTGAACATTCGGTCACAATGCTTGCTGCTGAAAATCATTCTGGTGTTGATTTCGCGGACGTGTTTCGACCCAATGAAATCCACGGCGTAAAATTCGACGACGCCAACGGCAATCACGTCCGTGATCCCGGTGAAAACGGAGTCGGCGGGACGACAATCTTTGTCGATACAAATCGAAATGATGTCCTTGATCCTAGAGAGGCGAGTACTGTCACTCTTTCCGACGGATCCTATTCATTCACCGGACTGACCCCAGGCGCGTATGTCGTCCGTGAGGTTTTGGAAACGGGATTTAGCCATTCGTATCCAACTACAACCGGAGGTCTCAATGGAACATTGTTCGACAGCATTGAGAACCTGACGGGCGGCACGAGTGCTGACACATTTACAGGCTCAGACGGCTTTTCTAGCTTTGGTATCATTAATGGAGGCGCTGGCCTGGATCTGTTGAGCTTTGCTGGCATGACGAGCGGCACGACGGTGAACTTGCAGACAAAAGTTGCGACCGGGCTGGCAAGGTTTCTGGGATTCGAGAGTCTGGCAGGAGGAACTTCAGGCAGCGATGTCCTGATCGGACTGGATCTGGCAACGACATGGATGATTACCGGTTCCAACTCTGGACTCGCAGGCGTCGTGAGTTTTCAATCATTCGAGAACCTGAGTGGCGGTGTTGCTGATGACACTTTCCGAATTCAGCCGGCTGGCAATCTTTCTGGTCTGGTCAGCGGCGGCGGAGGCGTAAACCTCCTTGATTACTCGTTCTGGGCTGCGTCCGGAGTCACTGTAGATCTCGGAACCGGAGCTGCGACTGGCTTCGCAGGTGTGTCGGGAATCACAATCTTGATTGGCAGCGCTCAGAATGACGCATTGACTGGTGATGATGGCGACAACATCCTGATTGGAGGAGCTGGCGACGATGTGTTGAATGGAAGTGGCGGTCGTGACATCCTGATTGGCGGTTCCGGGGCCGACGTCCTGCATGGTGGTGCGGGAGGTGACATTCTGTTTGGCGGAAAGATCAGCTCGTACAATGAGGTTTCGAAGGCCATCAACCTTCCGACGCTGAAGACGATACGGACCAAATGGACAGGTGCAACATCATATGCTGATGGAGTCACCAGCCTGCTCGGCGCAGAACTCAAGAGTTCGACTTTGACCGATGATGCAGCGGCATTTGACCAGCTGTTCGGAGATGCCGACACAGACTGGTTCCTGACACGCCTGGGGGATGTGGTTGCAGATGCTGCCGCTGAAAAGATCACGTCCCTGTAGATTGAGTCGTCAGGGGACTGGTTCTTCAAGCGTCCCGGACATCAGGGCCTTCAAGCACTTTGAGCTTGAGCATGCCTGTAACCGCTTCGGTCCGGCGCGGGAGCAACAGTCATAACGGACGCTGCCAGCAGTCTGTTGAGTTAGGGCTGTTTCTGAGCCGAAAGTTGTTTTCCCTGTGTTTTTCGCAGCACTAACCGGGGCTATCAGTCTGCTGATTTATGGACGATCAGGAATGATTTCGTTTAACCCGACGCCAAAGGCGAGGCGTTTCGTGGGAACTCCTCCCCGTTAGGATCGGGTTAAACGATTAAATCAACAAACCGCTATCGCCCTGCGGCTGATTAAATCAACAGTCCGCTAACGGGGACACATTGACGCGACGGTCCCACGGCCGCCCCGCTCGCCAAGTTCTAAACTACGACAGCAGCAACTCCAGATCTTCCACTGACAGATCCTGCAGCACGCTGCCGGAATCGTCGCCAGCTAGGATGGCATCCGCAAGAGATCGTTTTTTCTTCTGCAGTTCGGCGATCTTTTCTTCAACCGTGTCGCGACAGATCAGACGATAGGCAAAGACCGTGCGAGTCTGTCCCACGCGGTGAGCTCGGTCAATCGCCTGTGCCTCGACGGCGGGGTTCCACCACGGATCAAGCAGGAACACATAGTCAGCGGCGGTCAAATTCAGACCCAGACCACCGGCCTTCAGACTGATCAGGAACACCTGACAGTCGTTGTCTTCCTGAAAGTGTTCCACCCGTGCCTTGCGGTCACGAGTTTTGCCGTCGAGATATTCGTATGTGATACCCTGCTTATCAAGATGCTCACGCACAATGCTGAGCATACTTGTGAACTGTGAGAACACGAGCGCCTTGTGGCCCTCGGCGATCAACTCCTGTAAATGCGGAATAAGGAAATCCAGCTTTGCGTAGAGTTCCTTTTCGTCGCCCCGCTTGAGCAACGCCGGATGGCAGGCCGCCTGGCGAAGACGAAGCAACGCTTCCAGCACGTGCATCTTCGATCGCGCAAGTCCCTGTTCCTGAACCAGACCTAGGAGGGAATCGCGGTAGTGGATTCGCAACTCGTCGTACAAACGACGCTGCTCGTCTTCCATGTCGCAGTAGATGGTTTCTTCAAGGCGATCCGGAAGTTCCGCTGCCACCTGCTTCTTGGTACGACGCAGAATAAACGGACGCAGACCCTTCGCCACCATGTCGCGTGCTTCGCGACTGTCGGGATCTGCAATGTGCGATCGAAACGCCGTGCTGCGTCCTAACATCCCAGGGTTAAGGAATTCAAAGATCGACCAGAGATCGCCGGCATTATTTTCAATCGGCGTACCGCTTAACGCCAGTCGGAAGTTTGACCTGAGCAATCGCGACGACCGGGCAATCTGTGACGATGGATTTTTGATCGTCTGCGCTTCGTCAAGTACGACATAGTCGAAGTCAATGTCTTTCAACACCGCGATATCACGCCGAACAGTGCCGTAGGTTGTCAGAATCAAGTTATGCTTGCTGAACTCAGCCCGCAGATTGGCCCGTTCCAGCCCTGTGTATTCCATGACCCTGATGTTGGGCGTAAACCTCGCACATTCGCTCGCCCAGTTAAACATCAGCGAACGTGGAACAACGACGAGCGACGGTGGTGCATCTTTCTTGTCCTCAAGCCGACGCAACAACGTCGCCAGAAACTGCACAGTTTTACCCAGACCCATGTCATCCGCCAGACAACCGCCGAAATTGAAGTCGCTCAGGAACTTCATCCACGACAGGCCTTCCTGTTGATAACCGCGCAACTGGCCCTGGAATGAGGCAGGAACCTCGACTTGTTCCATGCCGCTGAAGTTGCGGAAGCGTTCCCGCATCGCTTCGAAGCCTTCGTCGACTTCGACATTTTCCTGCGTCGCCAGCAATGCGTCCAGCAACGCAGCCTGCGATGTAGAAAATCGCAGACCGTCTTCGGTGGCCGTGCCCAGACCCGAAATCAGGCCGATCTGTTCCAGCCATTCCTCGGGGAGAATGCCGAGCGACCCGTCGTCCAGACGCACGGTCGAATCACCGCGTTCGAGAGCTCGCAGGAGCTCTGGAAATGACACGCTGCGGCCTTCGAAATCCACGTCTGTGTGAACTTCGAACCAGTCAAGATCCGACGTAACGCGAAACCGCATTCCGCCCGCCTGGCGAACCTTACTTCCGTCCGCGAAGATTGCCCAGCCAGCATCGACCAGTTCACGTACGGCTCGACCAAGATCGCGCCGCACTATTTCCACATTGATATGCTGCTTTAAATCGCCCAGACGACGGCGGAAGCCAACCTGACGCAATTTTTCCCAGCACGTACCTTCGAAGTGACGATCTCGAATGATGCAGCGATTGCTTTCTCGCTGCACAACCGCCCAGCGTGCACTGCTGCCGGAAACCGGAGTGCCAAGATAATCGAAGATGACTTCTGCACTGAGCGAATCGTTACGCCAGCGATTCATCGGCGGAGACGTAATCCGCAGGACCGGTGATGGCTTGACACGGACTTCTTCGAGCTGCAGCTCTTTCGGCAGATCAAGTCGCGGCAGTGATGGAATATCAAGCAGTCGATCGACGAAGTCGTGCTGATCGGCTTCCGGAATATGCAGCGGACCGCCGTCCGTAAGTGCCTTCATCCATTCCGACGCACCGAAGTCACGCAGCAACCCGAGTGAATCGTTGGTGACGACGAAGCCGCCGGGCACGACGAGCGGGACATCAGCCAGTTCCATGACTTCATCGTTGCGAATGAGCAGACCTGCGACTTTCCAGCCTTCGACTTCCGTATCGCGCCGTACACGAATCGTGAGTTCCCAGGCTTCTAAATCGTCCCAGTTCAGTAGCTGCTCACCCGCCTCGTCGCTACCCAGCACGCGCAGGCGACCGCTGCGGCACATGTCGGGAAGGACAAGTTGACCAAGTTCAAATGGCACATAGAATCGATGTGCCGAAGTACGCAGTTCAGCCTGCTGCGTCGTCCAGTTGTTACGTTCCGGGATCGCTCCGGCAAGATACGACAGGAATGTCCGGTCGTCTTCGTGTTCGATATGGTCCAGTTCACCAGGTCGGACTTTGAGCGGTTTAATTTTCCCCCACTGCCCACCCGCACGACGCTGACGTTGTGATGCCTGAATCACAAGTTTGCCGGCCTCTTTGCTGGCATCCAGATCCACTTCGTAAAAAATCTGCCGCTCTTCAGGATCAGATTTCTTGCGCCCATCCGTCGGGCCGTCCATGTTGTCTTTGAGTTCGATCAGTCGCGCTTCCCATGGACGTAACGTGCGCTGCATAGGCGGCGCCTTCGGACGCGACTTCCCACGCGGCAGGTTCGCACCGGCATCCGGATCGGCTCCGGCGTCTAGGTCATCGACGGAGATCGGCTGGTATGCATTCGGCGCCATGAACGGCGTCATACGCCCCGGACGCATCGACGAACTCACATAGCCGCCGGAATCCGTCGCCAGAATCGTGGCCCACAGGTGCTTGCAGACTTTGCTCTTGGCAAACTGGTCGCACGTACAAAACAGGCTGACGTCATCCGGCTGATAACGAAGCTGCGTTTGGTATTCAGCTCCGTCCGTCACAAGTCCGAAGACGTTTTCCGAAGTCACGCGAACCAGAGTGATACGTTCGGCCTCTATGTAGGCCGCACCACGATGTCTCAGGTCCGCACGAAAACGATTTTGCAATAACTCCGCAAGCGTCATATTATCGTGTCAGTCGGTCAATTCACGCGGTGGCGATTAACGCCGCCGACATCAGTCTCAGTGGAAATTGTGGTCTCTTGCGACCGTAGATAACCCGCTGGAAGCACTGAGCTTCGCGCCTTAAAATGTCACGAACACAGCCCAGCCGGAGACATCCTGTCGCACCAGTTCGTTCACGCCCTCAGCGCAGCGGATCGGGAAGAGTAATCGAAACTAACACGTTTCCGCCAGAACAGCCTGGCGAATTCGCGAAGACTGCGTGAATTCATCTGAGTTTTCTCACGATCTGCTTTGGGATTGCGGTAAAAAAGCCGTGGCTTCTCCCTGCTTGACTCTGCCCGGTCGATTTCGTTAACACCAAACCGGAGAAAAACTTCTCACCCCGGGACGTCCGGCAATCGAATTAGGAAACAGCACCACATCAGAGATAACACAATCGTTGCGTAGAGTTTGTCTTTTGCCGGCATTGATGTATCGTGAGTTATTCCGGATCATCAATTGCGAAAGATTAACCATGAAAACTCTCCATTCGATTTTGCCATTCAGCCTTGTCGTAATGTCTGTTGCCGGGTGCAGTGGCGACGCCGGGGTCTCGTCTGCCCAGAGCACTCCGCAGCCAACGAAATCTGTCGCCGAGTCCGCCGAAAAGGCAACGGTTCAGCCTGTTGCGGAAGCGGTCGAGTTCATTGCGCCGGCGCTCACGGCGGACGAGATCCGTGCTGGCTGGATCAGTCTGTTTGACGGCCGGTCATTGTTCGGCTGGGATGTGCCGACGGTGACGAACTGGCATGTTGAAGACGGCACCATCGTTGCGGACAGTGGGGAGATAAGTCTGCTGCTGACACCATTTCAATTCGACGACTTTGAACTGCGATGCAGTTTTCATGTGGCCGAAGGTGGAAACAGCGGCATTTTCCTGCGGACTGCGCAGAACTCTTCGAACCCTGAGAAGGACACCTACGAACTCAATATATGCGACAGTCATCCGACACATAAAACTGGTAGCCTGGTCGGACGATTCGTTGCAGAGAACGTACCTGCCGTAGAAGGTGCGTGGCATGATTTTCGAGTCCTCTGCAAAGGGCCGGTGATTCAGGTCTGGCTGGACGAAAAACAGATCGTCGATTTCACGGATTCGTCCGATGCCATTCGTCTGGCTGGTCGTATCGGTTTGCAAATGAATCAGGGTCGATCAGCGTTTCGTAACGTCTTCATCCGACCACTTTCGTTGAAGCCATTGCTGGACGGCAAGGATACTGCTGGCTGGAATGTCGTACCCGGTTCCAAAAGTGAATTCAATGTTATTGATGGCTTGCTGCATGTTTCCAACGGCCCCGGGTTTCTGGAAACAAACGGCACGTTTGGGGATTTTGTGTTGAAGGTCGAAGCCCGGGTGAACGGCGATGGTCTCAACGGCGGCGTCTTCTTCCGAGCAAAACAAGGCACTGAAAAAGCTCCTTCGCACGGCTACGAATTTCAGCTGCACAACGGTTTCAAAGGCGGTGATCGCACGAAACCTGCCGACTCCGGCACCGGTGCAATTTTTCGCCGTATCGCCGCACGGTACGTCGTAGCAAATGACCACGAATTCTTTACGGCGGTCCTCGTGGCTCAGGGAGATCGACTTGCTTCCTGGGTTAACGGTTATCAAGTCGTCAACTGGCAGGACACACGCTCACCCAACGACAACCCCCGCGAAGGCCGCCGCCTTGATCCCGGTCACATTAGTCTGCAAGGTCACGACCCGACCACCAATCTCGATTTCCGATCGATTGAGATTCATCCACTCCTGCCGCCGCGGTGAGATGGATATTGATCGACGACACAGAATTGAAGGTTGACTCTTGAACGGCTGTGGCATCTAATAGTGTCAGTCGCAGTTGGCGGTTCTTTAACGATCCCCTCCTAATGATGCGGCCTCCCTCCATGAATGGATGACAACAGATGAAAACATCGGTTGTGATCGTTTTGCAAGTGTTGTTTGCCGTCGGATTCGCCCAAACGGGCGAGGTTCAGGCTGACGATTTGCTTCGCACGGTGATCGATCAGCGTTTGAAGCCAATTTCCGGGCTGGTGCCGACACGTTGTTCGGATGCCGAATTCCTTCGTCGAATTTCTCTTGACCTGATTGGCATGCCGCCGACCGCCGATGAAGCGAGGGCTTTTCTGGCGGATCCCGCAGGCAATAAGCGAGAGCAACTTGTTGAGCGGTTGTTGGCATCCCCGTACTATGCTCGGCATCTGGCATCAGTGCTTGACTTGATGCTGATGGAACGGAGAGCGAATACGCATGTGACTGCCGATGAATGGCAGGCCTGGTTGCTGAAGTCTGTACGTGACAATAAGCCGTGGAATGTTCTCGTTCGCGAAATCCTTGTTGCGGACGGCGACGATCCAAATCAACGACCGGCGGCTCGATTCACTTTAGATCGTGCGTCAGAGCCCAATTTGCTGACTCATGATATCAGCCGCATCTTTTTCGGACGCGACATGCAGTGCGCGCAGTGTCATGACCATCCAATTGTGGCTGACTATCTTCAGTCCGACTACCACGGTCTTTTGGCGTATGTTGCCCCTGGCTATGCTGTGGTGCGAAAAGAGGGCGACAAACAGGTTACGCTGCAGGCGGAACGTGCTGGCAGTGATCTGTCGTTTGAATCCGTGTTTGTGAAAGGCACGCAGCACCGCACTGGTCCGCGAATGCCGGACGACACAGCGATTGACGAACCATTCTTTCTGCCGGGAGACGAATATCAGGTGGCACCGGCGGACAGTGTAAAGTCTGTACCGAAATTCAGTCGTCGAGCAAAACTGGCGGAACTCGCAACGAATGGAACTAACCAGGCATTTAATCAAAACATCGCGAATCGATTGTGGGCTCACATGTTTGGCCGCGGACTGGTTCATCCGCTTGATCTGCATCATCCTGACAATCCGGCGACCGACCCTGAACTTTTGCGCATTCTGGGTGAACGTTTCGCTGCGATGAACTACAGCATCCCGTTGTTTCTGCGTGAAATTGCTCTGAGTGAAACTTACCAGCGTTCGTTCGACATTCCAGCAGATCTGGTTTCCGTCGCGGAACGGGCCACGATGCAGCTGTCGGAGATAAAGCAACAGCTTCCACCGCTCGAACAGGCAGAAAAGGAATCGGCAGATCTCTATGCCACGGCGCTCAAAGCGTGGCATCAAGCCGAGGCGGCGACATTACCAGCTGCCGCAGAATTCGATGCTGCCCGGAACGTTTATGCTGAAGCAAAAAAAATGACGAACGAAGCCAATAAAGCCATTGCCGACTCAACCGCACAGCAACAAACAAAACAGAACGTTGCCACCACATTGCAACAGGCGGCAGACGCCACGCGACGGGCGGCTGAGGCGCTGCCTGACGACAAGGAGCTACCTGACACGGCGCAGAAACTCCTGACAAGATCCGAACAACTGACGGCGGAAGCGACGGCCCTCGCAAAGACAATTGAAGAGAAAACGACGGCTCTCAAACCATTGACTGAGGCATTAGACGCCGCGAAGCCGCCGATCGATGCTGCAGTTGCGAAACTCGAGCCATTGAAGGAGACGATGACAGAAGCGGAACATGCGATGCTGCCCGCGCGGCGCAAGTCGGCAACGGACTCTCAGCTGCTGGCAGCCCTTGAGCAGCGTTTTCATACAACTCAGAGTCTGTCGCAGCTTTCTGATCGCAATCAGGCGATCAGGGCGGCAGCGGATTTATCAAAGGGTCGCGAATCAGAACAGGCTGCCGCCCAGCAACAACTTACTGAATATGCGACCGTCGTTGCTCAGAATGAGACGAATGCCAGAGCGGCGACGGAAGCGATGACATCGGCAACGAATGCCTTGAACGTTGCAAATGCGGAGCACACACGGCGAAATGACCTGGCCAGCGCGATTACTGCAACTCTGGGATCCGCCGAAGCCGCGCTTCAGAAGGCTGGCAACGACGTTACTCTTGCTGAAGTGGTGACGAAACTCAAGGAACGTGCCACAGTTGCACAGACAGCGATCGGCGAAACTCAGTCGCAGGTCAACATTGCTGCGACAGCGATGAGTACGGCAAATGAATTACTTGCATCCGCTCAAAAGTCCATGAGTGAATCCAGCACCGAGTACACACGACGTCAGCAGACAGTGATTGAGACAACGAATTCCATGTCCGTGGCGAAATCTGATCTTTCCAGCAGACAATCGGAAATGGATTCCTCCGTTTCAGAACTGGAAGACCGTCTGGTGTGTGACTTCACTGCTGCGTCACTTAAGCCACTGACGCCGGAACAACTCTGCTGGAGCGTCTTTCGAGTCACGGGAGTGTACGATCGATACTGGCAGGCAGAAGTCGCAGAACTTGACAAATCCAGTCCTCTGACCGACGAACAAAAACAGGATGCTGCGGTTGTGGCGGCTCGCAGGACTGATCTCGAACAGAAGACGTTCGACAAACTGAAAAGCCATGTCGGGACCTTTGTGACATTCTATGGCGCAGCGGCTGGTCAGCCGCAGGGCGATTTCTTTTCGACGGCAGACCAGGCGTTGTTTACCGCCAACGCCGGGTCAATCAACAGCTGGGTTGCTCAGGCGACAGACAACGTGACTGATCGCATTATTAAACAGACGGACCTGCGATTGGCGGCGGAGGAAATGTATCTGGCCATTCTCACCCGTATGCCTACAGAAGATGAGGTCATGGAAGTCACAACGTACCTGACCAGCCGAGCTGCCGACAGAAACGTGGCGGCGCAGGAACTTGTCTGGGCTGTTCTGAATTCAGCAGAGTTTCGCTTCAATCATTAGATGGACATCACCATATTCGAGCGAAGAAGGTGAGTTTCATAAACCCGAAACGTAAGTTCTGAAGTTGCGTATTTTGTTAGGGCTGGAAGCCCGGCACATCGTTAGCCGGTGGCGTGAGCCACCGGAATACGGAAAATAAGTGATGCAGGCCTGAAGGGCCGACACAATCACCAGTGTACCGGCCCTTCAGGCCTCAGATTTTTGATTCTCGTATACCTAAGGCTCACGCCACCGGCATAGGATGTGTCGGCCCTCCGGGCCTGAAACTCGCAACTTCAAAACTGACGCATCGGGTTAGTGTTGATGGCAAGCTACGAGTGCCGACGTACACATCTGTCAGTAGGGAAAATGTCATGAAAATTCATTACGCATGCAGTTCAGCAGAGCACGGAATGGCTCGGCGACACTTTCTTGGCTCATTGGCGACGACTGGTGCCGGAATAATGGCGGGCGGGCTGGGAGTGTTTTCCTGTCCTGCCGTGGCCGAGCAGTTACGATCAGATCAGAAACGCATCGTCATTTTCAACATGCATGGCGGGCTGAGTCAGTTGGAGAGCTGGGATCCCAAACCGGGAACGGACACTGGTGGGCCGTTTCTTTCGATTCCCACATCCGTGCCGGGCATCCACGTCAGTGAGTTGCTTCCCCTGACGGCTCAGCAGATGCACCATCTGTGCTTGGTCCGCGGCGTCAACACAAGCGAAGACGACCACGGGAAAGGAGCCTATATGATGCTGACGGGACGTCGTCAGACTCCTGCGGGCAATTATCCTCAAATTGGTGCCGTCGCTGCAAAATCGCTGACACCCGCCAACAGTGCGCTTCCCGGCCACATCCTGATTACTCCCGGAGGCAGCGGCGGACGCGGCAATGATTCAGCCTATCTGGGGCCGAAGTATTCGAGCATCTACCTAGGCAATGGAAACCCGCCGCAGAATACGACACGGCCGGAAAATATTGCGGAGACCTCCGATGCCGCACGCCAAGATTTTCGACGCAAAGTGAACGAGCGATTTTTGAATCGTCGCCGAACAGCCGTGACGGAAGCCTTCGCGTATTCCTACGAACAGGCAGAGCAACTCATGCGGCAACGCGACGTGTTCGACGTGACAAAGGAGCCCGCAGCGGACCTCGAACGCTATGGCACTCACGACTTCGGACGCCATTGTCTGCTGGCCCGACGACTGCTGGAACAGGGTATCACCTGTGTGCAGTTGTCGCATTCGAATTACGACACGCACAATGAGAATTTCAACTTCCACATTGAGCAGATGGGAGAGTTCGATCGATCGTTTTCCTGCTTTGTCGCCGACCTTGCAGCACGCGGGATGCTCGACAGCACGCTGATCGTTGTGCTGTCGGAATTCGGGCGTACTCCCAATATTAATCAGTACTATGGACGCGATCACTGGTCGAAAGCCTGGTCGGTGTGCCTTGCCGGATGCCGCATTCCACGCGGCACCGTTTACGGCAAAACAAATGCGAACGGGACGGAAGTCGAAGATGGGCAGGTCGATCACGGTTCGCTGTTTCATACTTATCTTCAGGCTGCAGGCGTGGATTCGACAGGATCATTTGATATCGACGGTCGCGACATGCCAATCGCCGATCCAGCGACCGCTGCAGTCTCACAACTGTTGACTTAAGGTGAGCGGCAGGGCGTCAGCCCTCCGAGTACC
>CANJQC010000083.1 GCA_947476295.1 Planctomycetaceae bacterium | reverse complement strand
TCGAACTTGTCGTGCTGTTTACTTCGATCACGCCTCGGGTGTCGAATGAATTCTTCGACGGACTGATTGCGGACCACGGAGATGAAGCGTTGCCACACTGGTTAACTCCTGTGTTTGTCATTGCGGACCTGCGTCTGTATCGCGTTGAGGCCAACGAACCGCACTTGTCAATGGGTGCCGTCCATGTCAGCGAAAATTCAGACCGTCATCGTGAAAGTTCCGTTCCTGATTTGAAGTGATACTCTGTTTATAGGTTTCCAGCAATGTCCACAGTGACCCTTCCTCAGCCTGTTGCTGCTCTTGAATCGTCAAGTCCCGGTCCATCCGGCTTTAAACTCGCCATGAACTGGGTGATCTATCGCTTACGGATCTTCACACCGCTGATTCGATATACGCTGCATCAACTGCAGTTTGTGTTGATGTCGTGGTATCGCAAGCCCGCCGACATGCAACTGCTGCGAACGATCTATCGCGAACGACGACCGCTGCTTCAGCCTTTGGAGTCGTTCAATATCCTTGCGTTGGCTCGCGCTCAGTCACAACTGGACGGCGATATGGCGGAAGTCGGTGTCTATCAGGGTTCGAGCGCTCGGATGATCTGCACCGCAAAGGGGACTCACCACTTCTGGGGCTTCGATACGTTTTCCGGTCTGGCGGATGTCGGCGAACAGGACACTCACAACGGAGTGAAATTCTTCCGGGCCGGACACTTCGCTGCAGACTACGAAACCACATCTGCCTATCTCAAAGATTTTGACAACGTGCGACTTGTGAAAGGGTTCTTTCCCGAGTCTGCCGGGTGCGCTGCTGAGCGGAAGTTCTCGTTCGTGCACCTGGACGTTGATACCTATGGCAGTACGCTGGCATCAATGCGTTTCTTCTGGCCGCGTCTGGTGGATCGCGGAATCATCATTACGCACGATGCACATTCCGATGGCGTCGCGAGCGCCATCGCAGAATTCACGGCCGAAACCGGTGCCCGCGCTATCAGCAGTGCGTGCAGTCAAGTGATTCTGATCCGATAAGAACGATCCCTCAGCTGATCCGAATTCGGTTCTCATCTGCGAATCTTTGCTGCCCACGCAACACAATTGAAAGTCATCGAGAATGTCACCACTTCGAATGCTGTGTGTCTTTGGAACTCGACCTGAAGCCATCAAAATGGCCCCCGTGGTGCTTGCTGCGCAGCGGCATCCACAAGTGAAACCGATCGTGTGCCTGACCGGACAGCATCGTGAAATGCTCGATCAAGTTGTGAAGTATTTTGGATTGCCTGTCGATCGCGATCTGAATCTGATGCAGCCGAATCAGACGTTGTCAGATCTGACAGCACGCTGCCTGCAGATGCTGTCGGCGACGATTTCAGAAACCAAACCCGATTGCATCGTCGGACAGGGTGACACAACAACCGCTTTGTGTGCCAGTATGGCAGCGTTCTTTGCACGAATTCCGTTTATTCATGTTGAAGCTGGCCTGCGAACAGACAGCATTGATTCGCCATTTCCGGAAGAATTCAACCGCCGCGTCTGCTCTTTGACAACCGCTCTGCATTGCGCACCGACTGAGGCCGCTCGACAGAATCTGCTGCGTGAAAAATGTCATCCAGACGATGTCGTGGTTACGGGTAACACTGTGCTCGACGCGCTCAAATTGTCAGTGCAGCAGGAACGGTTGAATTCATTCATGTGGGTGCAGAAACATCCTGATATCGCTGGTCGCCCGATGGTGCTGATCACGGCACATCGTCGCGAAAATCACGGCGATGGCATTCGCAATCTCTGCACGGCAATCGGACGACTGGCAGACATGTTTCCGAAAGTGCAATTTGTTTATCCCGTTCACTTGAATCCCAACATTCGGGGACCAGTGCATGAGATTTTGTCGAACCGCAGCAATGTGCACCTCATTCCGCCCGCCGACTATCCGGAATTCATCTGGCTGATGGATCAGGCCACGCTGATTCTGAGCGATTCCGGCGGCGTGCAGGAGGAAGCACCGTCGCTTCGGAAACCCGTGCTTGTGACTCGCGAGACAACCGAACGTCCCGAAGCACTTTCCGTCGGCGCCACGAAGCTGGTCGGCACAGACCCGGATCGCGTAGTCAACGAAGTTCGTGAGCTCCTCACCAACCGTGATGCCTATGCTGCAATGCAGGTTGACGTCAATCCCTACGGTGACGGCCGCGCTGCCGAACGCATCATGGATCTTGCGTGCCAGCGATTTGCACGCGGAGATGTAAGGAAAGGCCCGGAAATAAAAATGCCCGTTTGACGCACAGAATTGGCAGCAGAAGTGGCGCAGCCTGGCCGCTGCCAATTTTTCCCCTGCGAGCTCAGAAGTCGAAGCCGCTGAAGAAGGTGCGTGAGACCGACGCGATCTTTCCGAGTTGGGCATTGCTTGTTGCACTGCTTTATTTGAGATAACCTGCAACTGTTCTCTGAGCTCATGGGTGAGCGGCACGTTCGAAAGTGCCTCAGAGCCGCCTTGGTCTGCCTGTCCAGCGGCACTTTTAAATCACCGTGGGCAATTGTACGCGACTATGCCGGAGTGTTTTAATGCCATTGCTGGGCGTCAATATCGATCATGTGGCCACCGTTCGACAGGCTCGACAGACAAATGAGCCGGATCCGATTCACACCGCCGTTCTGGCGGAAATCGGAGGGGCCGACTCCATCACCGTCCATCTGCGCGAAGATCGTCGGCATATTCAGGACCGCGATGTACGGCTGTTGCGACAAATTTCTCGTGTCCGACTGAATCTGGAGATGGCGGTTTCGGATGAGATCACGAAAATCGCCATGAACGTGCTCCCGGATCAGGCGACACTCGTCCCGGAACGACGTGAAGAAGTCACGACTGAAGGCGGTCTAGATGTGAAGACACACTTTGCCCGCATCAGGCAGTGCGTTGATCAATTGCAGGGAGCCGGGATTGCCGTAAGTCTATTCATCGACCCAAATCTTTCGCATATCGAAGCGGCAAGAAGTCTGGGTGTGACCGCAATCGAGTTGCACACCGGAGCGTATGCCAATGCGAAGACGCCGAAAGATACGGAAATTGAATTTGATAAACTGCGCGAGGCAGGGCAATTCGCAACGGCTCAGGGATTGCTGCTCAACATGGGCCACGGCTTGACGTATCGCAATGTGCGACGTATCGCCGAAATCCAGGGAGTTCACGAGCTCAACATCGGGCATTCCATAGTATCGCAGGCGGTGCTGGTCGGTTTTGAACGAGCCGTGCGGGAAATGAAGCAGCTTGTGACGCTGTGAGTGCCGTTCGTATTTCCATCGACAATCGCAAATTCAAAATCTTAAATCTCAGACACTGATCTGTAATCATGCCAGGCAATACATTCGGCCACAGCTTCCGCATCACCACCGCAGGCGAAAGTCACGGACCGGGAAACGTCGTCATTGTCGATGGAGTACCGTCTGGCATTCCACTGTCGGTCGAGGATCTGCGGATCGATCTGCGGCGGCGGCGGCCAGGACAAAGTCCCCTGGTGACGCAGCGTCAGGAAGACGACGAACCGGAAATTCTGTCCGGTGTATTTGACGGTCGCACAACCGGAACCAGCATTGCAATTCTGATTCGCAATACTGATCAAAGAAGTGGAGACTATTCTGATATCCGCGAAAAGTACCGGCCCGGCCACGCAGACTACACGTTTGATGTTCGTTATGGTTTTCGCGACTATCGCGGCGGTGGCCGAAGCAGCGCGCGAGAAACAACGGCACGGGTGGCCGCAGGAGTCATAGCGAAGAAACTGATTGCTCAGGAATTCGGCGGTGAGGTCATCGGATACGTGAAGCAAGTCGGATCGATTCAAGCCAGAATCCCAAATCCGGAATTGGTCACGCTGCAGCAGGTTGAGACGCTGGCAGATGGTTCACCAAATTTTGTCCGATGTCCCGACTACGACGCGGCTGCGAAAATGGTCGAACTGATTGATGAAGTACGGCGAGACACGGATTCGATCGGTGGAGTTTCAGAGATTGTTGCGACAAACGTACCTGCAGGATTGGGTGAGCCAGTCTTCGATAAACTCAAAGCCGATCTGGCAAAGGCACTCTTCAGTCTTCCAGCGGTGCTGGGTGTTGAATATGGGATTGGGTTTGGTTGTGCCGAAATGCGAGGCAGTCAGAACAATGACATCTTTGTGGCAGAAGTCTCAAATTCAGGCACCAAAATTTTGACCAATTCCAATCGCCACGGCGGAATGCTGGGGGGCATCAGCTCCGGGATGCCAATTGTGTTGCGGGCGGCGATTAAGCCAACCAGCAGCCTTGCAAAGGAACAGCCGACCGTCACGCGCGACGGTCAGCCGACGACAATCCGCACGAAAGGCCGCCACGATCCCTGTCTGCTGCCGCGTTTTGTTCCGATGGGCGAAGCTATGGTGGCCATCGTCATTGCTGACCACTGGCTTCGTTGGAAAGCCGTGCGTTCATCGCCGCAATAATGCGTAAAATACCGAACATGCCGGCATTCTGACGTCCGCAATGCTCTGCGCCTTCTTCCATCTGACAGAAAATTGCCGGCGACGGCTGCGTCAGAGTGTTTTTTTGTTCCGGCCTGATAAATTGTTAATCACAATCTGTTGCTGGTCTGGCGACGGGTCTAATGTGAAATCTTTCAGACCATACACTTGTTGGAGACACCTGATGAAGAAATTTTCGATGGGAATGATGTTGAGTAGCCTGCTGTTCATCCAGATTGGATGCGGCGAAGGAGAGTCGGCCGCTAAAGCGCCAGCTGCAAAGCCGGCTGATGCCCCGAGTGGAGCAGGAGCTGATCCGGTTGAAGCTGCACCAAAGGCCGATGAGACAGCAAAGTAATTAGTACCGCAGAAAGACGCTTGAAGTCTTTGAATATATGCCGGGAGTCCTTCATTTGAAGGGCTCCCTTTTTTATGCGCGGCAGAATCTGCCGCAGGACGGCCCGCGCGGAAAACTGATACATCCGGAACAAACTCTACAGTTTTACAAATTGCCTGACCGATACTTCCGATAAGACCGTCCCGATGCGCAAAGTCTGTGGTTATTTCCGTACAGTCAATGCGCCTCACAGGACGGTGAGCACCCAGCGAAGGCAGTGCAGAGCTGCAACTTCTCCAAGGATGGATCAATGCGGATTCGGCATTCACTAAAATCGCTCATTCCCGTCATACTGATGCTGGCGAGCGCACAAACTGTTCAAGCTCAGGGTGGGCCACCTATGCCTGCGGCCGGGATGCCCATGCCCGGGGCTCAGCAGGTTCCCGGCTCCTACGGCATGTATCCGTATCAGTCGCCTTATCAGGGCATGTTTGAACAGACGTATCAGCGGGATGGGACATGGTTCCAGAATTCGGTGAATGGTTTCGGGCCGAACAACAGGCCTCGCGACTGGTTCGTGAATCTGGACTACACCAGGACGCGTAACCGGAAAATGAGCGGCCTTGTCGGGGCGGACAACGTGCAGACATATCTGCAACAGACTTTCCCAGCAACCGGCAGTACTGCCGGAGGCACCGGTTCCACCGGATCGGCCGCCAGTTTGTCGAATTTCAATTTCTACGACGCTGTGGCTGCATCCATAATTCCGAACTTGAACACAAATGGGATCAAATTATCCGGTGGATTCTGGAATCCAGACGGCTCCGGACTTTTGTATAGCGGCGGATATCAATTTGAAAACTCAGCCACCTTTAACGCTCGAGAGCGGGCGATGGAACGTCGCCTGAACACCGCTGATGCTCTGCGGTTTAGTCGCGATGGCGGTGCAGGCTATCAGCCTCTCAATCTGGGCGGCCGGACTGACCTGGATATCGTGAAAAACGATATTCTGGCTCCGGGAGTCGTATTCGACAGCGCGGACGCTGTTGATTACGGCCCCTTCGGAACAACGTTTGACGTTCTCGACCGAACCTTATTTAATCTGTACGGCCTGCCGACGACCGATGGAAACAGCGCCAGCGTTATGAACGGCGAAACGGCTCCGTACGACCTGCAGTTTCTCCTGAGGCAGACCATCAACACGGGCGGTGCGAACGTCGCCTGGGCGTTCAGTCCGGTTTACGATAACGACAATATTAAGGTTCGCCCGATTGTGGGAGGTCGTTATTTTCGAATTGATGAAACGTTCCTGTTCGAAGGTGCCTCGACATTGCTGGCGTATAGCGCCGGTGGAGGTGCCGATTCTCCTGAAAATTCAAAGATATGGCCGCCTGATACGGGGATTGCAGCATCGACTGGGGCTACAACTTCGGTTACGAGTACATATACGGCAGTGTACCCCAATGCCACGTCCAATATCGTTTATTCGTATATCAACAGCCAGGTGGTGAGCAATCTTTCCGGTCCGGAACTCGGATTTCAGTACGACTTGGGCCGAACCAAAGGAATTCAGGTGACCGGTTCAACCCGTGTGGCTGCGATGTTCAATAATGAAAAACTCAGAATGAGTGGCGACAACATCGGCAACTTTATGGGTACAGCACTGGCTGCTGCGGATCCTGTCACGGCCGCAACGGTCTCGACGAACATGTTCAACACCGATACAACGCAGGGGCCTTCACTCAACGCCTTCAGCGACACTTCGAGCAGCACGCACTTGTCACCGTTGTTCGAACAGTCTCTCAACGCTCAGGTCCCGATCTTTGGCCGCGTTCCTGTCCTGCGGGACATGTGGCAACTGGAAGATGCCAAGCTAAGTCTGGGCTGGACATTCCTGCTGATCGGTCAAGTCGCCGAACCGAACGACTCCATCGTCTACGATTCCAGTCCCGTTACGGGAGATTTTCTGCACTACAGCGTTCAGCGAGATATGTTCTACCAGAATACGTTCAACGTAGGGGTCAACTGGAGTTATTGACCAGAGGACGGCCTTTCGTTCGACGTAGAATTAGTCTTCAGACCGTCCGGCAATCCTGCATTGTCGGACGGTTTTTCATTGGCCCGTGCGTGTTGCTGAGCGGCAAACAAATGCCGCGATCGGTGTTTCTTCACGCGAAACGCATTGCCGCGATTTCGGACCGACCGATCTGCCTGCCCCACACTACTCTAATTTTGCCAGTTTGGCCCGCAGCCGACTCCCCTGTTCCGGATTCACCATATGAATCCAGCCGATCATGCCGACCAGCCAGTCCCGAAAATGCGGATGCTCATTACGATTCTGCGCGTCTAGGCCAGTTTGCCTTGCATTGTGCAGAATTGCACGTATCTGTCGAATGGTCTGTCTTGGTACGCTCATGCGATCATTGACCACGACTCCTGTCACTGATTGTTGCTGACTAGGGCGCTGCACTCGCGTCTTGGCGTGGTTGAGTTCAAACCCTTCGTCGTCCACGATGTGACGCATCCGAGCCAGCACGTATCCGACTGACGGTGTAACTTCTCCGGTCGTGGACCATGTCAAGTCATCCGCATAGCGGGTGTACTTCCATTCCAGCTTCGCCGCCATGGCCGACATTCGACGGTCGAGCTTTGCTGCGATCTGATTCGAAATCGCCGGACTTGTACATGCACCCTGTGGCAAAGCACGCGGGCCGGTGGCGGCATAGTAAATTGTGTCGCTGAACTTCAAAGCCTGTCGCGGACACTCGGTGCATAACAGCGCGAGGATTGTAGCGACAGCCGGCGAATAACCGAGCTTCCGAAGCATGCCCTCAACACGCGGAAACGTGATCGTTGGGAAAAAGTTGCTTAAATCCGCGTTGATCACCACACTCGCGCCGACGTGCGGATTGGCGTTCGTCAGCACGGAATGCTGCGCGACAAAACCATGCGCACAAACATGCACGGGCAACAGATTCAAAATGTTCGTCAGAATCCAGTGCTGAGCATCGGCAAGTTTGCGATGCGGGGCGGAAAGTCGCCTGAGTCCACCACTTTTCTTTGGAACATCAAAAGAAATATAGTGCACGCGGGTCGGTGCGTCACTATGGAACGCCAGCCACCGCAGCAGCGAGATGGACACGCTCATCGCCCGAGCCAGCTCAGCAGGACTTGAGAGAACCGGAAGCCCGTTGTTCTGCAGGAGTTCGATATCGGAACGTCGATCGGCAAGACCGCGTGAGACGCCACGCCCCAGAAACACGATGTCTGTCGCTCGCCGATGGGCGACCTGTTCACGCCGCAGATTCCGCCCTGCTTCCGAGTCAGCCTTCCTTTGTTCCTTTCGTCGTTGACGTTCTTCAGGCGATTCGGCGACTGCACGTTCGCCAGCGATTGCGACGAATTCTGAGTCGCTGTGGAATTGAGCCATCTTCTCGCCGATCTCGTGAATCGCAGTCAGTTCTCGTTCGGAGATCAAACCCATGCCGACCATTGTGCGGTCAATCACCTGGACGCGCGGCAGACTTTGGGAAGGAATCACGCCGCGAGGATCAAAGTAGGCCGCTTTCCAGTCCGCCATAGAAGTCGCGCCATGAGCATCGTCACCGGCGATGGGAGCAAACTTGTCGGTATCCAGCCCGCTCAGACCAGATCGCGGTGCAGCTGCTGGACGTGATTCAGCATTCGGCATTGTGGCAGACTGCACGCTCGCCGGTAGCGACAGATCCCGGACGACCAGCGATGACGGTCCTGTTTCGGCTCGCGATCCGACTTCTGCCGGCGCGGCGGGTTTTGAGCGCCCAAAGAGAAATCGAAGCAGTCGTATCAGCATCGCGGCGAATTTCCCGACACATCCGGTGAAGAATGAAAAAGGAACGGCAGGTGGGCAACCTCTAACTTCGATCTGCGGACCAGAGGCGTTCACCAGGGCCAGCACTTGACTGCCGCCGGGCGAAAGCCTTGTGCTTGCGATGGTCGTCCGGCGGCAGTCAAGTGCTGGCCGAACGTGCAACGACTCTGGGGACGAATTGGAAAGAATACTCAACCGCGGCGTAACGCCGCAGCAGGCTGGTCTTAGAAAGCTGCATTTCTCTGCTCGTTCCGGTACGAATGTTACCGAGCGATCGTCCGCAAACAAGCCAGCGATTTAATCGAGGAACACTGCCCGTTCCTGAGGTGATGGAAGGCGGCAGGATTCATGTTTGCCAAACAGGCGATAACGCAGTCGGGAAACGACGCAATAACCAAGATCCCGAATCGGCGACGGGATGATCCAAAGCAGGCCACCCAGCACATGCCAGCGACCGCCCAAAGTGATCAGAATGCGACTCACCGCCGCCGTCCGTGTAAATGTTTCGCCATCACGAACAAACACCAATGTGTCGAGACGATTGCGAATCTCCCCATCAAGCATCTCCCCCGCCGTCTTTCCCTGCAATGGTGCAAATCGTAACTTGTGCTCTGGATCATGCGCCAGCAGCCAGTTCACGGTGTGATTGCAAAGCCCGCAAACGCCGTCAAAGAAAACGGTTGGCTGGTCGATGCAGGCAGAATTGGCAGAAAACTCGTTCGACACGGGATTTGTCAGTCAGTGTTGTTAGCGGGAGTTATCGTTCAAACCGCAGATACTGGCGGATCATAACCTTCCGCAATCTCTGACGTTGAACCGCGAGAGCCTTAATTTTAATACTGACCGTGGTATCCTCAATAAGCCCGAAAATCTTCCGTTTGTAAACACGACACGAACAATTTTGCTTGTCAGTCATGATCTGGAATTCCTGATGGTGGCTATATTAGACCCGCGATCGGTTCCCCATAATAAACTTGGTGCGGTCGTTGAAATTCGTCGTGCCATACTGCCGTCGCCGGAATTCCCAGGGCACTGTACATTGTTGCCGCCATGTTCTCCGGCTTCTGCGGATTGGTGGCGGGGTACGCGCCGAGTTCGTCAGACGAACCTATCACAGTTCCGCCTTTCACACCGCCGCCGGCAAAGAAGACGCTCTGCACAGCACCCCAATGATCGCGACCGGCGTCAGGGAAAGATTCAGCCAAAGTCGATAGCTTTGGAGTTCGACCAAATTCGCTGCCCATGACGATCAGAGTCGTATCAAGTAGTCCAAGCGACTGCAGATCATCCAGCAGAGCACTCAAAGCAAGATCAGTTGGCGGCAGCAGTTTGTTTTTCATCCGATGGAAAATGTCGCCGTGAGTATCCCAGCACTCATTGTTGCCGAGGTTTACCTGGATCAGATTGACTCCGGCCTCGACCAGCCGACGCGCCATCAGCAGAGACCAGCCGAAACTGTTGCGACCGTAACGATCCTGAGTTTTCTCATTGGCATTCGTCACGTCGAAAGCATTTCGTACTGTCGGTTCTGACAGCAACGAAATCGCCGACTGTCGAAATTCGTCATAGTGCTTTGCGTTGGCTGATTGTTCCAGTTCGTGTCGCTGCTTGTCCAGCACGTTCAGCAGGCTGGTGCGTGAACTCATGCGAGTCATGGTCATGCCGGGTGACAACGCCAGGCTCGGTGCCTGGAAGACTCGATCATCCGGCGATGTCGGGGCTTTCTTCGTTTCGTTCGGAAACGTGAATTCCGGATACGCTCCCCGCCAGAACGGATTTCCATAGGGCGACGCTTCGACGAAGAACGGATCGCGATGAGATCCCATCAGTCCGCCGAACGCTCCCGGAATTGTTCCGCCTGACCAGTGTACCAATCGCTCCGGAAGGACGATCGCCGGCGGCAGATTACTGCGAGACGTCAGAGCGTCTCCGATTGTGGATGCGATCGAAGGAAAGTCGGTGGAACGTGGCTGCCGGTCGCCGCGAAAACCAGGCGTCGCTCCACTGCGTCCGGTGAGCATATAGTAATGCCCAAGCGTGTGGTCGTTGGTAGGATGAGTCAGCGATCGCACGACTGACCACAAATCACTTCGCTGAGCCAGGCCGGGAAGATGTTCGGTGATCTGCAGCCCTGGCGTTTGAGTCGCGATGGAACCGAATTCGCCTCGCACTTCCAGAGGTGCTTCGGGCTTGGGGTCGAAACTTTCGTACTGCGACAGTCCGCCGGAGAGAAAGATGTAGATACAACACTTCGCCGTGCCCGCTGTCGATGTCCCTGAGTCCGCCGCCCGCAAGCCTCGCAGATGATTGCTGCCCATACCAAGCAGCCCGATGGCTCCAGCCTGAACGGCAGTTCGGCGGGAGACCATCGGATGAAGGAGATTGTGATTTTGGTTCATTAGGTCACGCTCCTTACTCCTCAGACGAGCGGCATTTCTAAACCAGTTCTTTCACCACGGACTGATGATCCAGCAGATACTGTGGTCGCCCGCTGTTATCCGGAATCGTGGCCGTCCGCACATCAATCCCGAGCAAATGGTACAATGTGGCAAACACTTCCTGATAGTGAATTGGTCGATCCTGAGGCACTTCGCCCAGACGATTCGTCGAACCAATCACCTGTCCCATTTTCATTCCGCCGCCAGCCAGCAAGGCACACGATGCCTGAGGCCAATGGTCTCGTCCGCCACCGGGATTAATCCGAGGCGTCCGACCAAATTCGCCCCATGCCACGACGCTGACGTCTTGGTCGAGTCCTCGAAGATGCAGGTCCTCCACCAGAGCCGTGATGCCCTGATCGAACTTCGCCAGCTGCTCGGGCAGACGTTCGAAGTTGCCGCCGTGACGGTCCCAGCTTCCGAAAGAGAGTGTCACGCAACGCACGCCTGCTTCGACAAGTCGGCGCGCCATCAGAAACTGATCCATCCAATGCGGACCGGCGTCTTCACCAAACGCCGGTGTCGAGGCTCCGCGACCGTAACGATCGCGCAGAGCCGCATCTTCCTTCTCGAGATCCAGTGCTTCGACGAGCTTACTAGATGTCAGCACATCGAACGCTTTCTTCGTGTTCGAATCCATGCCCTGCATGTGGGTGCTGGCTTCTGTGTAGCGACGAAACTCATCGAAGCTGGTCAGCAGAGCTTTGCGGTCCCGCAGACGATCCAGCGTAATATTGTTCAGCCGCATGTTGGCCATGCCTTCGCTCTCTGGCTGAAACGGAGCGTAAGCGGAACCAAGAAATCCAGGCAGTCCCGGATTCGAATAGGGTGCGTGACCTGTCTTTGTCGTGAGCCCTACAAACGGCGGGACAGCTCGATCAACGGCCCCATGGAGCCGGGACACTGCGGATCCCAGCGACGGCCGATTGTCCTGCCGCCCTTTGGCCCCGATTGGAAATCCGCTCAAACAGGTATCCGATGCATGTTGATCGGGCGAGCCATACAGCGAACGAATGATGGCGAACTTATCCATCATCTGAGCCAGCCGAGGCATGTGTTCACAAATCTCAATCCCAGGCACGTTCGTATGGATCGGCTTGAATGACCCTCGAATCTCCAACGGAGCATCCATCTTTAGGTCATACATGTCTTGGTGCGATGGTCCGCCGGACAAATAGATCATGATTACCGCTTTATGCGGCAGCTTCTTTCCACTCGGTGCTGACGATGCTTCTTCCGCCTTCAGGATCTGCGGCAAACTCATGCCACCCAGAGCCAGCCCACCAATCCTCAAAAAATGCCGACGCGAATGTCCATCACAAAACGACGAAGGACGTTGTCCGAGTATCGACAGCATGGGAACAGCCTCAGGCGAGCGTTTGGGCGGGAAAAACTCAAGAGCGGAACGTGAAGCATACCCTGCGTTTCCGGCCAATCGCAAGCCGTTCGCGAAGAAACGGGCAGATCCCAAACCAATCTCGCCCAACTTTATTCAGTAACAGATTCCTGGCTGCCCGACGTCGTGGCTGAAGCAGAAGGCGCGGCGTTCGCTGGTGTTGTAACGGCAGATGGGTTTTTCGCAGCTGGTGGTGCCACGTCCATAGTTTCGGAACATCCGAATGCGATGCAGGCAAGAAACAGTAAGCAGATCGAAAACTGTCGCATAATTAACTCCGTCGTCTGGTTGTCACTGAATCGCGTTATTGAGCGCGCACCAGACATTAACAGTTACCGACGGATTGGCGAGCGGCAATAAAGTGGAAAAAGAACCGAGTTCGGGGAAAGTTCCCTCGCGGACGCGGTTTGACTAAACTCCCCAGACTCAAGAATTCGGTCGCTTAGAATTGTCGGGAATTCGACGGGCCAAATTTCCACCAAACAGCAAAAACTCACTCGAAAGACAAAGGCAAAATAGTCATGGCAAAATCGACTAAGAAGGTACCAGCAACCAAGGCCGCAAGGGAAGACCAGGTGATGCTCGACAACGCACTGGGGCAGATCGAAAAGATGTTCGGCAAGGGTTCGATCATGAAGCTCGATCCTAACGAAAACTCAGGGGGCTTCCCTGGTATTTCGGGAGGTGCCCTGTCGCTGGACCTAGCTCTGGGCGGTCGCGGATTTCCTCGTGGTCGAATCATTGAACTCTTCGGCCCGGAATCCAGCGGCAAGACGACACTCGCGTTGCACGCCATTGCGTCGGCGCAGAAGGAAGGCGGCATCGCAGCATTCGTGGACGCCGAACACGCACTGGACCCTCAATGGGCGAGGAAACTGGGTGTGAACCTCGACGAGCTCCTTGTGAGCCAGCCATCGTACGGTGAAGAAGCTCTGCAGATCACCGAAATGCTGATCAAATCGAATTCGGTGGACATCATCGTGATTGACTCTGTTGCCGCACTGGTGCCGAAAGCGGAGCTCGACGGCGAAATCGGCGACACGCACGTCGGTCTGCAGGCGCGGATGATGAGTCAGGCGATGCGAAAGCTGACGGGCGTGATTTCGAAAGCAAAGGCCACCGTCATCTTCATCAATCAGATTCGTGAAAAAATCGGCGTGATGTTCGGCAGCCCTGAAACAACCCCCGGCGGTCGCGCTTTGAAGTTTTACAGTTCGTGCCGTGTCGATGTACGACGCATCAGTTCACTCAAGGAAGGCGAAACCCAGATCGGTATCCGGATGCGTGCCAAGATTGTAAAAAACAAAGTTGCACCACCGTTTCGAATCGCGGAATTCGACATGTACAACACCTGCGGCATCAGCTACGAAGCCGACCTTGTGGATCTGGCTGTTGAAAATAAGATCATCGATCGCAGTGGAAGCTGGTTTAGCTACGGCAGCACGAAACTGGGACAGGGCCGCGACAGGGCACGAGTCTACCTCGAAGAAAACCCCGCAGTCGTCGCAGAAATCCGGGCCAAGATTCTGGAGCTGAAGCACATCACGTCAGGTGTCCCCGAAGCTGCAGAAGAAGCAGTTGCCGCGCCTGAAGAAGAGTAGTCGTCGGTTCGACCGAACCCAGTCGCTTCACGTCCGAAGCATGGCCAATGTAGCCATCACTCTCCGCGTGATGAGCCGTGTTCTGGCCCGTTCATGTTACAAGCTCCTGTTCCCTGTCCAAATGGTAATCGGAGCAAATTCAGAGAGTCGATGATTTTTGGTTGGTGTAGTTGTGGAGCACGGGCTCGTCTCGGCGGAGCGAGACGGCTACAGTGAATCGCAGGAGCACTGCAGGCGCGACCCAGCAAACCTAGCAAAAGCCTGAACGGCGACCGCCAATTGAACACAAGTCCTGCCGACAAGGTGTCACAACGCGAAACGCGGGTTTGTGCTGTTCCGGCACACGCGGCGGCCTTGGTCCGTCCTACTCGGTGCTCAATGCAGGTTACACCACAGAGCGATTGTCCTGACGGATCCATTTTGCTCCGAAAGGCGTATATGCCTCCATTTGTACCCCGTTGCTGGATAGTCGATAACGAATGCCGCGCCAGTCCACTTCTTTGAGTCCCAGCACGCGCAGGACTCCAAACCCAATAACGTAATGAGCCATCACAACGCCAACGTACCACAGGCAGGCTTTGGGCAGCGTGATCCAGTCGGTCTTCTCTCCTCTTTGCCGCATCCCGATTCTCATCGTATGCTCAAACATCGTCATCGCCAGACCTCGAACCATCCAGTACGTGGCCAGAGACAACAGGGCTGCGGCCCCCGTCGCTGGCTGTCCAATCAGGAATGCTGCCACTGCCATCACCGGAACCGCGGCGTGCAGTAACAGCAGAATTCCGATCTGAAGCTGAACTGCCATCAGAGTTTTGGATGCTGTGTAACGAATGACGGCCATTTGCCGAGTCACCCAACCGTGGAATCGCGGCAGTGAAATGCTCTCGCGGTTTGTCATGATAAGGCTGGCAACCAGTTTGAACTTCAGCTGATGCGAAGTCATGCAGCGATGCAGCGTCGCATCGACCGACATCGCGGACCCCCAGGCTGTCAGCAGTCCCATTTTCTCGATCGCAGTCTTTCGCATGGCCATCGTTCCTGCCCAGGGGGTTCCCTGCAACCACATGCCTCGCAGAAACCCGGCATTCCAGAAGTAACGTGTCATGGAACCCCACGCGGCATCGGGGGGCTGATACCAACGATTACCGCCGACGACATCGGCCTCACCCTGCACCAGAGGTTGAACCAGTTCTTTCAGCCACGTGCGATGAGGAACAACGTCACCGTCGATGAATGCTACGACCTCGACGTCTCCCGGAAGGTCGTTCACGGCCTGAATCAAAGAACTGCATTTCAAACTACAAGTGCGGCGAAACTGCTTCAGAACCGAGACCTGAATCTGATCCGCCGCTCCCTTTTCTTTGACCGCATAGACGTCATCAAGCACTGGATCAAGTTCGCTGTCGACGACCACCTGAATGTGAAAGTCCGGGTAGTCCTGTTCCAGCAAGGCATACAACGTTTGCGTCAGGCAGGGATCAGGCCCGCGAAGAGAAAGTACAATGGCCGTTTTCAGCGACGGTGTCTCAGCGGAACGGACAGCAGACTCTCGCAGTTCGCGTTTGACGTATCGCAGAAACAAGAGCGTGTCACGATGCTGACGAAACAAATCGACGATCATGAGGACGATCATTGCCAAAACTGCCCAAGAAAGGCAAAGACTCCACATCGCAGTTCCGATCAGTTTAAGAATTCTGTATGGACGACCATAAATGCGTGTCTGGCGGGTCGCAGCAGGCGAACCGCATATCGCTTCCACCATGAGAATCGGTGCATAACGTCGTCGTACCACGGTGAATCGCCGAATCCGATGTAGTTACTAATCGTCATTTCGGGATCCCAACCCGGAATGTCTGCGGCTTGGGGACTCAGAGCGAACTCGAGCCGCGAATTCGCAAGCGGATGTTGCAGATTGGAGAGTTTGAGATACAAGGCGCTGACTGCATCGAACACGATTGAGGAACCGGGAAACTCCGTCTTCAGGCGGCCGAGGAAGTCACGGATCTGATCGCGGGAAAAGAAGTAGAAAACGCCTTCGGCAATAAACAACGGCGGCTCCTCCATCGTTCCCCGCAGTTCGTCCATCCAAGTCTGATCAAGCATCGACCCGGAAATCATCTGGCGGCATGCGTCGGTCTGGAAGAATCGTTCTCTCAGGGCAATGACTTCCGCAAAATCAATCTCAATCCAGCGTTTTGAAAGGTGACCCAGCCGATGGAAGCGCGTGTCCAGCCCGGGACCAAACTCTACGACCGTGCGCGGCGATGAGTCTCTCAGAATGCTGCCGACAAGGCTGTCCATGACTCGTGACCGGATACAGAAGTTTTCTGCATCAACGTTTTTTTTTGTGAAACGCGAGAAGTCGTAATCCAGAGCTTCCACAATTTGCTCGGACACAGGATCGATTATCAGCGGATCAGGCCGGGACTGCTCCTGTGCACGCGCCCACAACGGGATCAAGAGAGTTTCAGGCACACCATCCAGATTCGGCCTGATTCGATCGAAGTCCACTGCCATCGTTTACTCCATGGTTTCCCTGAGCGAGGTTCATGCCGTAATAATGGCGTCCGGCGCGCACACGATGCAACAGGTAGATCGACGAGTCCAGAGCTTCCCTCGATCGCATCCTGTATAGATGTTGATCTGTAATGATTTTGACGGTTGTACGCACGGTGACGTGCAGAGTTGGCCAATTCGCACGTGCCGGACCATTCGCCGGCTTTCGCACCGCGAAAAACCGTCGATGACTCGGACGCAAAAGGCGTTTCGCAGCGATACGGAGCTTGATCCCATGGCTTTTGGCCAGTTCTGTCAGACACCAGACCGGCCGCTCAGAAGATCGTTCGGCATACTGCTGCTGGGGGTCCTGACCTCCGTTGGCTGCACGACGCTGCATCAGTCGCCACTGGCCGGACACATTGCTCATCACCCGGAACAGTGGTCAAATGTCAGTGTGATCTTTGTTGAAGCCACTCCGGACATTGGCAACTGGGGGCAATTACCCACTCTATCAGGCCGGTTTTACAATTGTGGCGTTCGCGCATTCTATTTCGACCCATCAGTTCACGGCGATGCTTCAGCTCTGGCGTCGTGGATCGCGCAGGAAAAATCCCGAGGCCAGAGGGTCATGGTGGTTGCCTGGAGCTATGGGATGGTCCAGACACTGGATGCCCTGAAGTTATTGGAATCGCGTCATATTTGCGTTGACACCATCGTGAGTGTTGATTGCTTCTGGCTAAACTGGCATCGGGGAACAGACCTTCAGCCGGCAAACGCGGAACGAGTTGTGTTGATCTATCGGGATCAAGCCAGATTGCCGGAAGGATTCTCCGCTCCGGTCGTACATCGGATCGAGACTTATCGACATTTGGCCGTTCCCGGACACCGGCACACAGTTGATGTGCTCTTTCAGGAAACAATTCGGCTTGGCGGCTGCCAGCCATCAAATGCCAGCGTCTCGTCCACTGAGCCATTCGCGGCAAACGAAAAGAACCCCTGAGCTGACAGGCCTATCTCTTCTCAATACGATACAGATGCGTATCCGTGCGCAGGAAGAGTGTGTTATCGACCATCGCGGGAGTCGCCAGGGTTCGGCCTTCCAGCTTGTTGCTGGCGAGCGTCTCGAATTTCTTGCCGGGGGCGATGACGGTGGTAACTCCGTCTTCATCCAGCAGATAGATACGGCCATCGGCAAATGTCGGTGATGCGGTGAAGTTGCCTCCGAGGCGCTCCTGCCATTGCTGTTCACCGGTTACAGCATCCATGCATGTGGCGATGCCGTTATCACTGACCAGATATAGCTCATCGCCGACGATCAGTGGCGAGGGATTCAGCGGAGAGGCTTTCTTCATGTTCCATGCAAGATGCGATTCTGTGACATCACCCGCCCCATCGATCCGCACGGCATAGAATTCCGGCCGATCATAGCCGGAGCTGATGAATACTAACCCCTTACCAACAACCGGGCGTAGTACGTTCGAGTATCCATCAAAGCGAAACCACCAGTATTCGTCGCCGGTCTGAGGGTTGTAGGCCACGATGCTGTCAGAGCCGGTACTCAGCAGTTGCGTGGTCCCGTTGATGTCAATCAGCAGTGGCGTGGTGTAGGCCATAGGAACACTGGATTTGCCTGCCAGTCGATCTTCGCCGATGTGTTCGCGTTTTTTCTTCCAGCGAATCTCACCCGTAGTTTTATCGAGTGCGACGACGAATTGAATATCTGATCCATCGCAATTCAAAATCAGCAGATTCTCAAAGATCACGGGTGAACCACCGGGACCGTGGCGATGATTATATTTCAATTCCTGTGTACTCCAGACAATTTTCCCGTCCGTTGTCAGACATGCGGTGCCGTGAGCGCCATAGTGGACGTAGACGCGATCACCTTCAATCAATGGCGTCGGCGACGCATGACTGTTTTTGGAATGCACGCTGCCGGGGTTATCCAGCTTGAACACTTCGACGTCGTGCAGTGTCCTGCCGGTTGCCCGATCGAGCGCGATGGCACGCAGCGACTTGCCGTCATCAACTGCCGTCGTCAGCCAGATCTGATTGCCCTGAATCGACGGTGATGACCAGCCAAGTCCGGCGATCGGCACTTTCCATGCGATGTTTTCCGTCTCGCTCCATGTCAGCGGAAGGTTTTTCGCGTCTGAATGCCCTTGACCGCCTGGCCCACGAAACTGAGGCCAGTCGGCAGCGTCAGTGCGACTGTTCAGGAAAATTAAGACCGGCAATAGCAACAAAAATCGGTTCACGGCGAGAACTCCAGGCAGGCAAGGAATGCAGCAGAACGGCTATCGTGATGAATCACAATGCGGATTGCAAGAGCGTGCCGGATTGTGAAATCCTCCTTTGTGCTGCTGATCTTCAGTACCACGCGGCAATATTCGCGGAACAGAAGAATCCGCCTTGAGATTGGTTGCGGCAGCGACGGCTTTTGGCGAATCTGCGTGCCAGACTTACTCAACTTCCGATCAAGACGTTCAGATTCAGGATCGCGATTATGCTGGAACGGTTCGACAGATTGACTTGTGTCTCTCTAATTCAATTGATCGTCGCGCTGACAATCGGAATCCGAAGTGCAGCATGTCAGGAAAAACTACAACTTCCTGATTCCGCCAGCGAATCGGAAAAACGATTTCTTATCATTCACTCAGATGATGCGGGCATGAGTCATTCGGTGAACCAAGCCACAATCAATGCGATGGAAAAAGGCTTTGTTTCGTCCTGCAGCATGATGGTTCCCTGTCCATGGTTTCCGGAATTCGCGGAATGGGCCAGCCAGCATCCGGAAAAGGATTTCGGGATCCATCTGACACTGAACTCAGAGTTTGACAAATACCGTTGGGGGCCTGTTGCGGGTCGCGACAAAGTGCCCTCACTGGTCGATAAAAATGGCTATCTGCATGGATCGAAGGAAGAGGTCGTCGCGCAAGCTCGACCTGCTGAAGTTGAGATTGAACTTCGGGCTCAGATCGACCGCGCTCTTCAGGCTGGCATTAAGCTCAGTCACCTAGATACGCACATGGGTACGGTCATATCAACAGGCGATATGCTGGACATCTATGTTCGGCTGGGACTGGAATACGATCTACCGGTCATGATTATTAGAAATCTCAATCCGGCCATTGCAATAAGCTACCCCGACCTGGTGAAAAAGAACGCCGAGTACATCCACGTTCTGGAGGCGAAAGGTTTGCCGCCGATTGATTACCTCTTCCAATTCTATGAAGGAAAAGATCACAATGCGCGGCAGGAGCGTTATCTTAAGACGTTCCGTGATTTGAAGCCCGGCGTGACTCAGATGATCATCCACTGCGGTTATGACGATGCGGAATTGCAGGGCATTACGGGAAGCCACTTTCTGCGTGGCGATGACACGAAAGTTTTCTCCGACCCGGCGGTGAAAAAGCAAATTGAGGAAATCGGGGTCGAGATCATCAGTTGGCAACAACTGCGTGATCAGCAAATGACTGTCGCCCCGGTGCTGGAAAAGTGATGATACACGTCGAGACGGCCCCATGACCTGAAGCTCGAACCGAATGGTCAACACAAACCAGCACGGAGAATGCCTTACGCAGCGCGGGCTGCAGGTGGCCTCGAGGATGCGGCGATCTGAGCTTCCATAGCCAAGATTTCTTGGCTCATGGCGATATAATCGACGGCGCCCGGACAGGTCGGAGCATAGTCAATGATCGACTGCCCGAAACTGGGCGCTTCAGCCAGTTTGATGTTGCGACGAATGCGAGTCCTGAAGATCTGAGCGGACGCCCACGGCGCATCACCGTCGCTGCTGCTGAGAAATTGCCGCAGGTCTTCGGTGACGTCGGCAGCCAAGCGAGTCCCCGATTCGTACAAGCACATCAGAATGCCGGTGACGCGCAGTTCGCGATTCAGGCGGCGTGTGACCAGAGCTGTTGTTTCGAAAAGTTTGGAGAGTCCCTGGAGCGCAAAAAAGTGCGGCTGCAGCGGGATAAAGACTTCACTGGCTGCTGTCAGTGCGTTGATGGTCAGGATTCCCAGCGAAGGCGGGCAATCCATCACAACGTAATCAAAACGATTTTGTTCTTTCCAGTGCTGCATGGCGTTTCGGAGGAAGAATTCTCGGCCTGAAACTCCGGCCAGTTCCACTTCGGTCGCAGCCAGATCGATGTTTGCCGGAATAAGCGACAGGTTCTCACCAACCAATTGCCGAGTTTCATCCAGCATTACCTGCTGTGTAAAAACGTCGTAAACGGTCGGCATGTCTGGTCCGGCTTCGACACCGACATGAAAAGACGCATGTCCCTGCGGATCAAGATCCAGCAGACAGACACGGCGTCCTTCGCGCGCCAGAGCGGCGGCAATGTTTACGCTGGATGTTGTCTTTCCGACACCACCCTTTTGATTCATTACTGCAATCGTACGCATGGCCGAACTTCCTGTTTCCAATCGCGGACTTGGTTGTGAGTTCCCGACATCATTTTCGGGGCCGCGAATCATAGATCTCATGACGCGATCACTGACAAGACCGCATGGTTGAAAAAATGGCCGCAGTCCGGTAATTCAGGCAACCAGCGCACCGCCGGGATCAACACAGGCAAACTCTGCCGATGCGTTCGATCAAAAGTGGCTGCTTCTGCCGAAAACACTTTGATGGCTAACCACGATCCATCCGGGGGGTCTCATTCGATGGAGCGACTGAGCAACGTCGCTCCGCTGACTCGCATTCACCGGAAACAAGGCACGGACTGCACCTTTACTCTGAAAAAACACAGGGAAACACTGCTAAGTTTACTTTTGGCGGGCTCGTGATTCCATTTCTGGCAAACACACGGCTCACACTCGCGCAGTCTGCGGACACTGCCATTACAATGTCCTCTTCGGTAAAGTTTCGGGATCCGGTTTGTGGAATCCGAACTGTGCATTGCATTTGCAGCTTGGTTCTGGCTGATGTCCTGAGATCCTAATTTCTCCAACAATTTTTGCTCGCAGGGAATATGTGACATGTCAACGGCCAGTTTGAATCTGGATGGAAAATCTTACGAGCTGCCGGTGATTCGTGGTACGGAACATGAGACGGCGGTTGATATCACCAAACTGCTCGGTCAGTCCGGCGCGATCACGATGGACCCGGGATTCAACAGCACGGGTGCCTGCCAGAGTTCCATCACGTTCATTGACGGCGACAAAGGAATCCTGCGATACCGCGGATATCCGATTGAACAGCTTGCCGAGCGTTCAGACTTTGTTGAAACCTCATGGTTGCTGCTCTACGGCCAGCTGCCAACGGCTGAACAATTGAAGGCCTTTCGAGGGCAGTTGACGTATCACAGCATGATCCACGAAGACATGAAAAAATTCTTCGAAGGATTTCCACCAAATGCGCATCCGATGGCCATTCTGTCGGCAATGGTGGCCTCGCTCTCCACCTACTATCCGGGCACAGAAGACGATAATTCGGACGTCAACATCGTGCGTCTGATTGCAAAAGTTCGCACGATTGCAGCGTACGCCTACAAGAAGTCGATTGGTCAGCCCACAATTTATCCTCGTAATGATCTGCCCTACTGTGCCAACTTTTTGAATATGATGTTTGCCGTGCCGGCGGAGGAATACAAAATCAATTCAGTGCTGGTGAAGGCACTCAACATGTTGCTGATTCTGCATGCGGATCACGAACAAAACTGCAGCACTTCGACGGTGCGAATCGTGGCCAGCAGCCGCGCCAATATCTTTGCATCCATTTCGGCCGGCATCTGTGCGCTGTGGGGACCGCTGCACGGCGGAGCGAATCAGGCTGTGCTGGAAATGCTGCAGATGATTCATGATGACGGCGACGATTACAAGAAGTACGTCATGAAGGCAAAGGACAAAGACAGCGGTTTCAGACTAATGGGCTTTGGCCATCGCGTGTACAAAAACTTCGATCCCCGTGCAACAATTCTTCGCAAGATGACCGGCCAGGTGCTGGACGAACTGGGAATCTCCGACCCGCTGCTCAACATCGCACGCAATCTGGAAAAAATCGCGTTGGAGGACGATTACTTCGTAAGCCGCAAACTGTATCCAAACGTCGATTTTTACAGTGGTATTCTGTACCGTGCGATGGGAATCCCGACAAACATGTTCACCGTGATGTTCGCGATTGGACGCTTGCCCGGCTGGCTGTCGCACTGGCGTGAACAACGCGACGAGGAAACCAGCCGTATTTATCGGCCACGACAGATTTATACAGGTGCGACAGAACGCAATTACGTACCAGTGGAACAGCGAAAATCGTTGTAACGCAACACCAACAATTCGGACTGCGTCGTTATTGACACAGACTCGTTTCGATCAGGAATTTTTAATATGCCGCTCAAAGTCGGCGTGAATGGTGCTGGGGGAAGAATGGGACAGCGGATCGTCGCGCTGACCATGAAGGATGACGATCTCTCGCTCGCAGCCGCGCTGGAATGGTCGGGTAGTCTGGTTCTAGGACGCGATGCCGGAGACGTTGCTGGCTCGGGCCACGCAGGCGTTCCCATCTCAGTGGAACTTGATCAGCATGTGGATGTCATCATCGATTTTTCAACGCCGGAGGGACTAAAATCGGTTTTGGCGATTTGTGAGAGTCGCCGTATTCCACTCGTGGTCGCCACAACTGGCGTCTCAGCAGAGCTGCGGGATGCCGTCCTGTCGTCGGCTCAGTCGATACCGATTGTCATGGCGCCCAGCATGAGTGTTGCGGTGAACCTGGTGATGAAACTGGTCTCCGAAGCCGCTCGAGTTCTCAGAAACAACACGGATGGCGTCGATGTCGAAATCATCGAACGACATCATCGATTTAAGGAAGACGCGCCCAGTGGGACGGCATTGCAGTTCGGTCGCATTGTGGCGGAGCAGATGGGGCAGGACCGACATGTGCATGGACGCGATGGTCGGATCGGGCAGCGACCGTTGAATGAGATCGGTTACCATGCTGTGCGCACCGGTGACAATGTCGGCGAACATACGATCGTGTTCGGGATGATGGGTGAAACAATTGATATGACTGTGCGCGGTCATACCCGCGACAGTTATGCGTACGGTGCTCTGACCGCCGCCAAGTACCTCGTTTCACAGGGTGCGGGCCTGTATTCGATGGCCGATGTTTTGGGGCTATAAGCCATGAAGCGATTTACCTGACCGCTCTTTTCGTCAAAGACCAACCAGCAATGGCCAGCGTCACACTTTCAGTTCTTGAGGGCCTTGAACGCGGTCACATTTTTCGTAACCTTCACACTCCGATCACCATCGGGCGCGAGGAAGTGAACAGTGTGCAGTTGAATGACGAACGTATCAGTCGCCTGCATGCCAAAATTCAGGACGATCATGGGCAGGTGATTTTTACGGACCTGAACAGCACCAACGGCAGTCGCATCAACGGGCATCCCGTTCAATTGCGGATTCTGCGTCCGGGAGATCATTTGCAGTTAGGGCGCTGTACGTTGCTGTTTGGCAGTAATGAAGAGATTGCAGAACGAGCGCATGAGTTAGGTGTCAGTGTTGACGCTCTGTTGCCGCTCCAGGGGCCACACGGGCGATCAATGCCAGCAGGCGGATTGTCGGACGCCGACTTCAGTCTGGCGGACAATATCAACAGTGATCATATGCTGTCGCCCCTGTTTTTCAGCGAACGTCCACCGTTGCCGGCCGGACTCACGACACTGCAGCAGGCCCGCATGTCCGACTTGCTGGCATGTATCCATGAACAACTTCAAAACGTCATTCTGACGGCGGTGGAATACGACGAATCAGGCAAAGGCGGAATCGACATTCCGTGGGATCGTTTCCAGAACCTGCTGCTGCTTCAGCGAGACCTTGCAAAATGGCTGCAGCAGGCCGCCAATTCGGATTCAGAAATGCCGTAGCCTCAAGCGATCGTCCCAACGATTTTGCGTTCGCAGCCGGTCCCGCATCAATTTGCCCCTTCGTGCCACCGCCGCTCTGCCCAACGCCGTTAAGGATTTTTAGCAGGAAAAAAACTGGTGTAGCGGAAAAAGGGGAATATAAAAAACAGCCAGACTCCCGCATGTGGTGTGCGGACTGAGAAGGATACAGTGCAGGAAGGAGTCTGGCTCAAATGTCACGGAAGACCAAACTGTATGCGATGCGTTGGGGAATCGAACTTCCGTTCCGCTCGTTCAAGCAGACATTCG
>CANJQC010000082.1 GCA_947476295.1 Planctomycetaceae bacterium | reverse complement strand
GGAGTAAAAGCATCGGCGATGCCTGCACCGGGTCAAGCTTTACGACATGAGCATGTGCATCAGCGAAGATCGTATGCAGGACAAACTTGCCTGGGTGACTGAGTACACCGAGGACATCGCAATGTGGCAAGAATGCCAACATGTCGTTTCAAAGTGCGTGACGTTTATCAACGAGCAGTATCTGTTCAAAGGAGCTTCGCAAGCCATGAAGGCCGAGATCGGTGATTCTCTCCAATACGACAAGTCAACCAACCCGAAACAACTTAGGAAATTGACCAGGCCAGTATCGCACCCTGTTGACCTCCCAACCGTTTCCATGTGAGACTAAAATCATCGTCCTGTCTTGTCACTGCACAAGGCCTGCCGAACCGCATTGAGAATGTCCCCTTTTGCGATTCCGAGTCTTAAAAGGGTCATGTGTCTCTTAGTTTGCGAAGCTCCAGGATTAAAGTATCACGATTCATCGGCTGAACCTGTTTGATACCGCCAACGCACCAATCCCTGCCCAATTGAAGACCAGGTTCTCGCACGTCCGGCTGAAGCCGCAGCATCACGATTGAGTAGAAATTTCCTGCGGTTGTCACAAGAGCCAGAACCTTGGGTTGTGGGGAAGCTTTGAATGATCTCAGCATTGTCTGAATCTCCCCGAAATCCCACGCGGCAGCCGGGTTGAAACCTCGCACATCAGCACTCATACCGCGCGCGAACGTATTTTTTACCGTTTTGTTTTCCTGTGCTTTGTCAGTAACCGTACCGACATGACCGACAAAACGAACTCCCGCAGACGACCATTGCGTGATCAGGCAGCCAGTCATCTCACCTGTCAGAACATCGTAGGGGCCAATTGGAAGTCTTGCCGTCTGGCCGAGGGCATAATCCAGCCAGTGATACTGGATAGGCGTGCGCATCGCAAGCCCCAGTGTGGTCACACTGGTATAGGGTGATACCAACTGAGCATCAACACCGTCGTAGATCATGGCAGGGGTTGGACTCCTGCTGTCTACGATCGCACCATCCCATGCACCAAAAACTGCTGCTGGAAAAGTCCATTTCAGCCTGACTCCAGCCCTGAAATATCTCTCAATCAAGAATCTTCTCCCTCTTCATGTGAAACCAATCTCTCCCGATGGGATGCCATCTGAGCACTGAAGTGGAAGAGCTGTAATCTATGTGAAACAAGGCGACCGGCTGCAGAAGGTTGCCTTTCAAACAGACAGTTCAGGAAAGACCGACCTTTATCGACGTTCGAAATTTACTAGATATTCTGGTTCATGCAACTCCGAAGTTAATCCACGTGGGGGGAATACGGAAATACGAGGCCATCCATCGATTGACGGAGTTTTGAAGAATCAAAAAAGGGCATACCAGGTGACATTGTGTGCCGGGATAAACCGGTATGGAATAGAGAATAAAAGTATCTTACGAGGAAAGTGTAGCCAACTACTTCGGCCTTCAGCGGAGGGGCGGACCGGGAGACCGTTCTGTCTTGAGTGTCCGTGCGAAGGGTAACGCAGTTCCGCTCTTGCAGGCAAAGAATCCCGTACGATCGAACGGGGAAGAGTGGGCTTGTTTAGGAATTCCTGGCAACGTGAGCCGTTCCCCCACTGAAATCTAACGAACGTGGATGAATCTTGCCTGGCCGGAAACGAGGAAGCAATTCCTCCGAATGCTCTGCATTCACGAGGTTTTCAATTTCACTCGTTTCCGTTCCAACAATGGAATTCAATTGCGGCGAATTACGAATTCATGCAGCCATTTTCGCGCAGCCATGCGGCGAGGGCGCGTTCGACGATTTCCTGCTGACTGAAAAAGTCGGCGGCGGCGAGTTGGCGTTCCAGTGAGGCGCGTTTGAGGGCTCCGGGAATTTCCGGACGCAGTCGAACTGTGATGGGGATCAGGCCGACTGGTTGAAACGATGCCGACACGACCGTCGGTGGCTTTGCACCGTCTGACGATAAAGGTACCGGCGTGGCTTCCTGCGTGACAAAAGCTCGCACGACTTCCGGATCAGCGTTGGGTCCGGAATGGATTGCGGTGGTGAGTGTTCTTCTTTCTGCCATGGTTGTTAACAAGGCTCCTTTGAGTTTACGGTTTTCGGTTCGCGACGGCAGATGCCCGTCCGGAATGACTGGTTGCAGCAATCTCAGGGAATAATTCCCGAAAGAGCTGTTCGATTTCTTCGGCGGCTCCTCGTGCAGCGTAGCCCATGTTCCAGACGAAAGTTGCCTGACCGGGGGCGTCGGCATATGCCTGTCGCAGCGTGCCTCTGATCGGAGACTCAAGGGAGCCGAGTTTCCAAACTACAAAACCCTCGATACGTTCGACTTCAAAGAACAGCCGTCGATCAACAAAGTGCTGGTGACGGAGTTGATGCGTGGCGAGTACATCGACAGGAAGGAAAATGTGCTGCTGGTGGGGAATTCGGGAACTGGAAAGACACACATCGCAACGGCGCTTGGGATCGCAGCGTGTGCTCAGGGAAAGCGTGTTCGGTACGTGAAGGTGACGGAATTGCTCACGCAATTAATGGAAGCCCGGGAAGATCGTGTGCTGCTGCGACTTCGAAAACAATTCTCGAAACTCGACGTGCTGATTCTGGATGAACTTGGGTACGTGCCAGCGAGCAAGATTGGGTCCGAATTGCTGTTCGACGTGATCAGTTCGGCCTACGAATGTCAGAGCCTGATTGTCACGACCAATCTGCCATTCGAGAACTGGACTGAGGTGCTGAGCAGTGAACGACTCACGGGAGCGACACTCGACCGTCTGACCCACCGCTGCCACATCCTCGAAGCCTCCCGCCAGAGCTACCGACTTCGTGATGCGAAGCGACGAAAACGCACGACTGACTCAAGCGTGTAAACGGTGGCGAGAAATCGTGGCGCTTGGCGGGGAGTGGCGGGCGGTTGAATTGTGCAGCGACCAAATGTTCAGTTGTTGACTTCGTAATCGCCTGGGAGGCCGTCATGATGGCGGGTTTCCGGGTGGAAAATCCGGAGGGGACAAGTGACGCGGGTGTTCACCGATTATCTGCTGTTGGGTGATAGTTGTCTGGGTTGCGGGCGAAGCCCGCAACTCACAGCAGATGGCCACGAAAAAGGCACAAAAAGTTTCGCTCGTTCGTCTCGGCCGCTGACTTCTATAGTTGGGCCTTATTTCTTGTGCGTCCTTGTGTTTTTTTTCGCAATCCTTCCATCGCACAACAGGCAAGTACAAAACAACTTGCGCAACTGCCGTGCGGTTCATCTATTTCGAATCTTTCGTCTCAGTATCCGGTTCGGATGTTTCAGGTTTCTCGTCCGACATTTCTGGTTCGGCTTCTGGGATCGGCGTTTCCGGCCTACTGTCGTCGGCAGCAGACTTTGTGCCCGTGCCCGTCGCTACAGTTTCTTCTGAGATCCTTACCGTGTAATCGCCATGAAAACTAGGCGAACCGTTTGCAAGAGTCCGCCCCTGGATCTTGAAACTCTGGATTGTCCTAGGCAGACAAAAGTACAACTGCCCCAATTCATCTTCGGCGGCGCAAGGAAAGATCGCAGAGTCGGCGATGGCCTGAATCGCATAGCTGAACGAAAGGCAGCTGGCATTCAGAGCAACCTTGTCACGCACGGCCATCGCGTCGATGGCAATTTGTTCGCCATTGATTTTCAGAAGTTTGTCTTTCGCATACTGCTTTACGGCAGCTCGCAGTTCGTCCAGACGAAAGCGATTCAGCTGCGGGCCCTCTTTTCGCCGCCAGATCGCCAACGGTTTTTCACTTCGCACATCGACCATGATCCACTGACTTTCAGGTTGAGCAGCCAACGTCACAACAATACCGTCGTCGTTCGCCAACAGACGACAGGCTAAGACCTGGCTTGTGAGCGATTCCGGCTGCGTCGAGAGTGCATCCTGCAGAATCTTGCGGTCATCTTTACTGAGACTTATATCGCTCCAAGGAATCGTGGACCTGGGATGCGTCAAACCTTCCAGCCGATGACCAATGAGTTCTCCATGCAGTTGCGGCAGACTTCCTGTCAGACTGTACGCAATGATGCCGAACAGGATTAGAAAACAGATTACTGGAACCCCGATCACCAGCGTCCGACTTGGTCGTCGCCGCGCTCTTCGGTGTCGCGATTTAACAGCGGACGTCGGGACCTGACGAATGGCAAATGGATCGTCCGAGCCAGCGACATTTTCGCCGAGTCCATTCGGGATCTGTCCGGCAGGCAGCGGAGGCGATCCATTGACAGCCCTAGGCTTTCCCAGGGGCTGCGAAGCCACTGCCGACTGTCCCGCAGTCGTAGGTTCTTCACCCATTGTCTGATTTGGCAACGGCACACCGGGAATCAGTAACTTCGTATCGCACTTCGGACACCGCCCCTGCTTCCCTGTATACGCATCCGGCACTCGAATTGTCGCGGTGCAATACGGACAGTTAAATTCAATCGCCATAACCTGTATCTCCGCGACATGTACGTCATACCAGTTTTTTTCCGGCGCCCCCCTCAGAAAAGATCGACTACAGCAACCGGTGAAACGTAATAAGCCGATCAGTCACTTCGAATTTTGCCAAATTGCACAGATCAAGTATTACCTTGTCGTCCGGCAAAACATGCGCCTCAACGACTTCAACGGATTCTCCCTTAAGGCGACGGCATATTTCCAGCAGTAATGCCTGAGCGTATCCGTGGCGTCGTTGAGACTCAGGCACATAGATTTCGCGGATACCGACGCTTCGCACGCCCCATTTTGGGATATACAGATCCATGCCAATAATCTGGCCGGAAGCCACGATATTTTCAGTGCCCTTTTCGTGCAGTTCAAATCTGAGCGAATCCAGATGCCCGTACCGCACGAACCACCACCATGACTCATTCGTCGGACGATCAGTGATCACCAGATTCAAGTGGCGACGATGACGCAGCAGCTTGGCATTCACAGGATCTTTACTGCGAACCAGGTCACGCCGCAAGATGAGGATTTCTTTGGGTTCGTTATATCCGAAGGACTGAAAAAACTGTGGCCAGGTGGCGGACTTCATGCAGAATCCTGACGGATCGAGTCCCCCGTAGATTCCGGTGTAAAAAGCGTTCTGTTCCGGGCCACCGCCAGCGACTACGGATTTCGCTCCCTTGGACCGAAGGTAGTCTTCAGCCCTGCGAACCAGTTCAGATCCGACCTTGCGTCGGCGAAAATCCGGATGCACCATCAGTCCGCAAATCGTCCCCTTGCTGTGATCCAGTCCGCTTTGGTCTGCGTTTGGAGCAAACCCGGCATGAACAAATCCGGCGATCCGCCCAGAGACTTCATCCTGAGCGACAATCATGCCACGCGGATCCCAGTAAGGCTGCGAGCACGCAAACAGCTCGAATACATCGCACGAAAACCCTTCGGCGGCGTTCGGCCCCAAAGCGCACTGATGCCACAGTTGATGCAGCTTTGGGGGATCAGAATTGTGGAACGGGCGATACAACACAGTCAGATTGTCTTTGGCAAGAGACGGTTCCGGCTCCTGGAACAGTGAGATCACAAATGCCACGGCATTGCGACTGGAATTTGCGAATCTAGCTTACGTATCCTATTCGAGCAAGGCGGCTGGTTCGATCGTATTCTCACGTTCTTCGGATCGGCAAGACTACGAAATTGACTGCATCTGTGCGGAAATCCAATACTGTTCCAGATAGCTTACGCAGACTATTCCCTCCGATGACGGACTTTTTCATGCAGTGGACTGACCGTGAACTGACTGCCTGGCTGGACGAATTGCTGCCAGCGGAGCGGATGTCCGCTTTCGAAAGCCAGCTACGCACTGACAGTGCGCTGCGGGCGCGAGTAGTCGTTCTCATTCGGCATCGGGACCAGGGGGGAAACACAATCGGTGAGATCTGGCAACGATCGCGACTGAGCTGCCCGGTGCGGACCGAGCTGGGAGGCTACCTTCTGGGAACGCTTTCTCCCGACGCCGCTGCGTACATAGAATTTCATATGAACACTGTCGGCTGCCGTGTGTGCCAGGCAAACCTGCACGACCTCGAAGAACAATCGACACAGTCAGGTCAGGTACCCGATCGCCGACGTCGATTCTTCGAATCGTCTGCAGGCCTGCTCCGCAGCGAAAGCGAACCAAGACAATTTCGGGAATGATGTTGGTTAATCTCCACAATACAGAAATCAGGCTCATGGAATTTGAAACAAAGTGTATTCACGGCGGAGTTCATAAGGATCAGCAGTACAACAGCGTGACGACGCCGATTTACCCGACATCGACGTTTTACTGGAACAGCCTGGAAAGCAACTCCGGATACGACTACACCCGATCCGGAAATCCGACCCGTGCGGCTCTCGAAGAAAACATCATGGCGCTGGAAGGCGGTGTGGGATGTGTGGCAACTTCGACTGGCATGTCAGCCACGCACTGCGCGATGGCGTTATTTTCACCGGGAGACCACATCGTGGCACCGTCGGATCTGTACGGCGGTTCGTTTCGGCTGTTCGATAAGTTCCTGGCAGAAAAAGGACTGTCGTTTACGTTCGTGGACATGACCGACCACGTACAATTGGCGGCAGCGTTCACTCCAGCGACCAAAGGTGTCTGGATCGAAACGCCCAGCAACCCGCTGTTGAAAGTTATCGATCTGGCGTTTGTCGCGGCACTCGCAAAAAAACACGGTGCAATTACGCTTTGCGACAATACGTTTATGTCGCCTTACCTGCAGCGTCCCTTCGAATTTGGCATTGACATCGTCATGCATTCGACGACGAAATACATCAACGGCCATTCTGACGTTGTGGGCGGATGTGTAGTCTCAAAATCAAAGGAACATGCCGATCGCATCGCTTGGATCTGCAACGCACTGGGGCTTGCGTGTTCCCCTTTCGATGCATGGCTCGTCCTGCGTGGTATTAAAACACTGGGATGCCGCATGGAAGCGCAACAGGCGAACGCGATGAAGATCGCACGCTTTCTGGAGAACCATCCGCTGATTGAAAAAGTCTATTACCCAGGACTGGAATCGCATCCACAGCACGCACTGGCGAAGACGCAGCAACGTGGTCCCGGAGCAATGCTGTCGTTTGATACGAAAGACGGCCGCGAGATCGCAGAGCGAGTCTGTATGAAGACAAAATTGTTTGACGTTTGTGTGTCGCTGGGCGGGATTGAATCCCTGATCTCGTTCCCCGTCACCATGAGCCATGCCTCAATGACTGCAGAAGCGCGAGCCCGCGCCGGGATTACTGAAAAAACTGTACGAGTCTCCGTAGGACTGGAGCACGTAGACGATTTGATCGCTGATCTGAAGCAGGCGCTTGAAAGCGTGTGACAAGTATCCTCCACGCATTCATGAGTGAAAAAATTGGCGAGCGGCATGCGTCAGCTTGCCGGTACAAAAAACGAGGTACCGGTAGGCTCACGCCACTCCGCTCGCCGGATTCATTTCTGGACGGGAGTGGCCTCATTACTTGCTCGGCATGTGCTCATCAAACCAGTCCGCAAAGCGAGGTATGTCCAGTATCATTGCCGGCCAGCCGTGTTCTTTGCCGGGGCGGGTTTCGAGGCGAACAATCAGGCCCTGTGACACAGCCTTGTCGGCGAATCGTTGTGACTGATCGACTGTCACAAGCGTGTCAGCTTCGCCGTGAACAATACATGTTGGCGGCATGGCAGGCGTGATGTGGTAGATCGGCGAGAGGTCTCGACCGAGAATCTTCCAGGTGTCCATCAATTCGGCTTTTGGCCCGAAGCCTTTGCGAAAACTTTTCGGTGGTCCACCGTCTCCGGGATTTTCTGTCGATTTCCCAAGGTTCAGCAGATCGGTTGGCGGATAAAAACAGGCAACGCACTGCACAGCGCTGGATTCGCGATCGATTGCGTCTTCGGCATCCTGAGGCCCGGGGCCTCCGCGAGTACCCAGCATCAGAGACAAATGCCCCCCTGAACTGCCTCCGATGACACCAAGTCGATTTCCGTCGATACCATAATCCTTTGCATGATAGCGAATGAAACGCACTGATCGATGCATGTCCGCAACGATGTCACCTATCAGACACTCCGGCTGCGAAATGTGGCGCACGGCAAATACCGTATAGCCGCGTCGCAAAAATGGCGCGAACAGGAACGGCTTCACGGAACCGGGGCCGGATTTCCAGCCTCCACTGACCATTAAAATTACGCCCGCGCCATTCGACTCCGGCGGCTTAAAAACATCCAGCAGAAGTTGCTGGTTGTCTCGCTGGCCGTAAACAACATCGGCCGTCAATTGGTGCGGTGCGTTGAACCACCACCAATAGACTGAGCCGACAACCGCGAACAGGATGGAGCAGAAGATTCCGCCCCAGAAAAGTATTCGTTTTATGCAGGTTTTCAGTTTTGTCATAGGTGTAATTTCGCAATCGTAACCACTTCACGCACAACATGTGGGGAAGCCTGCTGAAACGCATTCTCGCGATAGCTGGTGAGCAACAATTCAATTACTTCCCGAATGTTCACTCGAGCTTCTTCGATGGTTTGCCCCTGAGTGACTGTACCTGGCAGATCCGGAACCGAGGCCATGATCCAGCCGTCTTCGATGGTTTCATAAAGGACTTCGTACTCTCGCATTGGGTTCTCCTGTGAAACAATTTTTCAATGGCCTGGAATCAAAACTGCAGATCACTCAGCCGCACCGTTTTTCGGACTCGACCGCGTCCAGTCATGTCGTGGATACGTAGTTGAACAGACGGGTCCTCAGACCAGTCGATGTCAAGCATCCCGAAATGGAAATCGCTGCAGGCGTCTCCGTGGCGGTTTTGGTTGGGTTCGACGTTGCTCCAGTCGCGATTCAGACCGCTCGCCGTAAGATCATGCAGCGAATAGCAGTCGGGAGTTTTCAGAACGGAAAGCTCGCCCCAATGAACGTCGCCGGAGATGAAGATGACTCCGTTGGCTTTGGTCTCGGTGATCAGATTGACCATCTTCATCAGTTCGATTGGAAAGTTGGTCCATGATTCCCATCCGTTGTATTCATGCCCAAACTGAATGCTGCTGCCGATCACTCGCAGGTCGGCGGGTTCTTTCAGTCGCTCTTTCAACCACCCCCATTGATCTGCTCCAAGGATTGTCTTATCAGGATTGGTGTCGGGCAGGTAATCGTTCTTCCATGACGGAAATGGATTTTTCAACGGCTGATCTCGAAAGGTTCGCGTGTCCAGCAGTATGATTTGCAGCGTCTTGCCGAGCTTCGCGTCTTCAAAGCGGTAGCTCGTGTGGATTCCGTCCCGCTCGCGGCGCGGGCTGGGTGTGGGCTCGTTCCAGAACGTGAGAAAGATTTCTTTGGATTCTTTCCTGAACGGAAATTCCTTGCCTGCATCATTGTCGCCGTAGTCGTGGTCATCCCATGTGGCGATCGTAGGTATCGCGGCTCGCAGAGCCTGAAAGTCTTTCTTTGCGGCGAGCTTAGCGTATTTCGCTTCCAGCAGTTGCATGTCACGAGTATCGCCATAGATGTTGTCGCCGAGATACACAAACAGATCAGGTTCCCATTCGAGAACTGTACGGAGGATGGGCATTGGATCGTCCTGATTCGAACAGGAACCAAACGCGATCCGCGAAATCAGCGAATTGACAGCGGGTGCTGCTGCGGGCAGAAGTCTGGGTTCCTGAGCCATCACGCATGCTGGCGGATACAGGGCGATGAGAATCAAGATTCGTGGCAGAATTTGCATGGGCCAGGCCTCGAACAGGAAAGTTAGAAACATCAGCGGATTGGCGCCACTCACCGGTCACCCTCGCTGAAAAGTCAGCTGGAAATCGTTGGCTCGAATGGGAATGGTATTTTAACGTTCGGCAGTTGTTTTGAAATGAAACGCCAAAAACCCTACGATGTAAGCCCGTCATTTCATTGAAGGTCAGCAGTTCGCCATTGAATTACCAAGGAAAATGTTCATGTTGAAAGTCCCTCAGTCCGGTGCGCTGGACCTTGTATCGCTGGGAGCCCTTGTCAATCGACTGGATCCGGGCATCATCCCGTTCCGCAAAGCCAATCAGTTGGCGATTCATGTGAGCGGCGGAGAATTCAATTGCGCGGCGAACCTTGCGGATTGTTTTCAACTGAAGACCGGCATTGCGACGGCGATGGTGGATTATCCGTTGGGTGACCTCATTGCAGAACGTGTCCGGGCGATGGGCGTGAAGCCGTTTTACAAGAAGTTCGCACACGACGGAGTCCGCGGACCCAACATGGCGACGGTGTACAGTGATCAGGGACACGGCGTGCGTGGTCCCGTCGTTTTTTACAATCGCAGTAACGAGGCAGCCGGCATGTTGCAGGCCGGTGACTTCAACTGGAGCGAAATCTTTGCAGGCGGAGTGCGCTGGTTTCACAGCGGAGGAATTTTTGCGGCACTTTCACCAACGACGCCCGAAGTCATTATAGAAGGCATGAAGGCGGCAAAGGCGGCCGGTGCCGTCACGTCGTTCGACCTGAACTATCGAGCCAAACTGTGGCAGATCAGTGGCGGTCTTGATAAGGCTCAGGACACACTTCTCCGGATCGTTGAGCACGTTGATGTGCTGGTCGGAAACGAAGAAGACCTGCAGAAGGGACTCGGGCTGAAGGGCCAAGACGTCGAGCATTCATCGAAGCTGGACCCAACAGCTTTCTTTGGCATGATGGAAGAAGTTGCCACCAAGCTGCCAAACGTGAAGGCCGTAGCGACAACGCTGCGGGAAGTGCATTCCACGAACCGTCACACCTGGAGTGCCGTACTCTGGCTGGACGGTAAGACGTACAAAGCCAAACAGTGTGAACTCGACGTCATCGACCGCATCGGCGGGGGCGACGGTTTTGCATCAGGCCTGTTCTATGGTCTGCTCACCGGGAAAGATCCTCAAAGATCGCTCGACCTCGGATGGGCTCACGGCGCACTGCTCACGACGTATCCTGGCGACACAACGATGGCGACGATTAAAGAAGTCGAAGGTGTAGCCGCTGGCGGTTCGGCTCGTGTGCAGCGATAGTTGATGAATTTCAGAAACCCGGCATTTCCAAAATGCCGGACTTCACATTCGGAAACTTGAGGACGAAATGGCTTATTGTCCGAAATGCAACGGCGAGATGCTGGCTACGGCAATCGCCTGTTCGCACTGTGGTCATGACTTTCCGAAATCGGCCAATCCAAAAATCGGACTGCGCTATTCTCTGATTGCTGATATTGCATTATGCGCCAACGGTCTCCGTCGGAATCGAGCCGACGGCACCGCCGGAGTATTTTGGGGCGAGGGCGTAGCCCACGCCGGGAAGAGTCTTGAAACAAGTTCCGAAGTTTTCGTCCGCAGGCCTGAGGTTTTGCAATGTCCGTAACTGAGATACAGCCGTTGCCAAAGACCGGCACGAGAATGACTCTGGAGGAATTTCGAGCATTAAATTTGCCCGAAGTGTCCAGTCTGATTCTGCTGAATGGCGTGGTCATTGATGAAGCTGATCCAGGTGACGATATGACGAAACGAAATCATCAGCACTCATTGTCCGAAGCAAATCTGGCATATTTGCTGAATGCCTGGCGGAGATCGTCGGAGGTAACGTGTCAGGTCCATTCAGGCGAGGTAGGTTGTGAATTGACCGGACAAACTATGTCCGTCGGAATCGACGTTGCGGTCTTCCCTGAAAAGGTTGTCCGGAACCTGACTCCAAATTCTCCGTACATTGCTGGCACGCCGGTGTTGGCTGTGGAGATTCTTTCGCCAAGCGACAAGAATTTGGCTGTCCAGCAAAAAGTGGACCTGTATCTGCAGGCGGGTGTTGCTCTGGTTTGGATCGTTGACCCTCATTTCCGAACGGTTGTTGTTCACAGGAATGGCCATGTTCCTGAGATGTTTGCCAGTGGTTCCTCTCTGCTCGGCGGGACTGATCTGCCGGGACTCCACATCGCGGTTATCGAGATCTTCGAATAACCTCGTTTACTCCATGTTTTCCCTGATCTTTTTTCGAAAAAGTTTCAACTCACAATGTCAAAACACGATATCGGCCTTGTTGGCCTTGCCGTCATGGGACAGAACCTGGTCATGAACATGGCCAATAAAGGTTTTTCTGTCGGCGTTTACAACCGGACGACTGAGACCACTCATGAGTTCGTGAGTGGTCTTGGCAGTCGTCCGCCTGGAGTTGTTGAAGAGGGAACGGCGGATCGCATTAAGGGCTATGACACGTTAGAGGCGTTCGTCAACAGTCTTGCATCACCTCGCCGTATGATGATCATGGTCAAGGCGGGGGCTCCGGTCGATGCCGTGATTGAACAGTTGAAGCCACTGCTGTCTAAAGGCGACATCATCATAGACGGCGGCAATGCGGATTACGTTGATACCAATCGACGCAGCAAACAGTTGGCGGCAGAGGGATTTCGATTCATCGGCACTGGTGTTTCGGGCGGGGAAGAGGGAGCATTGAAAGGCCCCAGCATCATGCCTGGAGGTCATCGGGAAGCATGGCCATTCGTAAAAGACATTTTTCAGAAGATTAGCGCAAAGGTAGGACCAAACAACGACATTCCATGCTGCGAATGGGTCGGTGACGATGGTGCCGGGCACTATGTGAAGATGGTTCACAACGGCATTGAATACGGCGACATGCAGTTGATTTGCGAAGCCTATTACATCCTTAAGTACGGCATCGGGCTGACCAATGCGGAACTGTATCAGGTGTTCAAAGAATGGAACAACAGCGAACTCGAAAGCTATCTGATTGAGATTACTCGTGACATCTTCACCGTGAAGGACAAGGAAACGGGCAAGGATCTCGTCGATCTGATTCTGGACACTGCTGGCCAAAAGGGCACGGGCAAGTGGATGAGCCAACATGCTCTGGATCTTGGCGTGCCAACCACACTGATCACAGAAGCCGTGTTCGCTCGCTGCCTGTCGGCTCAGAAAGACGCTCGCGTCCGAGCGGAAGCTGTGTTGTCCGGCCCGGATACTAAGTTCACCGGCGACAGGAAGCAGTTTATTGATGACGTCAAGCAGGCTCTGTATGCGTCGAAGCTGTGCAGCTATGCTCAGGGCTATGTTCAGCTTGACGCTGCTGCCAAAGAATTCGGCTGGAAACTACAGAACGGCCCGATCGCCTACCTGTGGCGGGGTGGCTGTATCATTCGGTCACGCTTCCTCGAAGATATCAAGAAAGCCTTCGACAAAAATCCGTCTTTGGAAAATCTGTTGCTGGACGACTTCTTCAAGTCGGCCATTGGCACCGCTCAGCCAGCGTGGCGTCGAGTCGTCTCGACCGCAATCCAGCTCGGCCTGCCGGTGCCCGGCTTCAGTGCCGCATTGACGTACTATGACGGCTACCGTCGCGGTCGTTTGCCAGCGAATCTGCTGCAGGCTCAACGCGACTACTTCGGGGCTCATACTTACGAACGCACCGACAAGCCACGCGGCGAGAAGTTCCACACGGACTGGATTCGTGAACGGAAGCTGACGTAGTGCCATTACAAATCTGAGATTTAACATTTCAAATCACGGTGGAAGCACGCACAGCAGTCCGGCATCAAACAGGTGACAACTTTTTTGATTCGATGTAGTGGATGCGAACAGTACTCGCAGAGTATAATTTGGGAGTAGCGAATTCGCATTCTTCAGGGAGTCAGTGGGTATGCCATCAGTTTTTCCAGGAATGGACCCGTATCTCGAAGCGCCCTGGATTTGGCCAGACTTTCATAATTCGCTCGCCGATGAGATCCGGCGAATGCTGAACCAACAATTGCCCAAAAATTACTTTGCTCAATTGGAAGCTCGATCAGAACTCGGGATTCGAGCCGCAAAGCGAATCATTGCTCCCGATGTCGCAATTATCGAGTCCGGCCGAAAGCGGGGTTCGTCACAGGAAGATGGAGGTGGCGTGGCAGTCGCGGTCGAAGAAGAACTTGAAGTCTCGACTGGAATACGAGTCGAATTCATTGATGAGCCTGTCACGATTACGTCTGTCGCGATTCGCAATACACAGACTGCTAACGAAGTTGTGACATTGATCGAAATCCTCAGCCCGGCGAACAAGCGATCCGGAGCCGATCGCGATCACTATGTTCAACGAATGAAAGAAATCCTGACGGTATCTTCGACTTCACTGATCGAGATCGACCTCCTAAGGAACGGTCAGCGAACATGGGAACGCAGTGATATCATCGACGATTACCTTGACGATCTGGGAATCGCCACCGACTACCTCGTCGTGACAAGTCGATCATGGAGCCGATCGGGAGCAGACATGCATCCGATCTCAATTTGCGAACGGCTCCCTGTGATTGCTGTTCCGTTGCGCCAGAACGAGCCGGCTGTCCCACTCAGTCTGCAGACGGCCTTCAATCGAGCCTATGACGGAGGCCCTTACCGACGCGGTGCGGTTGACTACAGTAAACCGCCCTATCCGCCACTTGATGAATCTCAGGAACAATGGCGTGCGGCGTTAATGCTGCGTGGACATTGACGCGGAGTCTCATACTGAACGGCGCTTGACGGCGGCGTGGGAAACTTCGACGATGCTGTTGCATGGCACGTGATCGGAATGAATTTGCGTGCAAAGACTGCCTGCCAGACCGTCAGTACCTCCATTGCATTGAAGGTTGAACGATGATCCGAAGTTTGAGCTTACTCATTTGCTTGACGTTGAGTGGCAGCGTTCTGGCGGAAAACTGGCCGTGCTGGCGTGGGCCTCGAGGGGACGGAACTTCCGCAGAGATGCAGATCCCTGTGGCATGGAATGGCGAAACAGGCGAAGGCATTGCATGGAAGGTTGAAATTCCGGGAACAGGACATTCATCGCCGATTGTCTGGGAAAACAGTCTGTTCCTGACGACGTGTCTTGAAGACAGTCACGAACGAATACTGTTGTGCCTGAATCGCAACGACGGCAGCATTCGCTGGAAGACTTCTGTAGCCGTTTCTCCTCTGGAAACAAAACATGCACTCAATAGTTTTGCGTCGGGGACTCCTGCGACAGACGGACAGATGGTCTACGTGACGGTTCTGGTGACAGACGGCCACGAAGTTCCGGCACCTAATGTTGGAACGCCTCGGCCAGTGACGCCCGGCACACTTCTGGTTGCTGCGTATGACATGAACGGGCAGAAACTCTGGTCCGCAGAGCCGGGAGGATTCATCAACGCGCATGGTTTTGGAAGTTCGCCTGTGATCTATAGAAATCTTCTGATGATCAACGGGGACCATGATGGTGATTCTTACGTCGCTGCCTTGAACCGGGAAACCGGTCAACTTATCTGGAAAGTTCCGCGTGAGTACAAGATTCGAAGTTACTGCACGCCTCTGATTCGAACGATCGACGGCAAAGACCAGATGGTGATGAGCGGCAGCAAACGAATTGTCAGTCTTGACCCAATGACAGGATCCACAAACTGGCTGATTGAAGGACCGACGGAGCAGTTCGTTTCGTCAATGGTCTATGACGGAGCGAAGTTCTACATGACAGCTGGCTATCCTACTCACCATGTGATGGCGATTCGCCCGGATGGGTCAGGCGATGTGACACAAACCCATGTTGTCTGGAGCAGCGAAGAAGCGAAATGCTATGTTCCCTCGCCGATCCTGATTGAAGATAAGCTGTTTGTTGCAGATGATCGAGGCACAGTGAACTGCTTTGATACGTCGAATGGGAATCGACTGTGGCAGGACCGACTTGGGAACCACTACAGTGCGTCGCTTGTGACTGCGAACGGATTGGCATATTTCCCTGCAGACGACGGAATCATGGCTGTCGTAAAACCAGGTGCAAAAATGGATGTTCTGCACCGAAATCCGCTCGGGGAATACAGCTACGCTTCGCCCGCGATTTCCAACGGGCAGATCTTCATCCGAGGCGAACACCATCTGTTTGCGATCGGCACAGATTCGACGACTTCTGCATCGAAGTTACGTTGACATCGGTTTCTGACCGGAGTCTGCTAAACTGCCGCTTGCTGTGATCTCCGTCGATTCGATCCGTTTTCCATCGTCCGTTACGTCTGATTGCCCATGCGAGTCGTCTTTCTTGGCACTGGTGGCTACCACCCGAATGAACGTCGCCACACTGCCAGTGTGCTGCTGCCGGATGCTGGAGTCGCGCTGGACGCAGGTACCGGTTTTTTTCGCGTGCAGAACGCGATCCAGTCATCGACGCTGGATGTGTTCCTCACACACGCTCATCTGGATCATGTCTGCGGTCTCACCTTTATTCTTGTCCCGCTGATGCGAGGTGATCTTGAACGAGTGCGTGTGTTTGGCACACAAGACACGCTGCACGCGGTTCGAACTCACCTGCTGGCGCAGGAATTGTTTCCCGTTGAACCGGACTTTGAATGGCATATTCTGACTGGCAGTATTGCTTTGCCCGACAATGGAAAACTCACATGGATTTCGCTGGAACATCCCGGCGGATCGGTGGGATTTCGCCTGGACTGGCCAGGAAAATCTTTGGCCTATATCACCGACACCACAGCACCGGGGAATTATGCAGACTTTGTCCACAGCGTCGATGTGCTCATTCACGAGTGTTACTTTCCAGATGAACTGGACGACTGGGCTCAAAAAACAGGGCATAGTTCGTCATCGAATGTCGCAAAACTCGCCCAAGCGGCACAGGTGAAGCGTCTGTACCTCGTTCACGTTGATCCACAACGCCCCGACAGCGACCCTGTGGGACTCAACGGCATTCGCGCGATCTTTCCTGAAACAGTACTGGCTGAAGATCTGATGGAAATTGAATTCTGATGCTTTATCCTTAACGCGGGCTTCGCCCGCATTCCAAAGGCGAATGGCAGGGCGTCAGCCCTCCGAGTATTTTTCAAACCATGCGCGAACATCGTCTCATGCTCTCTGCCAATCTGTTATCAGCGCTTCGAGATCCGGAACGCGGTCTGCCGCTGCAATTGTCAGACGACGGCACGAAACTGCAAACACAGGATTTGAATCGTTCGTGGAAAGTCGCGGATGGTATTCCGCGTTTTGTCACGGACGAACATTTGGAAAGCTTCGGCCACCAGTGGACCAGTTTTGAGGTCGCTCACGATGATGAAGACCGCGAGACGTTCGCGGCGAAGACAGGGTTTCCGCTGAGTGACCTCGCCGGGAAAGTAATTTTGGACGCAGGCTGCGGGGGAGGCCGATATGCAAAGATCTGCGGTGAAGCCGGGGCAACAGTGTTCGGTGCCGATCATACGCGAGCCGTTGAAAAGGCCCGTCAGTTGTGCAGCCATCTTCCCAATATTAATTTCGTACAAGCCGATCTGAAGCATCTGCCGTTTGAACCGGCCTCGTTCGATTTTGTATTCTCGATCGGTGTAATGCATCACGATGCGGACACGCGGTCGGTGTTTGACGCGGTCGCAGCAATGGTCAAGCCAGGAGGTCGGTATTCGGTCTGGCTTTATCGAAAAAATCAATGGTGGCAGGAGATCATGAATTCCGGTCTGCGGGCGATTACCACGAGAATGCGGTCATCGGTTCTGATGCCGTTCTGCCATGTCGGAGCAGTCCTTGGTGGCCTGCCCATCGTTAACAAATCGCTCAACAAGATCATCAACTTCAGCGCTCACCCGAGTTACGAAAATCGTGTCTGCGATACGTTCGACTGGTGGGCTCCAAAATACCAGTACCATCACACCGTGGATGAATTGAGTGTCTGGTTTCACGAAGCGGGATTCACCGACCTCACTGTGCTGCCTCCTGAAAAATCCGGAGGGTTCTATCGCTGGGCTTACGAACACAATCTGCTCATCGGCAGCGGCGTCAATGTTACGGGAATAAAGCGTTGAGCGATCGCGTCCGGTAGAATTCGCCGTTCCCGGCATTTTGAGCACATCCTCTACAACCGACAATCATTGCCTGATCCGTGTCGCTTTTGCAACTCGTCTGAATCAGTGCGGCTTCACCCGTCTGATCTGAGACTTATATTTGAATCCAGCCGGAGGAGCCTGCGCGCCCATAATGGGATGCGAGGAATCCGTCAAAACGCTGATTTCTGCCATTAGATATCAACACCAGCCTTCACCATGCGCAACCTGAATCTAATTCTGACTCCAGTTCTGATGGCTGGCCTGATGATTCTGGGCGTGAAGTTATTTCGCGAGGACAATCAGCATTGGCTGATTCATCGTGAAGTGAATGCAACGACACAAACAACAGTGCATGAGACAGTCGCTGCATCGGCGCAGGAGCCCACCGACCAGACCGTCACGGTTCTACGCCCCGTTCCTGACGTGATCTCGCAGGAAGTGAAGTCGTGGCCAAAATCACAGCGACACAGCGCTCGTCTGCATCCGGAAATGATCACTCCCGGAAATTTCGAATACATGGGTGCTTTCATACCGCCGCATTTCGAAGACAACGTCAACTCCTTTGCGTATTCTTCGGGCGTACTTGCGTTTCGTCCCGATCCTGAGCGCCCCGAGACCGAAACGACTCTGTCCGGTTCGTTAATTCTTGCGGGACATTCGCAGCATCAGCGCGTGGCGGAAATCTCTATCCCAAAACCAGTTCTGTCCTCATTGAAACGAGCCTCAGATTTGCCCCGTGCACAAATGTTGCAGCCGTTTGCGGATGTCACGCACGGCATCATGCAGGATCTGGCTGACGCCCTCAACGGGTCCGATTTCCGCTTAGGCGGACTGCAGGTTGTCGGCGATCGACTGCACTGGACGACTCACATCTACTACAACCCTGGCGAATTTGACACGGCTTCACATGGCAGTTGCCCGCTTGATCTCAGCCAATCCGACGCGGAAGGTCCGTGGCATCTCGGCAACGGTGCGTCAACGGCACCGGACTGTCATTCTGACAAACACGCAGGTTATATTTTTCAGATTCCGCAAGTCGAATCAGACAAGTGGTTCGGCGGCAAGAATCTGGTCTCCGGGCTGTGGACCGCAACCGGTCTGCAGAATTCGAGCCATGGCCCTTCGATGTTTGCCTACAACCTGCCGCATCAATTGCCTTCGGAAAGTGCCATCGAAATGCTACCACTTGCGTGGTACCCGATGAAACAACCCCTTGATCAACACCATCCGGCAGATCGCTGGGGCGGCGGCGCATGGCTAACTTTGGGAGATAAACAAACCGTCATCATCATCGGACAAAAGGCGCTCGGCAAAGTCTACTATGGCCTAGCTCGGGTGGAAGATTGCGATGAAAACAAAGGCTATCATGGCACACCGTACGAGTCGCAGGTCTACTTCTACTCGCCCGCAAGTCTGATTCATGTCGCTCACGGAGCGATGAGTCCTAACGATGTTCAACCATGGATGCGCTGGACGAGTACCTCAGAAGGTGGCGGCTTTGATCAGTATTTGTTTCCTAGATGCTATCGCGATGTTGGCGGCGTCGCGTATGACCAAGAACACTCTCTGCTTTACGTCAGTCAACCGAACGCCGGTACAACACCCGATCATCCGTGGCACGCATTGCCGTTAATTCACGTCTTCAAAATTGTTGAATAGGCACGCTGTTTCCCGGCTATCCGAAACCTGCATCATGTTATTTAACTCACTTCAATTTCTACTGTTCTTTCCTGCGATGCTGTTGCTGTATCACCAACTGAACCATCGGTGGCAGAACCGGCAGTTGCTTGTGGCCAGCTACATATTTTATGCAGCGTGGGACTGGCGATGTTTGTTCCTGATCATTGGATCAACCGTTGTCGATTTTTACTGTGGCCGATACATCGCCAGAAGCAGCGACCCAAAAGTCCGAAAAAGTTTGCTGCTGCTCAGTATCACAGTCAATGGCGGTGCGTTGCTGTTTTTCAAGTACTTCAACTTCTTTGTGAGCAGTGCAACCGGACTGCTGGAGTGGGCAGGACTACCGGCTTCGTCCCACGTACTGCAGATCGTACTGCCTGTAGGAATTTCGTTCTATACGTTCCAGACGCTGTGCTACACGATCGATGTCTATCGAGGCAAACTGATTCCGGCACAGAACCTGTTCGATTATGCACTTTACATCAGCTACTTTCCGCAACTCGTCGCCGGCCCGATCGAACGCGCGACCAATCTGCTTCCGCAGATCCTGAATCCACGCACTGTGACTCCGAATGCCTGTTTCGAAGGCGCGTATTTGATCCTTTGGGGATTCTTCAAGAAAGTCGTCGTCGCCGACAATCTCTGCCGTATCGCCGACTGGGGTTTCGGAAACGTCAGTGAACTCAACACTGTTTCAGCGCTTGTCACGATCTACGCATTTGCCTGGCAGATCTACTGCGACTTCTCCGGATACACCGACATTGCGCGAGGATGTTCAAAGCTGCTGGGCATTGAACTGATGGTCAACTTCAATGTTCCCTATCTCAGCAAAACACCGAGTGAATTCTGGCGGCGCTGGCATATCTCCCTCTCAAGCTGGTTCACGGATTACGTGTTTATTCCTCTGGGAGGCAGTCGCAATGGGACGTGGGCCAGCTATCGGAATATCTTCGTCACGATGCTGCTGTCGGGCTTGTGGCACGGAGCCGCATGGACGTTTGTGGCATGGGGGGCGTTTCATGCCGCTCTGCTTTCTGCCTATCGCCTGCTGGGTACAGAACGCATCAATCGGCTGCCCGGTTTCCTGCAGACCATTCTGATGTTTCATCTGGTCTGTGCGGGTTGGGTTTTGTTTCGAGCGGCCTCCGTCACCGACGCATGGCTGTTTGCAGAAACACTGCTGCGGTGGTCTGCATTTTCGCTGCCACCGAAAGCATACTTACTCGCACTTGTCGTTCCTCTGACTGCAGTAGAAATCATACAGTATCGCAACGGCAATCAGTTCCCGGTATTTCGGTGGCCCGCTCCAGTTCGCGTGGCGTGCTATGTCGGGGCGTACGCAGCCATCATGGTCATTGGGCGCTGGGATGCGACGGCGTTCATTTACTTTCAGTTTTAGATGCTACAACAGAACTGGTCTGTGATGAATATTCGCACTTACATTTCTCCCGCCGCAATTACTGCCTGCCTGATCATTGTCACCGGTGAGACATGGTTCTGGCTGAATACGGATTCGCTCTCTGGCGCGCCGTTCTTCGAACCTACAGCCGATATTGGGACGGTCATGGCGAAGCACAGCATGCTCTCCGACGCTGGCGGTAAGGTATTGCTCGTTGGTGACAGTTCGTGCATGATGGGGCTCATCCCCGACATAGTTTCCACAGATCCGGACGGATGCCTGAATCTTGGAACGCTCAGTTCTTTCACGCTGGCTGGAGTCGAATCCATCGTAGCGGAAGCTGTTTGCTCCGATATTCCTCCGAGAGCAATCGTCGTTGCTGTTCTGCCACAAACGCTGGATGTTTCTGCAGAGCAAGCCGAAGAATTTGGACTCGTCGGGCCTTATTTAGTAGCCTACGGACAGTCCAGCAAGTCGTATACTCCATCAATTTCTGATTGGCATAAGTGGATTTTTCGGAAACACCAGTTCGGACGGTTCCCTGATCAGTTCGGCGGGAAGTATTCAGCGTTTCGCAAAACGCTTGAACGAAGCCGCGGTTACTTTGAAGAATCCGGACACTACACAGGAACCGAGTCGCCTCGAGACGCTGTGCAAATGTCTGAGTTCTCAAAAAAATCAGTGCGTGCGATTGCAGACATGTGCCGCGAACATCAAATTCCACTCGTTTTTTGGCTATCCCCGGTCCCGAGAGACTCCGTAACAGACAACTACCTCGCGGCGTCGCAACGCATGGCCCAAGAACTCGCCAGCGAAGGAAACTCGCTTCAGGCCCGCGACGGATCTCCTGCATGGGATTCTGCGTTATTCGGCAGCGTGACTCACCTTACGCATGCAGGTGCAGAACTCAACTCAGCGGAACTTGCCCAGTACCTCATTGCTTTGAATATTACGGATTTTGCGGTCGGTGACAGGCCTTTACGCACACCAACGGTGTACGCCACGGCGAATCAGTAGTCCCAGACCGACTACTACCGCGACTGTCAGCACGATGGGGACTGCGTGAGACGGATTGATGACATAGTGAGTCACCCCGTGCTGGTGCGATGGATGGCCGTGGCCTTCGTGTGCGAAAGCGGCTGAAGTCAGAATCAGTGATGTGGCAAGCGACGAAACGGAACGAAACATGGTTGGAGTCACTGTTGATAGGTAATGTTGATTTTTGGGAGGATTACGGCAATGGCACGCTGCGTGGCTATGTCGCGGACATGAATGTTCAGGCTACACGAGTCGCAGATTAGCAGCCCGATTGTACATTTGCTACGCCAGTCGTTGCTTCCATTCGGCAACGCGAAGTTTCACAGACGTTGGGCCTCCGCCGCCGAAACTTTGCAGAGCCAACAGGGCGTTTCGGGTTCCCAGCACCTGCCGCACGTCGTCCTCAATCAAATCGCAGACTTCCCTGAGTTCTTCCAGTGGCAGATCGCTGAGCCGACATCCACGCGCTTCGCAATGAGATACCAGTCGGCCGACGGTTTCGTGCCCCGTTCGCATCGGAACACCTTTCTTGATCATATATTCCATGAGCGCGGTCGCATCCAGAAATCCGTCTTCCAGCCGTGATTCGATTTGCTCATACTGCAGTTCAGCTCCGGCGATGATCGACGGTGCGAGTTCCAGCGAGGCGTGCAAGGCGTCGTACGCTGTGAACATGGCAAGCTTGTCTTCCTGCAGATCGCGGTTATACGCCATCGGCAGGCTCTTGATCAAAATCAATAACTGCGGCACCGCCGCCATAACTCGCGCGGTGCGGCCGCGGATGAGTTCCAGAACGTCCGGATTGCGCTTCTGCGGCATGATTGACGAACCGGTCGTGTAGGCATCCGGCAATCTCAGAAAACTGAACTCTGTCGTGAACCAGATGATCCATTCTTCGGCCCAGGTGCTGAGGTGCGCCGCGACCAGAGACAGGCAGAACACGAATTCAACCAGAAAATCGCGATCACTGCTCACGTCAAGACTGTTCGCCGCCACGGAATCAAAGCCTAGCAGTTTGGCCGTAAGATCCCGTTCGATCGGCAACGTCGTACCGGCCAGTGCGGCGGCTCCTAGTGGACTGACGTTGACTCGCTTGCGACAGTCAGCCAGGCGTTCACGATCGCGTTGAAATTTCTCGACGTAAGCCAGCCAGTAATGCGCTGCCAGCACCGGCTGAGCTCGCTGCATGTGCGTGTAACCCGGCATCACGACATCAGCATCCTGATCACAGCGTGCGACGAAGGCTTTCTGAATCGCAGCCAGCAGTTTGTCCAGTTCGTCGATCGCGTCGCGAGTGTAGAGCTTTAAGTCTGTTGCAACCTGATCGTTGCGACTGCGTCCAGTGTGCAGCTTTCGGCCAACGTCTCCGATGCGAGTGATCAGAGCGTTTTCAATATGCATGTGGATGTCTTCCAGATCTGTGCGGAACACAAACTGCCCGGCGGCAATTTCTTCTCCGATCTGATCCAGATGAGCGCAAATATGATCTCGATCATCGGCACTGATAAGTCCAGCATGGGCGAGCATCGTGGCGTGTGCCATTGAGCCACGGATATCGACGCCGTACAGTCGCTTGTCGAAACTGATGGATTCTGTGAACGCTTCGACTCGCGGATCAGTCGCCTGATTGAATCGCCCGCCCCACGCCTTTGTCATGAATCTATGTCCGTTGTAAAACTGCTGTTGGTTGATCGGTCGCTGCGGTCGCCCCGGCTTCATTTCAATGCGAAATTGAAGGCAGGCCCACTGTTGTTTGGTGAGCCAAGAGTCTGTCTGAAATATCGTTTTTTTTTTGAGAGGCAAGGCGTTAGCGGTCTGTTCTTGCAGGTGAATCACCCGCCGCTAGCGACTTGCAGCTCACGGTTCTGCAGTATCGGGACAGACTCCTAGAGAGTCATTGGTCACATGATGAATACAACGTAGCTTACTCGGGACGCTTACCGTGTTCCACGATCACAGTGGTGCGAATCCCGCCACGCGGCGTAAATGCCGCCTCGATCTTCATCCAACGCGGTTGAGTGACCGCGACAAGGTCATCCAGAATCATATTGGTGACCCGTTCGTAGTACGCACCGTGGTTTCGATACTGCTGCAGGTACAGTTTGAGGGACTTCAGTTCATAGCAGACCTTGTCGGCGATGTACGTAATCGTCATTGTGCCGAAGTCCGGCTGACCGGTTTTGGGACACATGGATGTGAATTCAGGAGCGACTGTTTCGATGATGAAATTTCGCTGTGGGAACGGATTTTCGAAGGTTTCAAGTAAATCGCGGGTTGGAGCCGACATGGGTTGAGGAGCCTTTTGAATTTCGGATCATGTTTCGCCAGAAGTAGCGATTCGGCGAGCGGCAGGGCGTCAGCCGTCCGTATCAATTGGCCAGCGTCCCTCGGCGGGCTGACGCCCTGCCGCTCGCCCAAATCGCTCCGCCAGATCATAGAGGCGGGATAGCTTCTTAACGACGGATTCGGCCACGGAAAAGCCATAATTCCCGTTTCAGAAGCGGGATTCAGTATACACCGCCCGGAAACAAGCTGGTTCTCTGCATCTTAGCTAGGTATCGATCTCTGTAAACAGACTGTGCAGGTCTGCGTCGGTGACGGTGTCTCGGAAGATCGCTGGCAATCCCAAACTGTTTCGTACGTACCAGTCGCGGCCGCTGCCACCGATCAGTATGTCCGCTGAGCTGTCTTCTTTGACGGTGCTCCGAGTCAGGGTGAAGCCATTGTGGACACCGCCCGCCAGCGTCCCCAGCAGATGCCCCACGCGATCGTCGAAACTGTTGGCGGAAATCCATTCGATACGCAGTGAATCCAGGGCGATGAAATCGTTCTCGTAGATGTATCGCCCACCAAGCAGCAGGTCTTCACTGATGCCGCCTGTCAACTGGTCGGCTCCATCGCCGCCGATCAGAATGTCATTGCCCGCTCGGCCAGACAGAACATCATCTCCGCTGTTTCCGGTCAGCGTGTCGCTCAATGCGCCGCCAATCACATTTTCGATCGTGTTGCCAGCCGAGAGAGTCAGTGTCAACGCCGGGTTCACGACTTGTGCGGCCGCATCTGACAGGTTCACCGAGACGACTTGAGTTGTCGTGCCACTGAAATCGAGCGTGTCGATGCCACTCGCATCTTGGATCGTATCGCTGCCACGTGCCAGGTCGGTATCTAGCCCGACTTCCCCAGAAGTGTCGAAATCCGTTGTTGCGGGAAAATTATCAGCCGTGTTTTTGAGACGGAATTTTGAAAAGCGGCGTCTTTGGGATCCCGCAACGTGATGTAGTGACGACCACTCTTCTTGGACTCGGCGCAAAGC
>CANJQC010000081.1 GCA_947476295.1 Planctomycetaceae bacterium | reverse complement strand
GCGAAACGCCTGAATGGAAGAGCCATTTGTCCTGCGTTCGCCAGGTCGAAAGGCGTTTTCTTTTGTGGGGCGAATTAATAGTTTCGTTGCAATGTTGCAAATCGGGTGAAACTTTGTTCTTGTTCCTGCGGTTGAGTTCTCTCATTGATCAATTCAGGAGTCGCTGATGGCAGGGCATCTCGTTGTGGTTGCCGGTCCCGACCAGGGAAAAATGTTTCCAATTTCGGATGGTCAAACTCGGGTGATTGGTCGAGGTCAGCAGAGTGACACAGTGATAAATGACCCTCATATGTCCAGGGTCCATTGCCGTGTTCAGGCCGATGGTGCAATCATCCGTCTGATGGATGCCAACAGCAGCACCGGCACGTTTTTCCGGGATGCAAAGATTGAGAACGTCGAACTACCACCCGGTGGTGTTTTTCGCGTGGGAAATTCGGCGATTCGATACCAGCTGGAAGTCACTGGAGATGACCAGACGCTCATGAACGCCCAGCCACCGCGTGCAGGTGTCAGCCAGATTCCGCTGAGCGAACTGGTGGGCACCACCTTGTCACGCTATCGCCTAGATTCGGTGATCGCCGAAGGTACTTCCAGCACTGTCTTCAAGGGTTTTGATCTGGAGAAAAATCGAACGGTGGCAGTGAAGGTTCTGAAGCCGGATGTCACGCAGGACGACGAGCATAAAGAACGGTTTGTTCGTGCCATGAAGACGATGATGCCGATCCGGCATAAGAACATTGTGCGACTTTACTACGCCGGGAAGAACGGCCCTCTCTGCTGGGCTGCGATGGAATACGTCGATGGCGAAAATCTTGCGAAAGTGATTTCACGGATCGGCGTTCGTGGAATGCTGGACTGGAAAGAAGTATTTCGCATTGCCGTTGATGTCTGCCGGGCGCTCGACGAAAGTTATCGGCAGAAAATCCTCCACCGCAATGTGACACCAGCCAATATCCTGCGAAGAAATTCTGACAAGACCTGCCTGCTGGCTGACTTGATGCTGGCGAAAGCACTCGAGGGGACTCTGGCCAAACAAGTGACTCAGCCAGGTCAGATCGTCGGCGAATTGCCCTATCTTTCGCCGGAACGGACCCGTGACGGACTGGATGTGGATCATCGCTCGGATCTCTACAGCTTGGGAGCAACCCTGTACGCCCTGCTGACCGGAAAACCACCGTTTGAAGCCGCGTCTATCGTTGAACTGGTGCGGAGCATCCGGGATGCGGAGCCGACAGATCCAAAGAAGTATCAGTTATCGATAAATGACGGATTCCGGGACGTCGTGATGCATCTGCTGCAGAAACGTCCTGACGATCGATACCAGACGCCGGATGATATGATGCGGCAACTGGAACGCATCGCAACGTACAATCAGATCGCAATGGACTGATCGTCCTTTCATGCCATCCGTCGTTGAGCCCCGACGGATGAAGCGATCTACTTCACATTCTCTAATAACTTTTCCACGAACGGATTGATGTCGTCTTGATACGTGAACGCTTCTTCCTTGCCGTCCACGAGTAAACTATCGTCGAAACGCTTAAGCAGTTTTCCGTCAGTGCCATAGACGTAGGCAGCCGGAATAGACGACAGTTCCAGCGACTGAAAGATTTCGTCAGACGGCATGTTCGACAGGATATTTGTGCAGGTGGCTTTGTGCTTCTGCAGGAACTCTGCCACCTTCTTTTCATACGTTGCCACTGGCTTGGACTTGATGCCAACATAGTCCACATTGAAACTGATACAGATTACCTTCTCGCCGTGCTTCTGGTGCATTTCAACCAAATGAGGAAACTCAGTCATGCATGGCAGGCATGACGTGGACCAGACATCCACAACTACGATCTTGCCCGCGCTCTTTGCAACCAGCGCTTCCACATCTTTCCATGTTCCGGCAGTCAGCTTCACGTTCGGATCATCGACTTTAGACGTTTCGACAACCGGTTTGTCGTCTGCCCGAACGTTTGTAGACGGCGGACTGCCTGCGACCAACATTGTTGACACTGTCATCAGAGAAAGGAATCGCAGCATGGTTTACCTCGCAAAATGTTTAAACGGCACGGCATGAGCCCAATGGTATCCCGTTTTTTTACCGGCAAGCTGACGCATGCCGCTCGCCAAATCTCTCATTCGTGACCGCGTGGAGCATAACGCCATTCCGCTCACAATGACGGATCGCTCAATGATTTCAAATGCGCCAGCAACGAGTTTTCGTACGATCGATCGACATTCGCTTGTTCCAGCGTATTCGTCAACAGGAAGTCGGCCGCATCTTCACGCATCGTCACTGCACCGTGATCTGAGACGGTGAAGAACACGCCGTCGTCAGATTGCAGATTTTCCAGGTCCGTAACGCTGCAAACGGCGATACGGCCTGCCTGACCGGTTTCTCCTGTGGCGTTTTCGAAGTGAATGGTCCCATCCGCCTCAATTTGAACCTCAGTCGCATCTTCCGGTATCGGCGTTGATTCCGCAGACGCCATTTCTCCGCTGCGCGAGACGACTCCAAGTCGGCGGTCTTTCAACAAACGAAAGTCGCCGCGGCGAGTCAGTCGATTGCCTTCCAGCAGGAACATCACGGAACTTTCTTTCGTCAGCGCAACATGTGTTGCAATCGGGGACCTGACTAACGGGCCCGATTCAAAGCTGCGAAAACTTGTTGTTGGCGTGCAGCGTTGCTCTTCATCAGTCAGTGATTCAGGATCGCTGATTGCTTCCGGCAACACAACCATGCGACGAAATCCCAGGGCGTATGCGGATTGAAGATTCAACTTCACCATGCGAACGGCGACATCAACCGTCTGTTCCGGATTCGAAGCCAGTAGTTCCTTCACCAACAGATCAGGCAGCGATGCCCCAGTTCCAATCTCATTGGACGCACTTCGTTTCTGTTGCAGAATAAAAATGATCTCATCCAGGCTCATCTCCGCATACGTCTCCACCCAGATTTCAGCGACGTCTGCGTCCATGTCTGGAAAGTGCTGCCGGATGAGATTCTGAATTGCAGCCCGATGCTCACGACCGGCGGTACTTTCTTCGATCATCTCAGCCGTGCGAAACTCCGCGCTGTCCACAGGTGCGGCGTGACTAACGAATGAGGCGGGATTGGCATCATTCGGCACCGATGACGCCATGGTAACTTCACTGGTGGTTTTCTGGACTGCAAAAGCGCGACCGGAATTTGTCTTTGCGGTCGGGGCAGTCGCGAGCGCCTTAGTGAACGGAACGCTGTGTCCAGCAAACAGACCCGCTGAAAAAAAAAGTGCGGCAACAATTGCCACCGTGATCCATTTTGCCATCGATTGCCTCCATGATGCGATGAAAATCGTGCGATGGAAATTCATCCTCCGCTGTCAGCCGCAACTTCCCTGCGGGCTCTTTCACCCGAAATCTAACAATCTCAACACATTATGTCTTCGGAGAAATTGGCAATTTTTGCGATGGGACGGGCGAACCTGTTGTTGACGATTAGACTCTTCAAGTATACGCTCCTTGCACGCCAGTGACATTCTTGGCGAACAAAATCCTTTAACCGAGCATTGCGGACGATGACCTTCCTGCTTTCAAGCCTGAGCCTGCTCCTACTTCCTTTGTGAAGCCCGCCTCAGGTACGTCATGCAGTATGACCGACTTTTCCAGCCCTGAGGATTCCTCAGGGCTTTTTTTATTTGCTGTGAAAAGGGGGCAGGAACCAACAGTGCGAAGCAGCCAAGAGGCCATTTGGGTATTGGTTCCTGCCCCCTTTTCCAAAACACATTTCCATACAGTCCTCCACATGGAGAAAGACCGATGACCGGCGACCAGATTATTATCTTTGACACCACGCTTCGCGATGGCGAACAGTCTCCCGGCTGCAGCATGAACACACGGGAAAAGCTGGAAGTCGCCCGCGCGCTCGTCGATCTGGGTGTCGATGTCATCGAAGCCGGATTTCCGATTGCATCGCCTGGCGACTTCGAAGCCGTGTCACAGATTGCCGCGAAATTCGGCGATCGCACCACGATTTGTGCATTGGCTCGCAGCCGCGAAGACGACATCGGTCGCGCTAAGGCGGCACTGGTGTCGGCGGAAAAACGACGCATCCATGTGTTCCTGGCCACCAGCGCCATTCATCGTGAGTTCAAACTCAAGATGGACAAGCAGCAAATCATTGAACGAGCGATCAGTTCCGTAAAGTTGGCGAAGGAGTTCTGCGACGACATCGAATTTTCGCCCGAAGATGCAGCACGCACAGAACTGGATTTTCTGTGTGAGGTCGTGGAGAAGACGATCGACGCGGGTGCCACGACTGTCAACATCCCGGACACCGTCGGATACGCTACGCCGAATCATTACTTCAAAGTGATTTCATATCTGAAGCAGCACGTTCCAAATATCTCAAAGGCCATTATCAGCGCGCATTGTCACGACGATCTGGGCCTTGCGGTGGCGAACAGTCTGTCGGCTATGGAAGCCGGCGCTCGGCAGATCGAATGCACGATTAACGGACTGGGTGAACGAGCGGGCAATGCGGCTCTGGAAGAAATCGTGATGGCGATTCACACGCGAGTCGACTACTACGGTGTTCACACAAAGATCAATACGCAGCGACTGTATCCAACCAGCCATCTGGTGTCCTCAATCACTGGCATGAAAGTGCAGCGCAACAAGGCCATCGTTGGGCAGAATGCGTTTGCGCACGAAGCCGGAATTCATCAGCACGGAATGCTGCAGGAACGATCGACCTACGAAATCATGAAGCCGGAAGATGTCGGCTATATCGGCCAGAACCTAGTGCTGGGCAAACACAGCGGTCGGCATGCGTTCCGTGATCGAGTGGTCCAGTTGGGTTTTCCGCTCGACGATGCTGCCCTGCAACGTGCTTTTGACGACTTCATCGTACTGGCGGACAAGAAAAAGGAAGTCTACGATTCTGACATCATCGCGTTGATCGAAAACCGCATGGCCGACGCTGTGGATCGCTGGAAGCTGGTGAGTTTCCATACGTCCGCTGGTTCGTCCGCGATTCCAACGGCGACGCTGGAATTGCAGTGCGAAGACCAGCCGATCCTGTGCGACGCAGCCATAGGCGACGGCCCGATCGACGCCGTGTTCAAGGCTATGGAGCGTATCATTGATCTGACCGCGAAGCTCGATGAATTCGACGTACGCAGCGTTTCGGAAGGTAAGGATGCTCTGGGCGAGGTGCGTGTCACGATCACGATCAACAATCGCCTTTATCACGGCAAAGGAGTCAGCACGGATATCATCGAAGCGGCTGCTCATGCGTATCTGAAAGCCCTGAACAAGGCGGACCACGACCGACAAAGCGCGACAGACTCGCCGGCGGCAAGAGTCACGCCGCAGCGGTAGTGAAAGTGGGCAATCATCAGGGGAATCCCCAATCCGGCATTGCCAGACTGTGAAGATCCCCGAGAATGCGACTGGCGAGCGGCAGGGCGTCAGCCCTCCGAGTGATTCCTGATGATCAATGCAACCTCTCAGTAAATCATTTTTCCTCGGAGGGCTGACGCCCTGCCGCTCGTGCTAAAAAAAAGACAATCGATATGCCATCACTGATCAAACGCTGTATGGTCGCTTTGATTGCGACAATCGCTGTCGCGCTGCTTTCGACATCTCAACCCAGCCGCGCGGATGAGAAACTGGATACTGCTGTGCGGCAGTCGCTCGACTATCTCGCATCGCTCCAAAAGCGTCAGGGGTACTGGGAAGCCAATCAGGGTCAATACAAAGTCGCCATGACGGCATTGGTTGGCACAGCGATGCTGTCGGAAGGTTCAACCACCACCAGCGGGCGGTATTCAAAGGAGATTCGTCTGGCGGTTGATTACATCCTGTCCATGAGTCGCCCGAATGGGCTCATCGGATTTCGCGAAGACTATCATTACACGTACGGTCACGGATTCTCGATGCTTTTCCTGAGCCAGGTGTATGGCGAAGAAGAGGACGAGCAGCGACGTGACGAAATCCGCGAAGTCCTCACGCTCGCCGTGCAGTTCTGTGCAGACGCTCAGACCAGCAAAGGCGGCTGGGGATATGTTTCTGCGAAAGAAGGCAGCGATTTCGACGAAGGCTCGACGTGCATCACTCAGGTGCAGGGCCTGCGTGCCTGTCGCAATGCTGGCATACCGGTCTCAAAGGAAATTATCGACCGCGCCAAAGTCTACATCGACGAATGCACAGATTCCGATGGCGGCGTGCAGTACAGTATTCGCGGAGGTGGCGCAAGACCACCCATCACAGCCGCCGCTCTGGCTGCGATGTTCAACGCGGGCGAATACGACACGGACCTCACAAAGCGGATGCGAGAATACTGCCAGCGCACGATCTGGCCGGAGAAGCCGGTGACAGCCAGTAACGGACACTGGCATTACATGCACTTCTATTTCTCGCAGGTCGTCTATCGCACGGGTGGTGATGAATGGACAAAATACCGCGACGAAATCAACAGCAAACTGCTCCGCGAAATGCAGTCTGGCGGAGGCTGGGCCGACCCTCAGGTCGGCACCGTCTACGTCACATCGCTCAACTGCATAATGCTGCAGCTTGATAAAGGCTTTCTACCGATTTATCAGCGGTGATGCGGCATCGTTGAAGGCTCGTCTCGACGGAGCTTGGTGATTACTATCGAATCGCCTCGGCTGGCGCGTACCAAAGGCGGATCGTCCCATCGTGTAATGCAGCAGCAAGAACCTGACCGTCGGGTGAGAAGGCGATCTGATTCACGGCGGCGGGCAAGTCTGCAAAAGTGAGTAATTCCTGCCCGGATGCAACATGCCATAAATGCACGGCATTGTCATCTCCCGCGACGGCGAACGTGCGGCCGTCGGGTGTAAAGGCGACCGACCGAATTTCCATTGCGGAATGGCTTCGTTCGAGCAACGTTGATCCAGTCGGAATGTGCACCAGCCTGACAGTTCCGAATTTGCATCCATACAGCAACAGCTCACCAGCGGAGGCACTGGTGATCAACGGTCTGTCGAGACGCAAGTCCGCGACAGAGTCCTGCGGCCACTTGAGACCTGCCGGAGCAAGCGCCATACAGTGAACTTCTTCATGTTCGTCTCGCAGCTGATGCGACGAACCGTCTGGTTCCCAGACCGTGATTTGTCCTTCTGCGTTTCCATCCACCAACTGGTCGTTTCCCAGGAAGGCGACTGAACGAATCGTGCCACCGTTACCTTCGCGAATTCCCTGCGGCACGCCATCGGGGACGCTCCACAGACGAATCACGTTGTCGCGACCGGCACTCGCGAGGGTTTGGCTGTCGGGGGAAAAGGCGACCGTACGAATATCATGAGTGTGCCCTTTCAGGACGGCGTGAACCTGCAGGGAATCAGCCTGCCAGAGAATCACATCGTCATCGTAACTGCCAGTAGCAATCCACTGGCCGTTTGGTGAAACAGCGATGCATGAGACCAGCGTTGTATGCTGCCGGCCACTTCCAGTCCCTTCTGTCGTTTCCACATTCCATGCTCGCAGGCAGGAATCATCTCCGACGGTATTCAGTTTTTTCCCATCAGGAGAAAACACAAGCCCCCATACTTCTTTCGGCGTGTGCCCCTTCAGATCCGTATATGGTGCGACGCGATCGGGACGCCACAGACTCAGGCGGCCGCTGTTATCGCCTAATATCCATGCGGAAGACGGCGAATGAAACTGAACGCAGGAAATCGTCACAGGAGCGGGGTAGTTGCTGGACTTCTTTTCATCAGTGCTGAGATTCCAGAACAGCAAGTCCGGCCGACGCAGGCCATCACTGACCCCCGATGTGACTGGTTCAATGCGTTCGCTGACCACGGCAGGAACGACAAGCCCCACAGCCAACAAATCTTCGGTGTCACCAAAGGGAAATGCATCTACAGCGTCCGGAAGGTCTGCTGGGTCGCGGAGACGAAGGCAACATTATGCTCTTCAAATGTCCCCATCAGCTTCGCGAAGTCCAGCAGTGAGCGGCTGAGTCGGTCTACCTTGTAGACGACGACACAATCGATCTCTCCGGCAGAAATGTCATGCATCAACCGCTGCAGGGCCGGGCGTTCCGCGTTGCCACCTGAAAAACCGCCGTCGTCGTACCGCCTGGGAAGAAGCGTCCAGCCTTCCTGCTTCTGACTGGCGATGAAAAACTCGCCCGCATCACGCTGCGCATCGAGCGAATTGAATTCATGATCTAGGCCTTCTTCGGTCGACTAGCGAGTGTAAATCGCGCAGCGTACGTTCTTCGCTTTGGCCTTCTCCGCTTTTTTCATGAATTTCCTTCCAACCCAAAGAATCGAAAGCCGTTCGTATGCGTGCCGGTGATCACATTGGCAACGGCAGACAGTGACTTGTAGCGTTCGCCGTCGTACTCGAATCCACCTTTAACGACGTTCACGACGACCCGGGTGTCCTTATAGTCCCGAGTAAACGATGAGCCGATTGGCGGGAGCCTGACATCGCGGAGGCCACCCGTCGCTCGATGGCCCTGCTTCTTTCGCGGGCCAAGTTTACGTGGAGGCGTGGTTCGAACTTCTGCTTCGTCAGCGAGTTCTGTGGCGCGTTGGCGCGCCCTCTCGGTCAAATCGCCCTCTCGATTTGCCTGCAAACGCCAGAGAATACGACGGATTAAATACGGTCGATTTCGCGACCGTGCCTCTTCCTTCCAGAGTTCGCCATACTTTTGGTGCAACTCGGAAACCGTCAGGTTCTGCAGGGCGTCCCGTTCTTCATCGCTATTGAATTCCATCGCGGCTCTCACTCCAGTGCTGGCTTTGTACGGCTAAACCCGCGCACGAGACACAGTGAGCCGAGTTTGCGGAGGAACCTCAAGCGAGCTGGCGAGAGATTCCGGAGTGTTCGCTGACTTTTCCGAATCTCGGAGTTTCGTCAGCTGTTCGAGTTCCAGGCAGCGATGCACTCCAGCCGCGAGGATCTTCGCGATTCCGCGCAGACGATCTTCTGGCAACATATCTGTAAACGACGAACCTGCGGACATGAATCTCGGCTCCGGTAGCGGACTTCCAACGTGGTCCCTAACACATATGCCGTTCGAATGTCTCTTGTCCGCGCAGTTCAAAACCGGAAGGTCGAGGGTTGGTCGGCAGCAGCAAAGTGAGATACACTTTGCTGCATCAGAAAGCATGAATGAACGGCTGGCGTTTTGAGGAGGACTCGGTGACATCCGCTGACTGCCTGCGGCAATTTGACAACCTCAATGTTTGGAAACGTGGCGACCAGCGAGCTCCACACAAACCATTGTTGGTCTTGTACGCACTGGGACAATGGCAGAACGGCGTGACAGAGATTGCCTTTCACGATGCCTGTCCGATCATAACTGACCTGCTGCGGGACTTTGGGCCGGAACGAAAAACGTATCACCCGGAATTTCCGTTCTGGCACCTTCAAAGCGACGGAGTCTGGACGATCAATACCGATCTGGAAAAGCGTCCCGGTGGGAGTGCGTTAAAGCGAGAACTGTGGAATCAGAATGCTGAAGGATCATTAACACCAGAAGTCCTCTTGGCGTTGGCAGCTGATCCGTGGTTGGCTGGAGAAATTGCGCACCGTGTCCTGGAGGCACATTTCCCACAGTCACTTCACTCCGACATTCTTGACCGCGTTGGCTTGAACGCGGATCTGGTTGTTTCGAGAAGGAGACGACGCGATCCAAATTTTCGCGATCACGTCCTGACAGCATACGAATTCCGTTGCGCTGTCTGCGGATTCGACGTCCGGTTAGGAAATATCTCAGTCGGGTTGGAAGCCGCACACATCAAATGGCACCAGGCATCCGGTCCCGACCGCGCAGACAATGGGCTAGCACTTTGTTCGATGCATCACAAAGTGTTCGATCTGGGCGTATTCACAATTTCGGAAGAGCGTCACGTAGTTGTGTCCGATCGAGCGAATGGAACAGAAGGACTCGAAGCTCTCTTGCTCAGATTTCACCGCAGACCGATCAAAGAGGCTCAACGCCCAGAGTGGCAAGCTGATGCGCAATATCTTGATTGGCACCGACGGGAAGTTTTCAAAGGGGATCCCAGAACGTAGTGACGAGGACGTCAACCGCACTTCAAAAATCACCAGTTTCCGTCCGCTTCACTCTATGAACCGGAACGTGGTTATAAATCGATGCCAAAGTCTCTGATTTTGAGGTGAGACAACGGGGGTTTGGAGCGCAGATGGGGGTCCCCGCCGGTGTCGCGCAGTTTTTTTGGCGGGCGGCGAGACATGGCGGGCGAGATCGGTCGGAAACGTAACATCTTGCGACGGTTCACGTTGTTACGACGAAAAATCTGCTGGCCGAAAATCGGCGCATGAAAAACCCCCGGGATCGCGTCAGACGCGAAACCGGGGTTTAAGTGGAAAATCGGGCTGACTCAATGGTGACCGCAATGTCATTTTGCCCGCGGGGTTATGGAAAAAAAAGCACCAAAGTGCGCCTCTGCGGATCGTCAATGCGCCATTTACGCGCAGCACTCGCGGCAACACACGTCGATTTTTTCGTCATGCAAAATGCAACAAAGCACCTGTACAGATTCCGCGATGGAGATCGTCGAACGGCAATTTGCCAAAGCAGGGGCATCATGTGAATCACTCGAACGGCCGGCATCGCAGCAATTTAAGTAAGCGAACGAGGCAGGGCAGATTGTTCGCGTCAATCTTTGAAGCATTCGATCGAATGCCCCGGAATTTGTTCCATCAGCACCAAGTGCTGAAATAGCATCGTGTCGGCAGGTGAGGTAGGATCGACCAATTCAGATACATCAAGAACCATGATAATGGCACGGTCAGCTTACAGGTCACCGTCCGAGAGCAGCCGCGCGGAGTGATGGACGGCCACAATCCAGACGACGTCGTTCTCATGGCGATAGATTACGCGATAGGCTCCCTGGAAAATTTGTCGATAGAGCTGACGATCGTCTTCAGGCAGCCATGAGCCGGATTCCGGCTGCGATGAAAGGGCTTCCACACGAAGCATTAGTCGAGAAGCAAACCGCCTTGCGCTGACAGGCGAGTCCTGGCTGATGTAATCGACGAGCGCTTCCAAGTCGTCAAGAGCGCGAGGAGCCCAGACTACTTCAGCCACTGGCTGAGCCTTTGTTTGGCCACTTCGTGCGACACACCCTCACCACGAGCCAACTGCTGCTCAGCCTGATCGATCTTATCAAGCAAATGCAGCCGTTCGATCAGCGCATCAACATCGACCGTGTCAGGCAGGTCTGCAACAACCTGCTGGATTTGAATTTTCTTCATCGACAGGGACCTGAAAGGTACGCAAGCTCAATCAATTGCTAAGGATACCAACGGTAGATAGCTTCGTCGACCAGGTTCTGCTGATCCAATTCAGCGATATCGAAAGCGATCGCAGCGATATCGACCAGCCACATTGTAACCGAGTCCCTCCAGAACTCGACAGATCTCGTCCCACTCGGCCATATCCCAGTGCTTACAGAACGGAAAGACGGCTTCGGGCGCCAGCCCATAGAGTTCATCCGTGTCTTTCGCCGGCAACTGTTCAATCACTGCCCGACCACTCAGGGTCATGTCCAGTTCAGCGACCGGGATGTTTCTGGATTTAGGTGCGAAATCGGGGCGGCTGGGCGTTACGGTCAACGGATCGATCGAATCTGCATGCCACTTGGCCCAGTCAAACCACTCAGTAAATGCCTCCGGATTTGTCGCCTGAAGCTCGCCGTCGTCGAGTTTCTTTTGCAGACTACTTAAGTACTCGCGAATTTCTGCCGCTTCTTTATGGGCCCGAACGGACTCAAGCAATGCCTCCCGCCGCTCCTCGAGTTGCTTCTTTCGATCTTCTGCAGCTCGACGTTTCACACTTACAGCAGCGTTCTGTCGGTCAACACACTCCTGGTCAAGACGTCGCTCGCGGTGAAAGTCCAGAATTGCAATTATGCCTCTGGTGAACGAATCCAGAAGGTATTCCAATCGTTGTTTTTTTCCGTCACCCCACTGTGTGCGACGTTTATCAGCATACTCGTCCAGCTTCAGAACGAGTTGTCCGGTTGGTTCATACGTGTAGTTCGTGTATCCCCAGCTTTGGTTTGAGTCTTTCTTGACGGCAATCCGACGAACGACTTCAAACACGGCAACGGAAACACAATCACCTTGAAGCTCCAGTTGAGTGATTGCATCCTTGTGATGATTCTGGATCCCCAACTTAACGCTTCCGCCCAGCGACTCCCAGTGTTTAAGGAACGAGTCGACGATTCGGAGAGCACGATCCAGTGACGAACGGGTGACTCGAATATCCAGGAAACTCGTTGTATCCGGAGTCAGAACATGATTTGCATCTGGTTTTGTCCCGCGCAGGAATCGTTGAGTTGCCTTAATGGCTGGATGAGGATTCTTTAACGTGTCTGGAACCGTGATCACTGGATGACGACTGGCGGTGTCTGGCACAGAAGCGGCATGTGTTCCGAAGAATTGCTTGCGAAAAGCCTTCACCTCTTCGAGAGATTCGATGTCCAAATCTGGAAGTGGATCCATTTCCATCAGCCGGCCCATGCGAATCTGTGTCCAGTATCCGCTCGAAGGCCGGGGAACATGGAGTCCATCACAGAGTTTGGTGAGCAGTTGCGGCTTGACCCCGAATTCCACTGCAAGCTTTGTTACTGGCGTTACCCAAACACGTTTATAAAGATCCAGACGATTCAGCCCCGACAATTCCGAAGTGGAGTTCTCCATGGCGTGCCCCTTGTTTCAGAAGTGCGTCAGTTTGTTCTCAAGATACCGCCGCCGCGACATCCGTGATTGTGAATTCTAAATTCGAAAGATCAAATCAACCTCGGCATGCTGAATCCGAGCGAAGTTAAAGTTCGCATCGCTGCCTAGATCGCTGCGACGACGGCTCCATGAAAGAATGGCCGAGAAGTTTGCGGAACTTTGTGTGGAGTGAATCCACCCGGCAACAGACAGGCGTGCCTACAGTTCACTATTTCGCAGGAATCCAGCGAGTGGACTTACCCAATGTCAGGTCTCTTGCGTTGGCGCAGGAAAAACCGCCGGCAAAAAAATTTCAAAAATCGGGCTGACTCAGTGGTGACCACAATTTTCTTTTGCGATGCTGGGCTATGGCCAAAAACCGCCAAAAACCAGCACCCGAATGTTCCTCTGTGGAACGACAATGCGCTATCTACACGAGGCAATCGCGACAACACACGTCGGTTTTGTCATCCTGCGAAATTCAACAAAGCATCTGTACAGACTTCGCGCAAGAGAGCGACTGGCAGATCGCTGACCGGAAATTTGCTGACGCTGGCGAGTCAAGTGAAACGCTCGAACGACCGGCATTGCAACAACTGCTGAAGGAAATTGACGCAGGACAGATTGATCGCGTGGTTGTTTACAGCGTGGATCGACTCACTCGGAAGTTGTTTGACCTGCACCGCCTGCTGGAAGTCTTTGAACGGCATGACGTCCAGCTGCATGTTGTAACGGACCCTCGTTTCGGAAAATCGGCCGAGGGACGGCTGATGATGAACATCGTCGCTGCGGCCAGTGAGTTTCAGCAAGACCTGACTCGGGAGCGAATGGCCGATGCGCGGGTGGCTTTGAAACAACAGGGACGCAGAGTCGCAGGATGCGTGCCATACGGGTACGTCGTCGACGGGAAATCAAAACAACTGATCATCGACCGCCAGGCTGCTCGCCGTGTCCGCAAGATGTTTGAACTGGCAGCAGCCGGCAGGCTCCCGACAGAAATCGCTGAGATTGTCAACCAGCGAAGATGGCGGACGCGCCGCGATGGAGGCGGAGGCTTGTGGACTCCGCGGCAAATTCTGAAACTGCTTTCAAATCCGACCTATGCGGGAATGATCCGCAACGGCATACGTACGCTGCCGGGTCTGCATGAGGCCGTTGTTGATCCCGGTCTCTTCCAAAGTGTTCGCGAGGCGATTGAATCGAGGCGACCATCGAAACGACGAAGAAAAGCAACTTCTTTTGCGTCTCCGCTGCGCGGCTTGCTGAAATGCGGGCGATGCAAGCGGGTGATGATTCCGAAAATCTCCCAGCACGGAAATATTCGTTACCGGTACTATCGGTGCCGCTCCACAGCCGGAGGAAAACCGCCATGTCGGCATGTCGGTGTTTCGGCTTACGAGATCGAGCGTTTTGTACGGTCGATGATCTGCAGTATATCAGCCGAAAGTTCAACTGAAGAAGATGGTGGTGACCACCTGTTCTTCGCCATCTGGAACCAGTTGGACGATTGGTCACAACTGAAACGCATACCATTGATTGTGCGTGAAGCTGTGTTCGACCCGGACGCGGGCACAATCGAAGTGATATTGTTGGACGATGCCACGGAGCGTCTTACCAGCTCATGTAATGAGACGCCGCTCGACTGAGTCGTAGGTGAACTCGCTTTTGCTCCACTGTTTCACGCAGCCGATGCGGGTGCGGGACCGATTGTTGAATGTCTCCATCAATGTCGCGCGCGACCGTTTCGCATCCGGTTCACTATGTGAACCGGAACGTGGTTATAAAACGGCGCAAAAGTCTCTGAATTTGCCGTGAGACTTTGCGGTTTAGAGAGCCAATTTGGACCGTTGAGACATGTCTCGCCAGCGAGTCAAAAGCACGCCGAGACGTCGAAACACGGCGTTTGGTCGACGTAACAACTGGCGGGCGTGTACGTTGTTACGACGAGAGTTCGGGTAACTAAACCTCGGCGCAAGAAAAAACCCCGGGGTTCGCGAAAGACGCGAAACCGGGGTTTAAGTGGCGGGGGCCGGATTTGAACCGACGACCTCGAGGTTATGAGCCTCGCGAGCTACCAGGCTGCTCCACCCCGCGACAGTGAATTATGTTATAGCATTCGGGCTTCCGAAACTGCCACGATGTCGCAAAATTGTTGGGTGTTGAATCGCACAGGTTATATTCCTGTACGACGCTAGGCAGGATACTATCGGCGAACGAGCCGATTGCCAGTGACTTTTTTCTGCAATTCTCCAGGTTCTAACGAATCGTTCGTAATTGACTGTCCTTCAGTGTCGCATTCCTGCAATTGGTCATCAACCTTCAGTCGCTCGACCCGCGCGACCGGTGCTTTCGCCGGCAATCGATTCCCGCATTTTCGTATCGGCCTGCACATTCTTCAGTTCATAGAAGTCCAGCAGTCCCAGCTTGTTGCTGGCAAACGCTTCGGCGACGGCCTTCGGTACTTCCGCCTCGGCCAGCACAACGGCAGCCTTGTTTTCCTGAATCTTGGCCACCATTTCCTGTTCACGAGCCCTAGCAGCGGCACGCCGCTGCTCAGCTTTCGCCTGAGCCACTCGCATGTCCGCTTCGGCCTGGTCCGCCAGCAGACGGGCTCCGATGTTTTCGCCGACATCCACGTCAGCAATGTCGATCGATACGATCTCGTATGCCGTTTGAGCCTCAAGGCCCTGCTGTAGCACCGTCTTGGAAATCGAATCCGGATTCTCAAGCACCAACTTATAGGACGCAGTCGAACCAATGGCCTGCACAATGCCCTGACCCACTCGAGCGATCACGGTTTCTTCAGTCGCTCCGCCAATCAACTGCTGAATGTTGGTTCGCACAGTGACACGCGCTCTGGTTCGCAGTTCGACGCCATCCGCTGCGACGGCGGACAATGTTCCCTGCGTACGTTTCGGATCAGGGCAGTCAATAACTTTTGGATACACGCTGGTCTTCACAGCTTCCAGAATATCGCGGCCGGCCAGATCAATTGCCTGAGCTGTATTCCAGTCGAGTGGAATGTCGGCCTTTTCCGCCGCGATGAGGGCACGAATGACGTTCGGCACGTTACCACCCGCCAGATAATGCGCTTCAAGTGCACGCGTGGAGATCGGATATTTCTTGGTCAGACCTGCCTGTACGGTCATAATCTTGCTTCGCACGATTACGACCGGATTGACGCGACGAAACCGCATCGACACCAGATCCAGCAAACTAATTCCCGCCCGCGTCATTTTGCATTGCAGCCACAGACTGGCAAACTGAGCAAAGATGGCCAGAAAGACAATCGTCACGAACAGCGCGAAAACCAAAAGTCCCCATTTGATAGGTTCACTGATGTCTGCAAGCAGAATGTGTTGCATGGTGATCTTTCGAATGACTGGCGATAACAGAAACATGAAACAATTGCCCGACTACAAAACGCAAATCGCAGCGACGCCGAAAAGCGAAACGTACGGTATTCGAAACCAGATCAATCAGGTTCCCGAAGATTGGGTGTAATCATCCGGAATCTCGAAGTCAAGCCGTTCGCCGTTTTCGTTCCCATTGGGCGGCCTGGATGCCTGGCTGCCAATTCGATCAACTTTTGGAGTTACTTCCGGGATCGGTTCGTCGGCATCGATGGGTGACAGCGGCTCAACCGCAGCTTGTTGCGAGGTGTTTTCGTCTTCCACAGTCCACGGTCGTACGACAATCCGATTGCAGCGAGTTGCAACCACGATCACGGGTGTTTGAGGTTCGATGAGCATACCGAGACTTTCGGCATGAAATCGCTCGGAGTTGATGGACACCATGCCGCCGGGAGTGAGCAGCGTTTGAGCTGTTCCGCGCTGGCCGATGAGTCCGTCGAGCGGATTTGCGGCAGGTTTATCGTCAGGTGGCGGCGGTCGAAGAATCAATCGATTACCAAATGAGGTATTCTGCATGATGGCAATGGCACTGAGCAGCGACCCCGGAATACCGGTCACCAGCACAACGACATACATCCAGAAAAAGGCTGGATTGACGCCCCACCACGCTTTGCAGGCGCTCCAGAACGAAACAATCAGCGCAATGGTGGCGATGGCCAGCAGCATTCCAAAGCTGGGAATAAAAAACTCCAGTCCCAGCAGAAATAGACCCAGCAGCAACAACATCGTCGCCAGAATCCCAGCGTCCGGCATGTTTGAACTTTCAAAAATCAGACTATGAAGTTAGAGACAGCGCTCACGGACCAAACTACGGTCGGTGCTGGGCGTTGAGATAAAACACCTCATACATTTCACAAAGGACAAAAATGTCCACCCAGAGAAATTTGCGGTCCGCAGCCATGATTGAGAACCGCGCTTCCTTTCCCTGTGTATTGTAACTAACCTTATATGAATCATACCAACCTGCCCCAGAACCCAACCACAGGATCCCACCCATGACCGCATTTCTGACAACTCGCCGAACGATGCTGCGAGGGCTTGGCGTGACGATGGCTTTGCCGTGGATGGAATCACTGCGAGTCTGGGGGCAGGAAGCCGGTACGACTGCCGCCACCGGTGAAGCGCCGGTTCGAATGGCCGTGCTGTTCTCGGGCAACGGGTTTCACAAGGATCACTGGTGGGCCAAAGGTGCCGGCAAGGACATGGAACTGGGAAAGGTCCTTGAACCTCTCAATGACTATCGCGAAAAACTGCTGTTCGTCAAAGGGCTCTACAACGACGAGGCATTGAAGGGCAACATTCACAGTTCGCAAACCGGCAACCTGCTGAGCGGTGCGCCGCTGGAAGCTGGCGGCGGCATCCGCAGCGGCACGAGCATTGACCAGTTACTGGCTCAGAGTTACGGTCAGACAACAAAAGTGTCGAGTCTTGTGCTGGGTTGCGAAAAGGCGAACCCATCAGTTCACAAGAATTACTCGATGCTCTACAGCAGCCATATCTCGTGGAGTTCACCGACAACTCCGACGCCGCTGGAAGTTTATCCGGCTCTGGCATTCGACCGCCTGTTCCGAGACGAAGCCAGCAAGGGCGACAAGAGTGTTCTCGACGCCGTCCTGGAAGACGCAAGCGATCTGCGACGCAGCATCAGCATCAGTGATCAGCAAAAGCTCGACGAGTATCTGGCGTCCGTTCGTGAAGTCGAACAACGCATCTCGCGCGCTGGTCAGCGAGGTGAATTGCAGGGCTGGAAACCGACGCTCGACAAACCGAATATCCCTCGCCCAGCCGACGGAATTCCTCAGGATATTGCCGAACACATGCGCCTGATGAGCGATATCTTGGTGCTGGCCTTTCAGACAGATTCAACGCGGCTGTGTACGCTCAAACTCAACAACGACCATTCGTCGCTGCGGTTCCCTAACCTGAACGTGGACTACATGATTCATCACCTGCTGTCGCATCAGGAATCCGACGACTGGTTGAAAGTCAATCGTTTCTTCATCGAACAGTTCGCATACATTGCGGGCAAACTGGATGCCATTCAGGAAGGCGAACAGACCGCTCTGGACAATTCGATGCTCATGTATTGCAGCAGTATGCACACCGGCAGTCATGACGCGACCAAACTGCCGGTCGTGATTCTTGGCAAAGGCGGCGGCAAACTGGAAACCGGCCGAGTCCTCGACTATCTCGACAAACCCAACCGCAAAATGTGCAGCCTGTACCTGTCTCTGATGGACAAGTTCGGTTTGCATCTGGACAAATTCGGCGACTCCACAGAACGCCTGGCCGAAGTTTGAGATCCTTTCGCTGTTAGGAAGGACGCTGAAGAGGATGCTCCTTTTGAAGGACTCCTCGCCTGCAGCGTCGGAGTTAAACTTATTTTGGAGTGGGCGTAATACATCTATACACTTCGCCGTGCCCACAACGAAGCAGGCTATCAAACAGAAAGTCATGCCCAATGAAGCGAGTCGATTTTCTCAGCCCTGCCGCCCGACTTGAGGACGCTATGAAACAACTGGAGGCCGCCTGGATGGCAACGCGGGAACACTGGAATGATTCCATCAGCCAGAAAGTGGAAGACGAATACCTGCTCCCTCTTCACGGCCAGGTCCGCACGATGCTGGACGCAGTCAGCAAAATGTCAGTTAAGATGCGCAAGGCAGAACAGGACTGTCTTCATCCTCGCGAACGTAACGTGTCGCTGTAAAGTCTTTGGCAGTGTTGATTCGACGAAGCGGCGTCTCGGCCAGTCTGTTACCTGGAAAGTTGCGCATCCACGGCAGCTTTGTAGACGGAGTTCTTTGGCGTTGCCATCACGCGACGCAGGATGGGTTCGAACGTGCTGATTGGATAGATCTCGCCTGAGGAGTTGAACGCTGGATTGTCATAGAGTTCGATGAATTCTGCAGTCTGCTCATAGTGGGGATGCTCCTTAAACATATCGCGCATGTCACGATTCATTCCAATGAAATGGAAGAAATTGTAGCCCTGAAATATGCCGTGGTTCTGAACCATCCAGTGATTGGCTTCGCTGACAAATGGCTTCAATATCGCGGCCGCAATGTCAGGGTGGTTGTATGTGCCAAGTGTGTCGCCGATATCATGCAGTAAAGCGCACACAACGTACTCTTCATCCCGTCCGTCTTTCAGTGCCAAGGTTGCTGCCTGCAGGCAGTGGCTATAGCGATCAATCGGGAAGCCGCCAAAATCGCCATCCAGGAGCTTCAGATGATCAATCACCCGGTCAGGCAGGGCTTTCGCCATCTTCATTGCTTCCGGGATAATCAGGTCCCAGTCAGCCTTTGTGCTGTCCTCCATACGAGTGAAGGTGGCACGAGCGGTCATTGCAGTCTCCTTAAGAAATGGCTGGACACCTGTTAAAAACGGCCGACGGACTCTGCAGCCGATACGACACCGACCGCAACTCAACTGATTCTTGTTGTAATCTGGTATCATCGGCCGGAGCGATGAGTTCCACAAGTGAACGCATCTTGACTGTCGGACGCATCTTGACAATCGTCCGCGACTATACCCGCGATTGCCTGTGGGTGAGGTGCCGTTTGACCTTTCAGTTAGGTCAGGATATCGTTTCGGCATTCCATTAAACCAGCCGATGCGAATTCGGCGTTCCACTCTGACTCAAGAATTCACGCATGACGGAAGATTTTCTGAACTCGACCGTCGTCGATATTCTGGGGCAATTGGTTGCTCTGCCCAGTGTGAATCCAATGGGAGGCCCGGCTGATGAGGCGATTTGTTTTGAAGGCCGTGTGAGTGACTGGCTTGTTGATTTTTTTAGGTCGATCGGAGCGACGTATGAACGGCTCGAAGTGAGCCCAGGCCGTGATAACGTGATCGCTCGATACGAATCGCCGGCGGCAGATTTCACTATCCTGCTGGACGCACATCAGGACACCGTGCCTGTTGAGGGAATGACGATCGCTCCGTTCGCTCCAAAAATTGCGGACGGACGTTTATGGGGGCGCGGTGCATGTGACGTCAAAGGCGGAATGGCTGCCATGCTGTTTGCGTTTCGTCGTTTGATCCGAGAGCAGCCAGCCGGGGCGGCGAATGTGGTACTCAGTTGCACGTGCGACGAAGAGGCAACGATCACGGGCATTTCGGATTTGGTTCGCTACTGGTCGACAAATGCAGGGCGATCAAAATTGTTACGGACTCGGCCGGATGTAGCGGTCATTGCAGAACCAACGGAACTGGACGTCGTTGTGGCTCATCGTGGAGTCACGCGATTTAAAATTCGGACGAAGGGGCGTGCCTGCCACAGTTCCGATCCGACTCAGGGCGTGAACGCCATTTACCGTATGGCAGAACTGGTTTCAGCACTTCAGCAATATGCTGAAAACCTGGCTCTGACAGTCGAGGCACATCCGCTGTGTGGCAGTGCTACGCTGAGTGTCGGAAAGATCAGTGGAGGAACCAGCGTCAACATCGTACCGGACGAATGTGTCATTGAAGTCGATCGCCGCGTGACTCCCGGCGAAAACGGAGAGCGAGTTGTTGCGGACATACGAGAGTTCCTAGCAGCACGCCTGAACTTTGAGTTTGAATTTGACCCGCCGTGGATTGCGTGCGCAGCATTGACCGACGCAGATAATGCTGAACTGGCAAATGCTGTCCTCGCATGCGTGACTGCAATCGATGGACCGCATGCTGCGATCGGAGTTCCCTACGGCACACACGCTTCTCAAACCTGCGCCGCCGGAGTGCCTTCGGTGGTGTTCGGACCGGGCTCGATTCAGCAGGCACATACTCGAGACGAATTCATTGACATCGGTCAACTGGAAAAAGCGGCCGAGGTTTATTTTCAGCTCTGCACGAAAATTGAAAGAAGAGATTCCAGCGAGGCTTCGGGGCTTTGCCGCTCGCCTCAGATCGGTTGAACGGTTCGGAGTTCATTTCGCCCGGACGGCCCCCTCAATCGAGTCGCCGTTAAACTTTCCGTAAATCCCTTGCCCCCATGTGACATTCTTCAACTCTGCGACACTTCTCAGTTGCTCCGCCAATGGCCCGGTTAATGTTGTCGCGGCAATTTCCTTTCCGTCCTGCGTTATCGAAATCTCCTCATTCTGGATGATGAATTCGAAAGTGGTGGGGCCGTCGGTCCACTTCGTTGCGGCGCCCAGATGACCGGGAATCGTGAGCCTGTAGACGGAACCGTACGACTTCCACTTGTCGGGCGCGAGGAATCCAAACTTATCCGGATCCCACTCGCACGGAGATTTCGCAGACGTCGATACAAACAAACTCGGGCCACTCGTGACAAGACTTGTCACGCGCTGGCCCCATTGATTCCCGATGCCTGTGCCCTCGCTCTCGACGTCGTAGGGATGAGTAATCTCGCTTGAAAGTACCGGGTGGTCAAACATTCGCAGCGTGAATGCCCACGTTTTACTGTCCGGGTTGTACCGCCAGAGTTCTCCCCACGGCCAGACGCCAACAAAGACATCGCCTCCATAAATCACGGTGGTCTGGGCCTCACGCGCATTGGCCGAAACACCATCCAGCACCGGGGGCCAACCCGGCAAGTCGGTAATCTCCGCTCCGTCATATTGAAAGACGCGGCCCGTCGGATACTGCCCCATGAGCAATCTGTCGTGAAACATCATGGTTGAATACAACTGGTAACTGACTCCGAGTTTTGGCGGAAGAAGCATCCTCCAATGACCACTGTCGAAAACATAGAATCCGCCAACATTGGAGCCCGTTACGATCTGGTCTCGCATTTGTCCCCACGCGAATGTCGTCTCACCGACAATAGGAAGAGTCAGCACAACAGCCGTGGACAGATCGACTTTGGCTTGATCGGAAGTCCACGGGCAGGCGTATAACTTGCTGAATCCAGCTTCATCGTTTTCGTAAGGACGATAACCGCCGTCACCCCGATTGACGTGATAGAAACACAGGTGACCGTTTGCGTAAAAGAACAGCTGATAACTGCCCTCTTGCGGTGAATTCAGGATGGTCCGCCCGTCGTACTTCACCTCACTGTCACCGAATGTCAATAGCTTGTCGCCGACTCGCATGGTTTCCTCCGTACCACTAGGGCTTAATTCGCTCTCCCATGACTTTGCGGACGGATGCCACGCTTTGACGCCGCCATAGGTTGAACGTACCACGTCGTCACGCCCGTAGAGGTAGGTGCCGCACAGTTCGTTGGGTCGCGGCAGTTTTTCGGTGAGGTGAGAACGTTTGCCGCTGGCAGGTCGAACGAAAAACTGCAGGGAATGCCGGTCCGCTCGATAGCGAGTGTTGTAGAGATTTTGAAATCCAGCACCGATTACAACGAAACCATCACTGCTGGTCACTTCGAACAGAGAGCCAAAATTCTGCCCAATGTCACGTCCACGATCGACCGTGACGACAATTCGCTTCGCTGTTTCGACTGATTGTGGATCCGCTGCGACACCGGTGGACGCAATTCCGACGATGACGAGAATCACTAGGTCCGCACAGCGAACGAAATGTGTAAAACCGGACATTGGGATTCGATTCATTTTTCCACCGGAGAGAGAAGATCACCGACGCCGTTCTTCAGACTGTAGATCTGTTTCACTTCGTCGTGGCTCAGCACGCGGCTGAATACGGCAAGATCGTCCATGTGTCCGACGTACGCGGCGCCCAGCACGAGCAGAACCTGCGACGGATCCCAGCCGAAGGTCAGATCCCATTCCTCAATCGCACCCTGCAGCTCGCCGTTCAGATACAACCGGCCGACCTGCGGTTTGCTCTTATGATTGACGTTCTCCAGCGTGAAGACCACATGCGTCCACGCCTCGCGTGAGAACGGTGGACGTTCAACCTGCACCATCGGGCGTTTGTCGATGGGGATGTCCGCCCAGGCAACGTTGTTTGGGTTCCAGATATGGAACAACGGTCGAACTGCGTATCGAAAAAACCGAGGTGTCTCATCTTTTGAGAACTCCAGAAAGATGAACCCTTTCTTGCTGTCCTCGCCAATAATCTGTATCGGATCGCAATAACCGGGCTCGAGATCCTTGTCCGGATTCAGACGCAACCAGACGGAAACAGTGGAGTTCCAATTGCTGTCGTTGTAGCCAAGTACACCGGAGTCCCTGAATGCCGGCAGAAATCCACTTTTCTTCGTAAAGTGCAGTGCTCCTCCAAAACGTCCCGCTTCAGGAACCAGTTTTGCGTCTTCATTCGCTTCCGCGTGATGCAGCTCTTTTCCTTTCTGAACGTAGCAGGTTCTGTCGCCACGTGAGAAGTCGGCGTCCAGACCTTTGTCAAATGAGGCATGCAGCGTCAGAACCGCGGAAAGGTCGGACCTCTCCCGGTCAGCCGTTGTCAGCATCTGTTTCGCCTCATCTGCATCGATGTCTCGCACGAAGATATTCCGCCAACGTATTTCACCACCGTGCGTTTGCAGCATGATGGGGCCTTTGTCCGGAAGCGGCTGTTGACGGTCCCAGAAGTTTTCCATCACTGCGCCATCGACAACGAGGGAATCGTTGAGCCAGACCCACGTTCGCACTCCAATCTGGCGAATGCGAAACTGATTCCACTCACCAAACGGCCTGTCCGCAAATACCAGCGGATCACGGCCAGAGCTACCGGGCGTATTGTTAAACAGGCCTCCCGAACCCAGGTGAGGCTTCCGCGTGGGATTCTTCGGATCGAAGACCTGATTCCAGTCCCAGATCTGAACCTGCGGTGCGCCACGCAGATAGATGCCGCTGTCGGCATCGGCGACTGTCTTGTATTCAATAAGGAATTCGATATCTCCGAATTCCTCGTCAGTGGTCGCATACGGCCCGTGGCCGTCGTTGACGAGTTCACCGTCTTCCACGCTCCAGTTTTTTGGAAACTCAGCTCGCTGCGACTTGAGGTTCGCGTCCAGCTCTTCGCCGGTCAGTTGTGCGGCGTTGTGCGGATTCAAGCCGTGCCATCCGGAAAGATCCTTACCATTGAATATCGCATGGAAGCCTTCCGGCGGTTTGGGATCGTCTGCTCGAATGATGGCGGGCGTAAGCAACGCTGCGGCTGTCATGAGCAGGATGTGATTGCGAGTCATGCTTTTACTCCTGAGCGGTTCATGCAATATTGTTCGTTGATGATGAAAGTGACGCACACCGTTGACTCGTCCGTAGTAGCCAACATCAAGGAGCGTTTCAAGTCACCAGTGGGGTTTAATGAGTTCAAGAGTGGGGCTTAGGACCGTTCGAGAAATAACTGTCTTTTTTCAACGCCTCACCCAGCCCTCTCCCCTTCGCAGGGGCGAGGAGGATACGGTCAATCATTTCTCGAACGGTCCTTAGTGGAGTCGGGGACTCCTCAAATCGACCAACAAAGATGAAATCGGTCCGCGACGGTCTGATCACGAACAGCTAGGGCAGCCCGATTGCGGGCTTTTCGATATGCCATGCTTCCTGCAAATGTGCGGCGAGTTTGCGGATTTCTGCCGGATACTTGGAGGCAAGATTTTGCTTTTCGTATGGATCGGATTTAATGTCGAAAAGCTGCGGATTACGGTCGTTTGCGGCATGCACGAAAGCGTATCGATCTGTCGGACAATCGTAGCTAAGAATCAGCTTCCATTTGCCTGCGATACACCAGCGATACTGCAATGACGTTTCGTGTTTTTTCAAGTCGGCAACATCGTGCGCATAACTTTCGCCGCACAGGTAAGTGCGGTCGAGCGGCTTCCCGTCCTGAATCAGCGGCAGCAGATTTTGCCCAGGCAGGTCAGGCATTGCATCAAGGCCGGTCGCGGCAAGGATCGTCGGCAGAACATCGAGTGTGCTGCACAGGTCCGGGTATTCTGCCGGAGCGATTTTGCCCGGCCATGACACCATGATCGGCGTGCGAATTCCGCCTTCGTACGGCGTCTGTTTTGAACGCGGTGCGAAACCATGCCCCCATTCTTTGCCAAGATTCATGTCCGGTGTCGCCTGAATCCAGCCGTTGTCTGTCACATAGATGACGAGCGTGTTGTCGCTGAGTTTTTGCTGATCCAGATGATCCAGCAACTGGCCACACGTTTCATCGAAGAATTCACACATGGCGTAATACTTTGCCAACTCGATGGGACGATCAGCACTGCGGTACTTTGCCAGCAATCGTTCAGGCGGATCGTGAGGCGTATGGGGCAACATCGGAGCGTACCACAGAAAGAACGGCTTGTCTGCATGTTTTGATTCCGCAATAAAATCAAACACCGGTTGCATTCCTTTGCGTCCGATCTCAAGTCCGTTATCCCCGTGGCGACCACCGGGATTCGGAAATCCCCGCGTCATGCCATTCGTAAAGCCGCCGCGAGCATAATTGCCTTCCCACCATTTTCCGGTCTGCATTGACAGGTAACCGTGTTGGCCGAGCAGTTTTGGAATCGTCGGATGTTGATCAATGCTGGAGATTAATTGTTCTCGCAGCACCCCGTATTGTGAGTCTGTCAATGATTTGTCTGGTTTCGGATCGTTGCCG
>CANJQC010000080.1 GCA_947476295.1 Planctomycetaceae bacterium | reverse complement strand
GTGCCTCCAGCAGTTGCCGCTGCGTCATATCCACCGACAGCAGTGCGACTCGATCGGCCAGCGCCGGTGTGGCGACGCCAGCGACGATCCCTAATTGCAACTCCAGTGGGAACAGGCTCGGCAGTTTCATGCCGTCGCACGATTTATAGAGCCAACGCCAAATTGAGTTGATTGAGTCTTGCCAAACATCGTGTTGCGCTTAGCATCCATGCGGGCGTTCCTTTTGTGGTTGAGAGCTTCAAGAACCCTCAGTTTCGCATTAGGACGCCCACTTTCACCAATACTAAATTCTCAACTCAACACGAAAAACTCTCTCCCGACAAAAAAATCCCCGCGTTTCCACGGACTGAACAGATCGCACCCGGCGATGAGAGTTTATCACTGGATCGGAATTGGGCACACACCACAGCGGAATTCACTTTGCGCAAAGCCCCCAAGATTCGAACATGCTGCACCGGGCCAGCCGCTATTTGACGGGTTTCCTGACCTCCGCGAGACAGCGTTTTTCCTGCCGGACAGTGAAACACATCCGCCTCGGCATCGTACACAAACGCCGACGGGTGTAGTCGCGATCGATTGCGTGAATGGGTAGTTTAGGTTGCCGTGGTGGCTTCTGGTTCTAAAAGACACGGAGGCAATACAATGGATCTTGAAAAGCTGACAGCAGAAGAGCGACTCATTGCCGAACAGGCCGTCCTGAATTTTAGATCACTCAACAAAGCTTGCGATAATGCGAAGGATGGCACCGTCCTCGCTGTGGCGGAAAGGCTTGCGCTGATACAGGGACGCAAGCTGATTCAGCAGACACTGCAAACATCGCTTGAGTTGCAGGCTCGCGCAATCGAAAAAAAAGTGAAGTGAGCCGATCCTGTTCGTGTGGGCGAACGAAGTCGCATCATGGACGCAAGTCGCGAATCGTGATGACGTCATCCGGAGAAGTCTGTCTGTCCCGAGTTTACTTCCGCTGCGTCGCCTGCGGTGACGGTGGCTTCGCGGCAGATTTGCGTCTTGGAATTCACAGCCGTTACAGCGTAGAAGCAGAACGGCTGGTGTGTCTTGCGGCGGCAAGCTGGTCGAACGATGTGTCGTCGGATCGGCTGGAAGAGTTCAGTGGGCTGAAGATTGGTGACACCGCCATTCGTGAGATTTCTCAGCGTCGCGGAGCCGCGATGAATGCGTGGCAGAACTCCAGTCCGGAAGCGTGCCGTGAGTTCCGAAGCTCTGACGGCGAAGTGGAATTCACAACCGACGGAACGAGCGTTAACACGACAGAAGGCTGGCGGGAAACGAAATTGGCGATTTTTTCGAAGCGAGAACTGGGTGAAGCAGCGACGGCTGAAGAGTGGGCGACGCGAACACTGCCGGTTCCCAAAGTGCGAGTCGCCTTTGCCGCTATTGAAGCCAATGATCGCTTCGGAAGTCGGTGGTCTCAGTGGTGTCGGAGGCTCGGGATTCTGGACACTGACTTTCCCATGCGGTCCAGTCGAGCCCGTCGAGAATCTCATCGAGCAGCCGGACGGGATGATCGTCCGGAATCTTTTCTTCGAGGCTGATTGGTATCTGGATTTCGTGACGGTAACATGCCGCTACAGTTCCTGTCGTTTTCAGATGAGGTCTCTGGTATGCACAAGTGTTTCGTGTGTTTTTGCCTGGGGGCATTGAGTTGTTCAGCAGCGATAGCTGACGATGCTCGCCGGAATGTGCTGTTCATCATTTCCGATGATCTCAACAACCTGCTTGGATGCTACGGAGATCCACAGGTCAGGACGCCGAACATCGATCGTCTGGCGACGCGGGGCGTGCTGTTCAACAAAGCTTACTGTTCGTTTCCGCTGTGCGGACCAAGCCGTAATTCGTTGCTCACGGGGTTGTATCCCAACAGTACCGGCATTCACGCAAATAGTCAGGTTTTTCGTCAGACGATTCCCACGCAGCTGAGTATGCCGCAGGCGTTCCGACAGCAAGGCTACTTTGCCGCAAGAATCGGAAAACTATATCACTATAACGTTCCAAATTCGATCGGGACCAACGGGCATGACGATCCGGGATCGTGGGAAATGGAACTCAATCCTGCCGGTGTCGATCGACTTGAAGAACATCCACACATTTTCAGTCTGACTCCAAATCAATTCGGTGGAACACTGAGCTGGTATGCGTCGCCGAAGAGCGACAATCATCATACCGACGCGATGATGGCTAAAGATGCTGACTGGGTACTGGAGCGTTGTGCGAGAGACAAGCAGCGTCCATTCTTTCTCGCCGTTGGCTTCTTTCGTCCTCACACACCGTATGTGTCTCCGAAGACGCCGTACTTTGATATGTACAAAGAATCGGAAATGCCGGTGGTGCAGGGGATTGAAGCTGATCGAGCGGACATTCCGGCGCCGGGACTTGGCAGTCAAAAAAAGGAGCAGGAAAAGCTGACCGACGACCTGCGCCGGCAATGCCGGCAGGCTTACTATGCCAGCATCAGTTTTATGGACACTCAGGTCGGCGTTGTTGTGGATTCGCTTGAACGCCACAGCCTTGCCGACAATACAGTCATCGTGTTTACCAGTGACCACGGTTATCACATGGGCGAACATGGACTGTGGCAGAAGATGAGTCTCTTTGAAGAAAGTTCCCGCGTGCCGATGCTGATCGTGGCCCCGGGAATGCCCAAAGGAACGATCTCCGAGGCTCCTGTGTCGCAGATCGACTTGTTTCCGACGCTGGCGGAGCTTTGCAACGTCACGACTCCGGACAATCTTCAGGGTCAAAGTCTGGTCCCGATGCTCAAGGATCCTTCATACGTCGGGCGCGGCTGGGCGTTGACTCAGGTTACGCGCGGAGGCAATCGGCGGGATGCTCGGAGTGACAATGAATCCGAGAGGCCGTACTTTGGCTATTCCCTCCGCACACCTCGGTGGCGCTACACAGAATGGGACGGCGGTAATCTCGGAATTGAACTGTATGATCACGACAATGACCCGAGCGAGTTGACAAACCTGGCAGGGAATGTCCAACATAATGCGAAAGTGGATGAACTGTCGATGTCATTGCAGGCTGCTGTGGCCTCTACACTTCCACCCAACGGAAAAATCCCAGAGTTACAGCCCGGCATTTGGGCTCCGCTGCTTGTTGATCCGTGATTGATTATTAACCATGATTTCAGCAAGAACAAAATCGAACACCACTGAATAGGGAACCACTCATGACCCAGGCAGGACTTCCACGCCGTCAGTTTTTGACTCAATCCGCCATTGCGGCATCGGCAATGTTTGCGATGCCTAGCATTGTGCGGGCGGCCACGCTGCAGAAGGAGTTACACGTCGCGGCCATCGGTGTGAATGGGATGGGATGGGCGGATCTCTCAAGCGTCGGATCACATGCCAGCGTCAGGTTCGTCGGCTTCTGTGACATTGATGCGGCTCGATTTGTTACGGCAGACGCTGCGTTCGCGGGCGTGCCGCACTTTGCCGACTATCGTCAATTGCTGGCCGATCTGGGCGATAAAGTGGATGCTGTGATTGTCTCGACGCCGGACCACATGCATGCTCCAATCGCAATGGCGGCCATGAAGCTTGGAAAGCATGTCTATTGTCAAAAACCGCTCACGCACACTGTGTGGGAATCACGTCAGATGCGGTTGATGGCCGAACAAAAAAAACTCACGACGCAAATGGGAAATCAGATCCACTCAAACGCCGAATACCGCCTGGGAGTCAAGCTCATTCAGGACGGCGCGATTGGCAAAGTCCGTGAAGTGCATTCCTGGGTCGGAGTTCAGGGACGACAATACTGTAATCGCACCGATCGACCGGCAGATGCTCCTGTCCCGGAGGGCGTGGACTGGAACCTGTGGCTGGGAGCGGCACCAGAGCGACCATTTGCAACTGGCGTTTATCATCCGTTCAAATGGCGTGACTGGCAGGACTTCGGTTCCGGCGCGCTGGGAGATTTTGGCTGTCACATTCTTGATCCGGTATTTACGGCGCTGGAAATTCGCTCCCCGATTTCCATTGAGGCTCAGAATGACGGAACGACGTCCGAAGTCTGGCCGGGCCCTGAAACCGTGACGTTTGAATTCCCCGGCACTAAGCACACTGTCGGAAGCACCCTCAAAATCATCTGGCGCGACGGTGGACTCAAGCCGCCGGCAGAACTAGCTCAGTTGCCGGATGGCGCAGAACTGCCAGGAGCAGGATCGCTGTTTATCGGTGAAGGCGGCACGATGGTGCTGCCGCATGTTGCTAGGCCGTTGTTGTATCCTCAATCAAAATTCGCCAATTTTGCGATGCCGGATGTGCAGGGGAGAAACCATTGGCACGACTGGGTCGATGCCGTGATCGCTGGCCAAAAAACGACCGACGGCTTCGAATACGCCGGCCCACTTTCCGAAACAGTTCAGCTCGGCAACATCGCCGCCAGATTGCCCGGCACGAAACTCGAATGGAATGCGGATTCGATGGAAATCAAAGGGCACGACGACGCTGCGGCGATGCTGACAAAAAATTATCGATCGGGCTTTGAAGTCGAAGCTGTGGGATAGCGAGTGATGGTGTTTTTGTGAGCGGCAAGGCGCTAGCCGCCGGTTTTTGCAAGCGAATGACCCGCAGCTAGTGCCTTGCGGCTCACAGTTTTTGAGTATCAGGATAGGCTCCTGGAAAGACCGCGAAGTGTATCATCGAAAGTTTTTTGTGCTGGCGCTTGCCTGCGTATTCTTGAAGTCATTCGCAGGCAATGCCAGTGACGATCCTGCAATCGTACGGCGCGAATTCATCTATGAAACGGCACCCTACCCGGAGTGTCATGCTTCGACGATAGCAGAAACTCCTGCAGGGTTGGTGGCAGCATGGTTTGGCGGTATGGAAGAAAAGCATCCGGATGTCGGCATCTGGGTATCACGCCACATGAACGACAAATGGTCTCCATCTGTCGAAGTCGCCAACGGAATTCAGTATTCGTTGCCTGACGGGACCGTGCATCGGCATCCGACATGGAACCCGGTGCTGTTTCAATATTCCGACGGCCCCTTGTTATTGTTCTGGAAATGCGGTCCGGCACCTGACAACTGGTGGGGCATGATGAGTGAGTCGGCCGACCACGGCGAGACATGGTCGCTTGCCCGGCGACTGCCCGAACATATCGACGGCCCTGTCCGCAACAAGCCGATTCTGCTGAAAGATGGCACGTTACTTTGTGGCAGCAGTACAGAATTCGATGGTTGGCGAGTCCACTTTGAACGCACGCATGATCATGGTAAAACTTGGCAGAGAACACCCGCGATCCATGACGGGAAAAAGTACGGCGCGATTCAGCCGACTCTGTTGCATCATCCGGATGGATCGATTCAGGCACTCTGTCGTAACCGTGACGGCGATGGTCCGATTCTTTCGACAACGTCTTCGGATCAGGGGCTGACCTGGAGCGATCTGGAAGCGATCAATCTGCCCAATCCCAATAGCGGGATCGATGCCGTGACGCTTCAGGATGGCCGTCATCTGCTGGTCTACAATCACACTCATCGCAAGAAAGGAATGCCACGCGGGCGGGAAATGATCAACGTCGCCGTCAGCGAAAATGGCATCGACTGGAAACCTGCATTGACGCTCGATCGGGAAGCAAAGGCCGAATTCTCGTATCCCGCAGTGGTCCAGGCGGCAGACGGCAACGTTCACATCACCTACACATGGAAACGGCAAAAAGTACGGCATTTCGTGCTGAATGCAGCCAAATTGACGCTAAAGGACTGGAACGGCGGTGCCTGGCCTGAGTAGTTCGACTGTCGCGGATTGGTGGAGACCGCAGGACTCAAGTCGACGGTTTCAAGCTCAGGGGTTAGACTCTGTACGAGGCGACGTCTGTTCAAAACAAACACTGCCACCACATTCACGGGACAACCTGCGGCAACGGACGCAGACAGGGATTGAAAAGTCGTACCGATGGGAATTGAAAACAGAGAATATCTGCGCGATGAATATGACGATACGGCAGGTTCGTTTCGCAGACCTTCGTCAAAGCCGATGACGGTCATTCTGGTTGTGGTCACAGTCGCGGTCTTTGTGCTGCAACTCATGACCAGTCGATCCACTGGTCTCCGCGGTGTTTCTACGTCGCTGGTCCAGGAATGGCTGGCACTCAACTTCGATGACGTCGTGAGTCGCGGGCAGATCTGGCGGCTCCTGACTTACGCCTTTTGTCACGACCAAAGCAATTTACTGCACATCGTATTCAACATGATGGTGCTGTATTCCATTGGTGGGGTCCTGCGGCAACTGCTGGGTGATCGTGAGTTTCTGTGGTTCTATCTGGTCGCGGCTGTCTTTGCAGGAATGTGTTCGTTGGTGTTCTACCGCCTTGTTCGCATTGACGCGCAGATTATCGGAGCGTCCGGTGCTACGATGGGAGTCTTCTGTCTGGTTGCGTTGCACTATCCGCGACAAAAAGTTCTGCTGATGGGCATCATTCCCATTGAGTTCCGGTGGCTGCTGGCCGCGTTTGTGGCGATTGATACGGTGCCAATGATCGGCCAGGTGTGGGCGGCGTTTCAGAACAGACAGACAGTTTCTCAGGTTGCAAATTCTGCGCATATCGGCGGGCTGATTTTTGGCTTCCTGTACTTCCGCTGGAACATGCGAATCACGCGCTGGTGGGATCAATTTGCCGGGCGAATTGCGACACGTCGGCGACGCGGAAAGCTGCGCGTCTTCACGGAAACGCCGGAGCCGGAATCCAATCTGAATTCACAAGTCGATGACATCCTGGAAAAAATCAGCCGTGAAGGCGAAGCCAGTCTGACCTCGCGCGAAAGAAATATCTTGGCTCAGGCCAGTAAGCAGTATCGGAAGGGCAAGGGTTAGATCCTTCCTCACAAGCATCCAGACATAAGGTCACAGCAGTGTTTCAATCTCACACGCCGGAGGTCAATGTCACGATGAAGTGCCTGAAATGCCACGAGTGGGTGCGAAACACCATCCTAGTGGATTCTGAAAACTAGCGATGGCTTCACATGAGATCTTCCGGCGCCCCGCCCCATGCCTCTTCGACTTTTCGACATCGCAGTGCTTTGTTTTTTGATCGTCGGCCGGTATTCATGTAATGCTGCGGATGACTCGACGTGGATCATCAAAGCTGGCGATCCGACGACATCTGTGTTCACAGGTCGAATTGTCGCCGAGTTGCCAAGCGGTGCGGTGCTGCTGGAAGAACGGAACGGCAAGCTGCATCAAATCCCGGCGCGACAGATTCAGTCGCGCGCGGACGCTAAAGAAGCGTTTGTGCCATTCACCTCGGCAGAACTTGCCGTGGATCTGTTGTCGCAGGTTCCGGCTGGATTTGAGATCACAGAGACCGAGCACTACATTGTCTGTTCCAACTCCGCCGCGGAATACGTCGAATTCTCCGGCAGGTTGCTGGAGGTTGTGTTCGACCAGTACTTCCACTTTATGACCGAGCAGAAAATTGCAGTGACGCAGCCTGCACGCAAGTTACCGATTGTGATCTTTGCCAGCGCGCCAGAGTTTGAAGCGTTTGCGTCAAAGCAACATCCTGAGATTTCGTTTGAAGATACGCCTGGCTACTTCTCCGTTTCGGACAATCAGACGCTGTTGCTGGATTTGACCGGAGATCGATCGATTCGCTTCGCTGCAACGATTCGCAGACGCCTTGCAGAAAAGCCCCTGCAAGTCGCAACAGTCGTGCATGAGACGGTCCATCAACTGGCGTTCAATTCCGGACTGCAGGTAAGGATGGCTGATAATCCACTCTGGCTGTCGGAAGGGCTAGCGATGTACTTTGAGACCGGTTCGTCGCGATCATCGTTGCTTTGGAGTCGCCCCGGTCTGGTGAATCCTCGCCATCAACCGGCGTTCCTGAAACTTCTGGATGACAGTCAAATCTCCGGAGATCTGAATAGTTTAATCGAATCGGATGCCACCTTTCTGAATGCTGCCGAAACGCCTGCTGCGTATGCCAAAGCCTGGGCATTGACACACTACTTGATTCGTGAAGAAAAGACCGGGATGCAGAAGTATCTGCTCAGCCTTTCTCAGCGAAAACCGATGGTTGGTCTGACAGCTGAACAAAGAACTCAGGAATTTCAGAACGCTTTTGGAAAATTGCCAGACGAAATGGAACGGGAACTCGTTTCTTATATCAGACGACAACGAGTTTCAAGATAAGGAGGTTGCTCATGTCCTGGTTCGCCGAAAACCCGTGGCCCTTGCTGCTGATTCTTACCGGAACGGCCGTGGTTGCTTTGATTTCAGGAGCCCCAAAAGGGCGTTCCGTGGCAGTCGTCTGCCTGCTGGCAACGGCAGGACTGTATGTGCTGGAATCCGCGATCGTAACGCCTGGTGAAGAAGTAGAAGGTCAGTTGCAGACGATGCTGGATGCATTTCGTGTTGGCAATCAGGATGCCATTAATCGCTGCATCGCCGACGAATCACCTAGGCTGCGTGAAACGGCTGCAAAGGGGCTGGAAATGGTCACGCTCACGAAAGATTTTCACATCAAGGATCTGGAAGTCCATGTCCGCGAGGACGGCCAGACAGCAGACGCACATCTGCGTGCGAACGGAACACTCAAGGTCAATCAGGGCGACGTGATCAGCCGAGTGTTCACGCGCTGGCAGACGGTTTGGAAGCACGTCGGCACGGAATGGAAACTGGTCGAAGTGCGGCGTCTTGATCCCGTCAACGGCCAGGAAATGGGCATTCTTGATGCGAGGTAAGCCATGGGGACCAGAGTTTACTGCGTCGGCGTCAGGAACTTGTCCACATCGTTGCTCACAATGACACCGTAATTCAAGGCACCGAGCCAGCCGGACATGATAATGCCGACGCTGCCGGCGTGGAAGAGGCCCGCAACCTGCTGAGGCAGATCGCGGCTGACCTGCAGGCCCTCAAACTTTGTTCCAAACGATGATCCGGCCAGATGCCGCGTGTAGTGTTCGAAGGTGCGCGGGGTCGCAGCTTCGACGTGATCCAGTTTTTGGCGCACGTCAGGTACGTAGGTTTCTAGGCAGTCGAGGGTTGTTTCGATCAGCTCTTTCTTGGAGGCTTCGTATTCGGCTTTTGGAAGTTCAGCCCAGTCGCGGTAGTTGGCATTCGTCGATGACACAATAAGCCAACGATTGCTGCCAGGTCTTGTAGACGGATAGTAGAAACTAAACGTACGACTACTCACGGTGCGGCTGAGCATGGCATCAATGTCAAAGCCCGTGTGTTCGGAATGGAACAGCAGATCACCGCAGCTTTCGTCAAAACTTTCACCCGGCTTCAATGCCATGTAGACTTGGCACGAGCTGTTATTCAGACGCACCGCTTTGGCTTCATCGATGAACCCGGAATCAAAGTGCTGCTCCCCGACCAGATTGAAAATCGTCGATCGGATGTTCGCATTCGAAACCACAGCTCTGCATCCGATATGTTTTCCATTCACGATCACGCCCGTTACTTTGCGATCCGGCGACACTTCGATCTTTTCGACCAGACATCGAATGCGAATATCGACCCCGTTGCGAATGAGTTCTTCCCGCATCCTGTTCACAAGCGCATCGGTGCCGCCTTCAAACGTGTAGACACCTTTCTGCATAAAGTTGGAAAACACAATTCCGTACGTAATCGCCGGATCTTCCAGCGTGGAACCGTTTGCGTAGGTGATCGGTTCCATCAACAATCGCACGACATCGTCACGGCCTGGAAAAAACTGTTCGAACAGTTCGCGTGTCGTTTTCGACTGCTCGTCAAAGAAATTCATGCTCCGCGCGGTGTCGAAAAACTGCTGGACGGTTTCCTGCGAAATGCCGAAACGTTCGACAATGATTCGCGTAAAATCTTCACGCGTGAACGAAGTACGGAGTGAGAACTGCGGGTTTTCAAAGCGGATGCCTTTGAGCTGCACGATGGATTCGGCAATTTCCGGCGACCAGTATTTGCGACAGCTCTTGATCATGCCGTAGGGAAAGCCGTGCAGGGAAATATCAAAGATATGTCCGCCGGCACGTTTGAACCAGGTCGCCATACCGCCAAGCTGATAGTGATGTTCCAGCAGCAACACACTCAAACCCTGCCTCGCGAGGATATTGGCGGACGTGAGCCCTGCAAGTCCGCTGCCGATGACGACGACATCGTAGGACTCTTTCGCACCGTGCAGAAAATCGCGGGGCATTTGAAACTCTTGAATTCAGTGGTGTCACTATGACAGCGGAAGGTTTTGACCGCATACGGTATAGCAAAAACGCGGCGGCATGTTCAAACGGCGCGGCGGGGGCAAACGGGAAACCGCCGCAGCTACGAAAACCGGGAATAACGCAGTTTCAGCTGATTTCTGCCCGATTTCAGGAATCCGTATACCGCGCAGGTCACCGACGTTCGGCAACCTGCCTTTACCCTTCTTGTCTCGTTCAGATAGAATTGCCATTGTTCGGGAATTCCGACGGCTTCAGACTCCTGATGCAGTCGGCCATCCGGCGTAATTTCTGTCTCTGATACCGGCATCGCAGTTTTCGTGTTCCTGAACGGAAATTTGCTGTGAATCCGGTAGCTCTGACTCTCCTATCTTATTTTCGGTGATCACATGATGATTGCAGTTCGCGTGACCTCTCTGGTGCTGATGACGATTGCTCTGTTTTCCACGGCTTCTGCACAGGCGCCGCAGGATTCCCGCATTACGGTCGCGCACCCTGGCTTCAATCTGTTGAAATCGGATCTGCAGAAAATCATTGACCTGACCACCCCAGTCGAACAGAAGCAGTGGGAAAACATTGAGGGCTACATCGACACCTTTATTATTGGTATCGATGAGACCCGTGAAGTTCAGGTGCAGGTGATGACGGGAATCAATCCAGCAGGCTATCTGATCTGCGTGCCGCTGCAGAAGGGCAGTGATCCGTCAAAAGAGTTCCGGGAAAACCTCGATTCGCTGGACTACGTAACGATGCGTGATCCAGGCGACCGGACAATGTACTCGATCGAGAGCGCTGCCAATGAATACGGCTGGATGCGAATCGATGCCCAACTGCGATATGCGTTCTTCATGATCACCACCGATAAAGCGTTGCTCCCCAAAGTCAGGGAAATTGTACTCAAGGCGGCGCTGACTCCGACGAAACTCAACGAAAATATGATTGCGGAACTCAGGAATACCGATGTGTCGGCCGCTGCGATTACGCATCGTATCGATGCATTCAAGCCGATCCGCGAAGAAAACCTGGCACTGATCAAGCAGCGACCGGATGAGAAGGCTACAGCGTTCCAGTTGCGATTCGCAAGCGCCCGGCAGTTGTTTGACGAAGCCGAACGCATCATGTCGCAGGCTGACCAGTTACTGGTAACGCTGACGGTGGATCGGAGCAATCCAGTCGCGCCGAAAGTGAACCTGCGAACAACGGCGACGGCTATTCCGGGCGCAGCGATGGAAGCCACAATTGCGCAGTATGGCACTCAATCGGATGCGTTTGCAGGCCTGAAGCGACTTATGAATTCCGCGCTGTCGGTGCGCGTCAGTCATCCGCTGGATGAACTGCGTCAGAAGCATCTGAAGGAAACGCTCACGTTGACCAAGGCCGATATTGAAGCCGGTCTGGCGGTGAACAAGACCCGTTCAGATGCTGAGAAAGCAGCGTTCAATAAGTTTGTAACGGGAGTGATGAGCGTTCTGGAATCCAGTGTCAGTTCCGGGCACCTGAACGGCTTTGTCGAATCTATTCCGGATGGCAAGGACGATTTTACCACGATTGCAGCCTTTGTCTCTTCGACCGCACCGGAGCTGAACCAGATTCTTCCACTGCTGACCGATGCAGGAAAAGCGAACGCAGTGCAAATGAATCTGGAAAAAGTCGGCGACGTGGATATTCACAAAATTCAGATTGCTGAAGGATTCATTTCCGCCTTCGACAGGGCATTTGGTTCACATGAAGATCTGTTTATCGGCGTTGGCCCTCAGAAAGTCTGGATGGCGGCTGGCAAGGACGGGCTGGAGACCCTGAAGTCCACGATCACAGCCGTTGGTGAGCCAGCCGCAAATCCAGTCGTGTTGCGTATCGACGGAAACTTGTTGCCGTGGGCAAAGCGCATTGATGCGACAGCGAAGGCCGAAAAAACCGGTGTGCTGACGGCCGACGAAGAGAAACTTCGCCGCGAACATGCTCGCATCCGCGAGCGTGCTCTCGCTTCACTGGTTACTGAAGACGATTTTTCGCTTGTGATCTCCACTGAAGGCAGCATGTGGGTCGGGGAATTTACCAGTAACACAGGGCTACTGAGATTTGTGGGCAAGATGATGACCGCGTTCTCGAAGGAAAACTTTGAGTAGAGAGATCGTCATGGCTGATTCATATGGCTCGCCTGACGAAGCGGATGAACCTGAAGATCTGCAGTTTCCGGAACAGGAATTTGCGGTCGAAGATATTGAGCTCGCTTATCGTCAGGCGCTGGAAGCACTCGATGCGGCGGAGCGTCAGGTCGGGTCGGTGCTGGTTGATATTGTCGAACCTGCAGGTGCCGGGGGTGTCGAGGAAGAATTTGTTTCGGATGGATTTTCGATCGGTGCACAACTGGCCGAAGATCTGAAGTCCACAGCCGAAGCGGCTGAAGCGTCCGGAAATGCGGTACTTGTCGCAGGTCTGCGTCGTGTATCGCCACGTGAAGTCATCGAAGGAGCCGTGTTTGTTGGCGGTGACGTTGCGCTGACCGCCCGAAAACTGGCGTCTTTGATCGGACTGAATGTCGATAACAGCGTCGCGGTGTCGCTCGTCGATTCACTCAATCAGTCGTATCAGCGTGAAAATCGTCCATATGAAATCCGGCTGCACGAAGGAGGTTATCGTCTGGAACTGCGTGAAGAATTCCACGACGTCAGCACACGCTCGTTTGGCACAGGGCCACGAGACGTCAAACTGTCGCCTGAGACTCTGGAAGTCCTGGCATTTGTGGCATGGAATCAGCCGGTGGAAAAAGAACAGGTCGAATCCATCGGCCGACAAAACTCTATGGCGCTGCTGCGACAGTTGCTGCGGCTGCAGCTGGTGGAACTGCAGCGCAACGGTCAGAAGCGAACCGACGTTACGTATGTCACGACGGAGAAATTTCTTAAACTGTTTGGACTCAAATCAATCGCTGAACTCCCGACTGCGGATATTTTTTCGTTTAAGTAACAGACTTTGAGTTCCTCGCATTCCCAATCAGAAGATGCTCGTCGCAGATTTGCAGTGGATACGGTGCGCACACTGCGGCAGGAAGGTTTTGAGGCGCTGTGGGCTGGCGGTTGTGTTCGCGATCAGGTACTCGGGACAACGCCAAAGGATTACGATATCGCCAGTACGGCGACACCGGACGACGTCATTCGAATCTTTGGGCGACGACGCACCGTTGCTGTCGGAGCCAGTTTTGGTGTTGTGATGTTGCTTGGTCCAGACAGGTCTGCCGGACAGATCGAAGTCGCCACTTTCCGCATCGACGGTGAGTACCTTGATGGCCGACGCCCTGGCAGTGTCATTTTCTGTCGTCCGGAAGAAGATGCTAAACGCCGCGACTTCACGATCAATGGAATGTTCTTTGATCCTCTCGATCACACTTTGATCGACTATGTCGGCGGCCGCGAAGATCTGGCGCTCGGCATTGTGAGGGCCATCGGCGATCCTGTCGCGCGGTTTACCGAAGACAAACTTCGAATGCTTCGCGCCATTCGCTTTACAGCAACGTTTGGGTTTATTTTGGATGAAGCCACTGCCGATGCCGTCTATCAGCTTCGACAGCAGCTAAATCAAGTGAGCGCCGAGCGGATCGCTCAGGAATTGAAGCGGATGTTGTCGCATGCGTCCCGGGCCCACTCGTTCCGCCTGCTGCAGCAGACTGGGTTGCTTCCCGAAGTGTTGCCGGAACTATACCGCGACAACGTTGATTCGGCGGATGAAATGGTACTGACAATCGTCGGACAAGCATTGACGCATCTGAAATCTGAACAGTTTGAACCGGCAATGGCCTTGATCCTGCAGTCGTTGTGTCACGCTGGTAAAGGCGAGCCGGGCGGCGTTAGCCTGCGGACACGGCCTTCGCCGATCCCGAAGTCGGTGTATCCAGGAACGGGAGGAAAACCCACAGCTGCGGTGGCATCCGCCTGTCGCCGGCTGAAACTGTCAAACGAAGAAACCGAATGCGTCTGCTGGCTGGTGCAATCATTACCGGTTTTGGACGACATCCGCAGCAGACCGCTGCGTATTCGAAAACCGTTGCTCGCTCATCCCCATTTTGAACTCCTGCTTCAGATGTCCGCCGCAGTCGCGGCCGCTGAAAACCGTCCGGCAACTGATGTTGAGTTCTGTCGTGATTACATGTCCACGCTGCACGGCGATGAGCTATGTCCGCCGCCGCTCGTCGATGGTCAGGATCTAATAGCCCTGAATGTGCCTCAGGGGCCCGCTTTTCGAATTCTGCTTTCCACAATTCGCGACGAACAGCTGGATGAAATTCTCACCACCCGCATCACTGCTTTGGAACGCCTTCTTGAACTTGTGAACGCCAGCACTGTGGGGTAGGCTTCCAGCCTGCCGGATTTGCGGGCAAAATCAGTGATTCAGCGATAAATGGCAGGTTGGAGCCTGTTCAGCTGGTAAAATCTTTCATTCCCAACGGCACGTTTTCAATTTAGGAAAGACTTTAGCAGATGGCCCAGCAATACATTATGACCATTGAGCACATGACTCGTCTGTATGACGAGAAGGAAGTGCTTTCGGACATCTGGCTGGCATTTTATCCCGGCGCGAAGATTGGTGTACTTGGAGGCAACGGTTCCGGCAAAAGTACACTCATGCGCATCATGGCGGGTGAAGACACGGACTACATGGGCACTGTGCGTCCTGCCAAAGGCATTCGTATCGGTTATTTCTCACAGGAGCCTCGGCTTGATCCCGAAAAAACCGTCGGCGAATGTATCGAAGACGCGGTGTCCGATTCGCGGGCGACTCTGGAACGGTTCAACGAACTTAACATGAAACTGTGTGAAGAGTTATCGCAGGAGGAGATGGATAAAGTCCTGCATGAACTTGCCAAAGTGCAGGACAAGATCGATCACAACAATCTGTGGGAACTGGAACGCACACTCGAAATCGCTGCCGATGCCATGCAGCTTCCGTCAGCGGACGCGAAGGTCGCAGTCCTGTCCGGGGGTGAGAAACGCCGCGTTGCACTCTGTCAGTTGCTCCTGATGAATCCAGATTTACTGTTGCTGGACGAACCGACAAATCATCTGGATGCATCGTCGGTCCAATGGCTGGAAATGTTCCTGAAGAAGTTTGAAGGCACTGTCGTCGCGGTCACCCATGATCGTTATTTCCTCGATAATGTTGCCGGCTGGATTCTGGAGTGCGATCGCGGTCGATGTATACCTTACGAAGGCAACTACACGTCGTGGCTCGAACAAAAACGCAAACGACTGGAGCTTGAAGAACGCGGTGAAACCCGCCGCCAAAGAGATCTTAAACGAGAGCTCGAATGGGTACGGATGTCACCCAAAGCCCGCGCCAGCAAGAATAAGGCGAGACTGGAACGATACAACGAAATGGCTGCACAGCAATTCGACGAACGTGACGAAGCCGCGCAGATTCAGATCCCGACGTCGCGCAAGTTAGGGCAACTGGTAGTGCAGGCCGACAGGCTGAAGAAGAGTTTCGGAGACCGCGTCCTGTTTGACAATCTGAGCTTCGATCTGCCTCCAGGTGGAATCGTCGGTGTGATTGGTCCGAATGGAGCAGGTAAAACGACGCTGTTCCGGATGATTATGGGACTTGAAAAACCAGACTCAGGGACATTGAAAATCGGTGAGACCGTTCAGGCATCTTACGTTGATCAGTCTCGCGATTCGCTGGATGACAGTAAGACTGTTTATCAGGAAATCTCCGGCGGGCACGAAGTTCTGGAAGTCGGCACCTCAAAGATCCACGCTCGATCATACTGCGGGCGTTTCAATTTTAAGGGATCGGATCAGCAGAAGTTCGTGGGCCAGCTTTCTGGAGGCGAAAGGAATCGAGTCCATCTGGCAAAGCTGCTGCGATCCGGCGGCAATCTGATGCTGCTCGACGAACCTACAAACGATTTAGACGTTGATACGCTGCGAGCCCTGGAAGAAGGACTGTCAAACTTCGGGGGCTGTGCGGTTGTCGTGAGCCATGATCGCTGGTTTCTGGATCGTATTGCCACTCACATTCTGGCCTTTGAACCAGATGGCTCCGTTGTCTGGTGTGAAGGGAATTACCAAGTCTACGAGAAGCAGCGGCATGAACGCCTCGGTTCAGATACCGATCGCCCGCAGCATGGACGCTTCAAACCGCTCAGCCGTTAGTTCTTAATCCTATCTTAATCTTATTCGGTTCGCTTCTTTCTGCTCAGTTTAATCGTTGATTGCGCGATGTCTTTCGAGGCAACGACGGAATTAGATTACGATTAAGAGTAGGATTAAGAGTAGGATTAAGAGTTTGAATGTCCTCTGAACTATGGATTTTCTGCAACTCACAGGAAAAACAATACTTGTGGCTGGTGTCGCGAATCGCAAAAGCGTCGCGTGGCACACAGCGAAGCTCCTGCAGGAAGCAGGAGCAAACGTGTTGCTGTCGGTTCGTAGTCAGGCGCGGGCTGATTCGGTAAAGAAGCTTTTTCCCGATTTGCCGATCTTTGTCTGTGATGTCGAACATCAGGAACAGATTGATGCACTGCGTATCGCTGTCGCGGCCACAACAAATGTGCTGCATGGCATCGTGCATTCGATTGCCTTTGCCGATTTTTCAGAGGGCTGGCTGTCCTTTCACAAAACTCCGCGTACGGCATTTTTGCAGGCCGCAAACATTTCATGTTTTTCACTGATCGCACTGGCGGATTCCTTCAGGCCGATGTTGGACCCGGAAACCGGCAGCGTGGTGACGCTTTCGATTTCGACGACCCGCATGGCGGCTGAGAACTACGGCTACATGGCCCCCATCAAAGCCGCGCTCGATTCTTCGGTGTGTTTTCTGGCAAAGTCGTTCTCGCAGTTTTCGCGAATTCGCTTCAATGCAGTCTGCCCCGGCCTTCTGAAAACATCCGCCTCAGCCGGGATTCCAGGCTACGTCGATAGCTATCTGTTCGCCGAAAAAGCGACGCTCCGAAAGCAAGCCGTCCAAACGGAGGAGGTAGCGGCCGCCGTCGCTTTCCTGCTCAGCCCTCGATCCTCTGGCATCAATGCTCAGGGGCTCGTCATTGACGCTGGCATGGGTATCAACTACTTCGACGACGCGCTCGTTAAAACTGACTGATATGGTTCCACCGATCCCTGATCCACAGCTGTAGCGGCAGCAGGATGAAGAGCCAGGTCCAAAAGAGGTTGACGAAGGCGCTGAACAGAAGAGTCATTTCAATATTCTGGCTGCGGGCAACGGCGCTGGTAGCGGCGGTGAGGCCCAGAATGGGGGCGGCGAGACAGAAAAATGCCGGAGCAGAAATCAGGACCGTCAATGGCAACGCCGCCCATCGCGTGTAGAGCGACAGAATCACTGCAATGTGGCTGCTGAAACCCAGCACGATCAGAAAACTGATCACCATTGTTATCGAACATTCCCGCGTAATGCCTTCGTAGCCAAAAAACACTGTAACTCCCAGCCAGAATACCACGGGAATTAATGCAATCAGACATCCGCCGGCTTTTTCCAGCAGGATGCGTACCCCGGAGAGCGGAATGGCGGCAAGGGTCGATTGAGTTGCCTGACGGATCTCATAAAACAAACAGCCCGATGAGTACAACAGTACTTCCAGCGCTAATAGGCCCGAGAACGTCTGGAATGCGGTCCAGGCATAGTCGCCGTGCAGAGTGAAAAAGCTGTCGTCTCCGTTGCGTCGTTGCAGAAAGATGAATCCTGCAAACAGCAAGCCGCCGCCGATCATCTTTACGATAAAAAAGCTGCGGCCACCGGTAAAGAACAGAAATTCTTTCCACATCACGGCCATTGGCCAACTGCGCCCGACTGACCAGCGGCGGATCGCAGGGTTCTCGGAAGGACCGTCTGCTTCGACAGGTGATGACCAAAAATCAAGCGTCAGAGTACTGATCGCAAACAGTGCGATCGCAATTGCCGCACTGACCCAAAACTGCTGGCCGAAAAACACGACTGTGCTGTCGGTCTGCAACAGCACTCGTAGTCGTTCAAAGATATCGATCGTTTCGAGCGCGGGGGAGATTCTGTGCAATGTGTCTGATATTATGGTGGGAACAAACCCGGCAGGAAACGCAGCGAGACAATTCACGATCAGACCAGGTAGCACAAACATCAGCCCCAGAATCGCCCCGGCCATACCCGCTGCGCGGCCGGACGTGGCACAGCGGACGCTGCAGAACAGCGCGAGATTCGCGACGAACACCATCCATGCGGCCAGTGCGATATAAGACGCAATAATCTGCTGCCACAGGACGCCTCCCAGCGTGATGGCCAGAAACGTGAACGGCAACTGGATTACCAGCAGCATGAGTGAACTCACCAGTCGCGACGTTGATTTACCGAGTGTGATCGAGAGCGCCGTCATACCGGCAAGACGCAGCAGGGCAAAAGTTCCGGCGTCCTTTTCCTCCGTCACGGCCGTCACAAAATAACTGACGCCGGAGACGGTGATGAGCAGTACGTTCAGGAAACAAATGGTTTCGAAAAATCGTAGCCCCGTGCGACTGGTTCCGAAAGCATCCATGAAAGCGACGGAGATCGAAAAGAACATGAAGAACGAAAATACAGCGCGGATGATGTGCGGATAGATGGATTTGGAATCCATCTTCAGCGTCCAGTTGAACAGCGTCAGTGTTCCCGAAATCACGGCCGGACTCCTCGAGTGGTAAGATCCATGAACGCCTGATTCAAATGACGTCGCTGTTGGTTGAATGCCGAAATCGGCAGATCCAGAGTTAACAGGGCTTTCAGAAAGTCATTGGCAGACTGGGACGGCGCGAGCTGAATATTGAAGTCCCGACCGGTGGCAAACTCCGGCTCCTTCACATCACCGACACCCGGCAGTTCACGAATCTGTGCGATCACATTATCGTGGACCGAGACCAGTCGCAGATTGTAAGTCGGCAACTCATCCGGCGATTCCAGCAGCACGTCCATTGGGCCGCTGAATTTGACCTGCCCGCGATCAATGATTGTGACGCTGTCGCAGAGTTCGGCCAGCTCACTCAGAATGTGTGAACTGATAAACACAGTTTTCCCCATCCGTCGCAATTCGCGAAGAATTTCCATCAGTTCAATTCTCGCGCGAGGATCCAGACCACTGGCAGGTTCATCCAGCAGCAGCAGATCCGGATCATGCACGAGGACTCGCGCAAGACTCACACGCTGCTGCATCCCGCGCGACAGGCTGCTGATAAGATCGTTGCGGCGCCCGTCCATGTCGGTCAGCGTCAGCACATCATGGATCACCTGATCCCGCTGCTTTACCTGAAGACCGTAAGCGGCGGCAAAAAAATCCAGATATTCGAACACAGTCATTTGACGATACATGCTGAAGTGATCAGGCATGAATCCGATTCGTCGCCGCACGCTGATGGGCTCGGCCCGCACGCTGCTTCCAAAAACCTGAATCTCGCCCCAACTGGGTTTGAGCAGAGTGCAGATGGCTTTGAGCGTCGTCGTCTTGCCGGCACCGTTCGGCCCGACAAAGCCATGCAGCGTCTGCGGCATCACGCAGAACGTAACCTGACTCAACGCCTGATGCCCTTTGAAGGCATGAGACAGATTGGTGACGGAGATTGCCGGGATAGTTTGTTGAGTGACGCTCGACATAGTACTTCAACCTCAAAATCTTACTCCTAATCCTACTCTTAATCCTAATCGCACTCTCCATCGCCCGGCGCTGTCGCTGCAGGGAATCGATTATGATTAAGAGCAAGATTATGATCATGGTACAGAACAACAGATCATGTGCATTCTATTCGCTCTCAGCCTCGTTCACGTCGATTCCCTGATCACCGGGATTCAACAGCAAATCCCGGACATACAAAACTCTACCCACGCGACGCACGTCGGCATCGACACCCAGTTGCTGATTGTCGAGCATCGGCGCATAAACCAGCAGGCGGATTCGATCATCCGGCAGGCGGAACTTCCCCACATCGTGAATACAGTCATCAACCAGACTTCGTCGCACAAGGTTGGGAAGCATCCGTTTAAAACTTGCTTCAACCGGGTCTTCAGGTATTTCGTCCACTTCCATCACATCCTGACCTAGGACCGAAACGCCACCCATGTAAGAATTCGCTGGTGTACAGTAAGAATCAAGCAGTTCCCGCCTGCTGACCAGCGAGATTTTCTTATGCGTTCGATCGATCTTTGTGTGATGCAAATTGCGCCCATGAACGACCATGCATGCAACCAGCGGATCGTTTGGGAATTTCTCTCCAAATGCGATCGTCAGATCTTTAAGTTCGTCGCCTTGCTGACTCAGACTGGTCACGGCCAGATTCCAGTTGTCCGTTTCGATCCGACGGCGAGAACGTATTGCTTGACTACTGTAGGGCGGAATGCGGGACATAAAGCTAGCTGTGTTGCCGGACGTAATTCTGGCATCCACGTTTTCCTCACTGGCACCGGAAGCAAACAGAGTCTGCCGGTCTTTGTCCGTGATAGAATAAGTGTTGCCATTCGTGACGAACAACGTTGTCAATTGCAGCAGGCTGCTGTGAGTGTCATCTTCAACACGAGCGATCGCGACCGAATGCAGCGATGTGGCTTCACCATATCCACGGCGACCGATGAACAGGAACATCAGACTGAAGATCGCCGCGAGGCCCGCAATCGCACCATAAGTCACCAGAAAATGCAAAGTGCGCTGGCGCGACAGAATCCAGCAGCCGGGAAAGATGAGTCCGACGTAGCACAAGGACAGCAGAAAGATCATCCACCATAGATGATCCGGCTGAGTCAACTGACGCAGTTCGGCGAACAAGTCATCATCGTCCGTAGCGCTCGTTCCGAAACTGAAACCACCGCTAGTCTTCTGATTGTACTGTTCAATTTCGTCTAGGTCCGCCCTCGACAGACCCTGCGTCTCAACAGCAGAAGTGACAATGTCTTTTGTCAGTTGCCCCCGTTGGATTTCGTGCCGCGTAACGCTTCCGCTGCCGACATGGAACTCGGTAAAAGGTTCGTTGAGCGCTGCGAGGGGGCCGGAAAACCGGAGTGTCTGATTGTTCTGATCCTGCAACAGATTCAATCGCCCACCAGCTTTCAGCCACGAGAGCATGGCTTCCTGACGCGGCGTTTCCCAGTCCGGCACATGATCCATGAAAAGAGCATATAATCCATGCGTTGCGGTGGCATACGGCGGAAAGATCTCTTCCGGCATGTGCTTGATTGTGGCGGGAATCTTGACGAGTGCGTCGGGGCGGTCGAGGATGACTGCGGGCAGCGATTGATCGACATCTTTCATCTGCAATGAATTCGATTCCAGCACGGATCTTGGCTGATCGATCGGATCGAACCTAAACGTTTCGGTCTCCGTGCGAAGTTCAAAACGCCAACTGGACGTCATGCCGACGATGTACGGATAGAATTGCACCCAGCGGCGGGAATGCGGGCCCAGAAAGACGGATTGCGTCGCCGTGCCGCCCGTTTCACGCATCATTCCGGCGACCGATCGCAGTGTCGCCTCAGCTTCAATCGGCTCGTCGCTCAGATTATCCAGTTCGATCGACAATGGTATGAACTGGCCGTTCACCACACGCCCATCGAACCCCCAGACTTTGTCCGCAATACGGACTTTCTGGGTCGCCTGAGCGAAGACCGGCGCCGCGTAGAGGATCGTCAGCAGCAGTACGCAGAGCCGAATAAATGCAAATTCAGCATGCTCAAAACGTAGGGTGGGACGAGCGGCTGAAAAGCCGCGCCGGCCCACCATGAGCCACGTTGCAGATCGGTGGGCCGGCGCTCGCGTTGCTCGCTCGTCCCACCCTACTGGAATTCGCCCACTAAGCGTGATGCTCCCCTGATCCATTTTGCTCATGCGATCACCTCCGATCCCATCACGGGGAATGACGGAGAAAGCTTTGCCTCGGGTGATGCACTGGCAGTTCCTTGATCCTGGCGACCAAGCAGCCTCGGAGCCAATCGCAGCGTCGTAGCCCGGATTAACAAAAGCATCACCAACTGCCAGACAAACACAACTGCAGAAACCGTCACGGCGGAAGCAATCGAACGTGATGGAGCGTAGGATAATTCGTCCTGATCGATATACGGATTGCCGACCGAGATTAAAATGGATTCATTCGCCTGCACACCGCCATCCGGTCGGGCCATGCAGCAGATCGCCGCCGCAATCGTACGACTTCGCTGCCCCTCGGGCGTTTCTTCATATCCATTGTATCCACTATATCCCGGTCCACGACGCGGGGCATTGGTTTGCGGCGTCGGGCCGGTCATACTTAACGTTTCAAACACGAATCCGCCCGGTCGGCAAGTAAACGAAGTCACCAACACCCACGCAGCAATCAGGCAAATTGCTGTCATGGCAGATCGGGACTGCGATTTCGAACGCAATCCCAGCAGTACTGCCAGCCATGTCAAAATGTGCATCGTCAGAAACGTCGTCAGCACACAACCGACGATATACAATGCGACACCGAAAATCGTTCTCGCAGAACTGGACGGCAGCCTGAGTAAATCAACATGCAACAGCAGCAACGTAAGATGCACACTCAGAATCGGGATCGCCAGCACGATCATCAGGCGTTGCATCCCGGCAATTTTTTGAGTCAGGATTTCTTTCGCCGTCAGTGGCGTTGACAGCAGTGCATCGAGAGTCTCGCGGACGCGTTCAGCGGAGATCACTGTGGCTCCCTTCATTGCCAGAATCATGGCGGCAATCGCCCACACGAGCAGCAACAGCCCTCGCAGTCCGGAAAAATCCGAGCGAGAAGAAAGGGTCGCGGCTCCCACACAGATAAACAGCGTCGGCCCCTCCATAACGACCAGAATACGAAACAGATAGCGAGCTTTGCCGAGTGATTTCTTCGATCGTTCACGCCATGCAACGGGATCGAAGAGCGGCAGGCTGTTGTAGTCTTTCATCAACACCATGCCACCGGTTGTCCGGTTGTTTAGCCGGATAAAAAATCTGTCGATTGCCTTGAAGACTTTCAGCATCACTGATGACGAAGAAATAAAGGCTCGCCGCACCAGAAACACGCGGGCCAGCAGCACGAAGACTGCAGTTGCGATCAAGGATGGAATTGTGCCGGCAGCAACAAACAGCAACTGAGCCAGAGTCTGAAGGAAACCGCTCGATGACTCCGACAACAGCGTGTTGTTTCCGTACCCCGAATCAAATCCCTGAAACGCAAACATCCACAAATAGAACGGCGTCGGTAATGCAATCGGACCCGAGGCAAACAACGCGGAAAACACGGCGAGCAAGCCGGTCAGGACATACGACCAGATAAATGCCGTCACCGTGGTGGCGAACCATGAACTGCACAGCAATCCGATGCTGGCGTACAGCAGGCATTCGCAGAACAACAGCCACAGCGTGCCGAGCAGCAAGGTCGTTTCCACTCCACCCAATGAGTACACGACGGCCAGCACCGGAAACGTCAGCAGCAGGAATGTAAACATCGGAACCAGACGACTGCCAAGTTTTTCCAGGACGATCGTCATCGGCGACAACCGCGTCACAAACAACGTGCCAATCGTATTGCGTTCTTTTTCGATCGTGATCGAACCGCAGATTAAAGCCGGCATCAGCAACTGCACCGATACGAACAGCATCGGCACGATGCCTTTGAAAATTGACGCACCCGCTCCGAAGAATCGATTGGGATTGCCAACGCCGGGCCCATACTGGTAGCGGTTTGATTCGAGCAGAGAGACGTGGTAGCTGTAATACAGCATGACAGCCGTCAACACAATAATCGCACCGACAAACCGAATGACGTACGTTCGCCGCCGACTGGATAACTCAGTCAGTTCCCGTCGCAGCAGTGGAAGTTCCGGAATGATGCCCCAGATGCTCACGCGGTCTTCCCTTCCGTCAGCTTCATAAAGGCAGTTTCCATGTCCATTGCTTCCGGCTGAAACATCGTGAGTCTGGCTTTTTCCTCGACCAGTGCCTGATGCAGATCGGCGACGGACATCAGATCTTCGTGGAGCTTAATGGCCCAGCGATCGACCTGTGTCTCCACCGAACCGACACCTGGAATTTTCTGTAAGCGATCCAGCAGATCATCTGCCGGATTTTCCACTCGCACATGGATCACACGCATCAACTGCAACTTACGATAAATGTCATTCAGTGAACCCTGAGCTACAATGTGCCCCAGTTCAATAATCCCGATACGGGTACACAACTGGCTGAGTTCCTGCAGAATGTGACTGCTGATAAGGATCGTCTTTCCCATTTCCCGCAGGGCCTTAAGCAGTTCCCGCATTTCAATGCGCGCCCGCGGGTCCAGTCCGCTCGACGGTTCATCCAGCAGCAGCACTTTGGGATCGTGCAACAGCACGCGCGCGAGGGCCAGACGTTGCTTCATGCCTCGGGATAAACTGTCCACCGGCGAATCCGCTTTATGCGTCATGTCCGTCAATGCCAGCACATCGTCGATCGTCCCCTTACGTTTGGACATCGGCAGCTTGTACGCCGCCGCAAAGAAATGCAGGTACTCTAAAGCCGTCAGATCTTCGTAGACTCCGAAAAAATCAGGCACAAAACCCATGACGTCGCGAACCTGCTGCGGCTGACTCAATACGTCCAGCCCGCAAACCAGAGCCATCCCGCGAAACTTCGGTTGCAGCGTCGCAAGGACACGAAATGTCGAAGATTTTCCGGCACCGTTAGGACCAATAAAGCCAAAGACTTCACCGTGAGGGATATCCAGCGAGATTCCTTTCACGGCTTCGAACTTGCCGTAGCTGACTCGCAGATCGCGAATACAAATCGCCAGTGGTTTCGGTTTCGGCGGTATTGCCATCGTCGTCGGATCGGTCATAGGCATTGACATAGTGTTGTGTTTCCTATTCTCAGTTAGTCCGTTGCGGTTCAGGCCCGGAGGGCAGATACACCCACTGCCGGGGCCGCGAGGCCCCGGTTTTGAGATAGTGAGCGAAGAAGGCCTGAAAGGCCGACAGATCAAATTGAGCCAAAGTACTTGTGGTGTCCTACAAATTGATGTGTCTATGCAAGGCGTTGTGTCGGCCCTTCAGGCCTGAGATTGTTCAATTGTTTTAACCGGTGGCTCGCGCCACCGGCAGGTGTTGTGCCTGCCCTCCGGGCCTGAAACACAATTTTTGGCTACGCTTGCTTCTTAATCGCAGCTTTGGCCCGAGCCTCAAGAACCTGTTTCGTCTCCTTTCCATACTCCGGATTTGATCACAAATCGCGAAGTTTTCGCGGCAGCATGTCGAGACTGCGATCTCGCTAAAAGCGAAACTTCAACGAATCCTACGGCTGAACAACATACAGCTTTCTGAACACTTCAGAATTTTCTCCCTGTTGTTTGATTATCACTAACGCCCATTGGCTGGGATCTGAACTGTCGAGAAAGGCCAGGTCTTCCAATGAGCCCGCTCCGTGCGGCGCGATCTGGCTGACGAGTGCGAAGATATTTGTCTGAGATAATTTGACCGTCGGAATCCAGCCCAGCATGGCCAACGATGCGGAACCCTGGTATTGGGGGGGGGAGTTGCCTAGATACAAATACCCTCGTTGCATCAGTCGATGATCATTCTCGTTGGGCACCGGAAAGTTACCGAGAAGATTCAGCACGGTGGATTCATGGTAGATCACCGCAAAACATTGCACGGGAGTCACAGAGTTCTTCTGTTCCGCGATCATGTATTGAGTAAT
>CANJQC010000079.1 GCA_947476295.1 Planctomycetaceae bacterium | reverse complement strand
GCATGGCTCCGACGCTTCACTTTGTCCTTGCTGAAACAACATCCCGGCAAGGACAGCCTCGCCATGAAACGAAGAATCTGCGGCTGGAATGATGACTTCCTGATGCAAGTCCTTGGTATCAAAGCTATTTAGTGTGCGCTGGCCTTGGGTGTCAACTGAGGTCATTTACACCTACACTAATCAAATGGGTGAAGCTCCAAGGATAGTTGCCAAGGGCTCTGGAACGAATGAGATACTCAGCAGTGATGTTCCAGAGAGTGATTTTCTGATCTGCGCGTTTGGATTGCCGGAACCCAATTTCAACCACGGTTTCTCCAGCCGTTTCTGGTACACCACAATCCTGGCGGCAGTTTGCCTGCTCGGGGCATGGTTGATTCGGAAACGGAAGCAAAGGACGTGATGTGCGATGCGCAATCCAGCGGGCAGCTATTTCAAAAACACGGGAAAATCGCACTTTGATCTGACGGCAATCATTTCTTGTATAACAGGAATTCTGTTGACGTTCGCTGGCTGGCATTGTTGGCCATTGTGCTGCTTCTGCCTCAGTCCGATAGTCTCGATCGGCAGGCGGATTGCCGTTGAAAGTGAATCGACCTCCAAACGCAGAGATTTTCGGCGGTTCGTCGCCCTGATGGCGGGGGCTGGATTTCTAATGGCATGGTCGAGATCTGGGTTTATCGCAACCGCAATTCCTGAGTATGGCATAGCGATACAGGCCGTGGCCTGTCTGATTTTCTCCTTTCACTTCGCTGTCGTTGGAGTTTCCGTATATTTTTGTGGCGATTACAGTGTGGCCTGCGCTGCTGTTGTTTGTGCATTCGCAGCGGTATGCAGCGAAGCTTTTCAGGCCTACTTGGGAATCACCTGGTCAATCACGAATCTGGCCTTTGCAGTCGTGGACACTCCGATCGCGCAGTGGTCGGCTGTTGTGACTCCTTTTGGAGTCTCAGGAATTGTTTACTATCTCAATTTTCTGTTAACGCAGGATCAGAGTTTTGATGGCTTTCGGCGCTGGCGAGGTCCCCTTCTCGCGATTGTCGCTGTGTCAGCATTCTGGACAGGTGGCCTGCTGATCAGATCAAGCGTCCGTGTGCAGCCCATTTCGTTCGATGCGATGCTGGTCCAGCCGCACGTGTGCGGCAATGAATCGATTCCATGGACACCATGGCTGACGCTCGACGCGTTGACGCGCGGGAGCCTTGACTTGAACGGACCAGTGGATTTGATCGTTTGGCCAGAGTCTTCACTAAGTGAAAGCTTTACCTTCGCAAAAAAAGAACGCGGGGGCTTGTCAGCGAACAGGCTGTCGCTTCAGCAGTTTGCACAACAGTTTCAACCTGCCTATGGAACGAACTGTCTTGTTGGGGTGGGAATCGTACGCACCGAATCTGAATTCAAATACGGTCACCAAGTACCAACGATTCGGAGGTTTAATTGCGGATGTCTTGTAACTGCATCGGACAAGGCCGAGTGCCATGAAAAATGCGTTCTTGTGCCCCTCCGTGAAACAGAACCTGAATGGATGGCATGGTCGTTAATTCGTGGTTGGATACCGAACTCTCTGAAATTGCCAGCACCATACACCCCAGGACGTGACTTTCAAGTCCTGCAGTTCGCAGACCGGCAGAACAGGTCACGATCGATTGCCGTTTCTGTCTGTTTTGAATCATTCTTTCCGTGGCTTCCGCAGTATCATACCCGGACGCCCGTGGATGCGATCGTCCACATTCTGTACGATGGCGATTCAATCGCAGATCCGACCTTGCTGCGAAGGCAGATTGATGCATGTCGATTTCGAGCGATTGAAACTCGGAAATGGAATTTGGTGTGTTCCACGTGGGCAGGGACGGCCATCATTGATCCCACCGGGCGGGTAGTTCAGGAAATGCCGCCTGTGGCGAACGTGCTGAGGACTGACGTGTTGTCGTTTCGTGTTTCACGATGACGTTTCTCGGATGAGGAGATTTCTGATGTTTCCAGCCCGACGTGTTGTTCGTGGATTTACGATGATCGAATTACTCGTCGTAATTGCTGTCATCGCATTACTGATGGGTCTCTTGCTGCCAGCGGTACAGCAGACTCGTGAGTCTGCCAGGCGAATCCAGTGTCAGAACAATCTGAAACAAATCGGACTGGCTCTCCACAATTATCACGATGTTCATCTGCGTCTGCCTCCTGCATCCATCTGGATCGGTCAAGGTGAGCCCCATGGTGGCGGGCTGATGCCGCTGGGAACTTTTGACCGCGTCGCAATGGGAATGGCGCCAGGAACGGAAAGCGACAGACTGTATTCCAGTTGGGTGATTTCTATTCTTCCCTACCTTGACCAGACGACACTTCAAAATGCGTTTGATCCCGGCAGTCCGGTCGATGCGGACGTCAATCGCACAGTTCGCGAAACAGTGTTGAGTACGATGCTGTGCCCGAGTGACGCCTATAATCGCGTGCCGTATGAACGTGCTTTGCTGAACGGGCCATTAGGGCACACCTACGCGCGAGGCAACTATGCGATTAACGTTGGAAATAATCGTCCGTGTTTTCTGTTTGAACCCGCCTGCACGGCGGGATTTCATTCCGGGACGAACGACCTGGAAAATACGAATGCCACGGTCTGGGGCAACGGTGTCGCAGGAGTCAACGTTTCCTTTCGTCTGGCAGACTTTCCCACCGGCCTTTCCAATCTGGTGGCCGTTGATGAAATTCGCGCGGGCATCGAACCTCGTGATCCGCGCGGAACGTGGGCATTCGGAATGCCGGGAGCCAACATGACGGCTGTCGAAAATCCCGGCCCGAACTCGGAGTTTCCGGATGGCATTACCTCCTGCACCATTTTGACACTGCAGTATTCGTCGGCGGAGTTGAAGCGACTGGGAATGCCCTGCGCAGATTCCCTGATTCCAGCAAACTTTGCCGCGTCGGCGCGCTCGATGCATCCTGGAATCGTGAACGTGTTGCGACTGGATGGCTCTGTTGACACGCAACCCAATTCGGTTGACCTTGATGTCTGGTGGCAGGTGCATTCTCGCCGGGAACGCTGATACAACGGTGGCGATGTCATAGTAGTACGTAGGTGCGTTATTCAGTTTAATCCTCCTGCATCACTGACTGTGCATCCCGCTTTTCTTCCGCACAACAAACAGCACGGGGAAAGACAACGGGGGTGAAGGCGCTCACAATTGGGTCAGCGATATTTTTCAGCGCATCCCTCTGGCCTGGTCATCGTTTCGACACTAGGATGAACCACACTGCTTTCGTTAGTCACCTACAACTATATTGCGGCTGCTGCGCGACTGGTCTGATTTCCGGGGTCCACTTCAAGTTAACACTTCGGGCCAAATTGGCTGTTGGCCCCTGACACTTTTTTAAGACCTGACAAAGCACTAGACTGCTGTCTCGCCATTAAGTCAAATTCCCTTGCGGGCCCGGATATATGCCGCCCGTCTGTCATCTACGAGTCTATGCATGTTGGAACGCCGCGAGCTTTTCCCGAGCGTGATTGAACTCAATTTTCAGGCCCGTCGGCGTCTGGGATGCTGCGTCTATCTGATCTATTCAGGATCGGACTGGATGCTGCTGGATATCGGATACGAAGATACGGCGGTCGAACTGATCAATCTGGTCAGACAACTGGATTTCCCTCTCGCCAACTGTAAGTATCTGGTGGCAACTCACGCGGATGCCGATCATGTTCAGGGTTTTCAGAAGGCCTTGGAGATGCTGCCCGGTTCGCAACTGGTAGCGCATCCCGAAGCGAAGCGGATTCTGGAATCCGGCGACCGAATCGCGTCATTTGCCGAAATCCCTGCCCAGGGGATTTCGATTGAGATGCCGAAATTTTTGATCGACAGGGAAGTTTCGGAAGGCGACGTGCTTCAACTGGGCGAATTGAAATTGCAGGTCTGGGACACACCAGGTCACGCGGTCGGGCAACTGTCATTCCGCCTAGGCAACCTGCTGTTTTCCGGCGACAACATTTTTCGAGACGGCTGCGTCGGGAGTATTGACTGCCATCACGGGTCAGATATTCCTGCGTTCATTGATTCGCTCAAACGCATCCAGGCCAGCAGCGTGGAATGGCTGCTGCCAAGTCACGGCCCCGCATTTCGTAATGATCGCAAGTTGTTACAATCGGCCATCGATCGACTGGACCGCTATCAGCACATGGCCGACTTCGGTACTTGCGCCATCGACTGGCCGCTGCTTGATGAGTGGGAAGTCGAACTTAGCAAGGGAATGCATCCGGCCGCGAACACCACCTGAATTCCCGGAATATTCGTTAGCACCGGAGGTTTCTTGACGTAGCCGCTCTGGATGCTTACGCTAAACACTTCGAAACCCGAATTTCCCGCCGTTTAGACGTTTTTTGACGCAGGATTGAATGATGAGTACAATTCGGATCAATGCGTCAGTGCTTGGGCGGTCGATGTTGATTGTACCCCACCTTAGAGACTTCGCTGGTTCTCCTCGAACCGCTTCATGATTTTCCGGTTCCCCCCGCCTCAATGGCCGGAGATTGCAAATGCTGACACTACTCGGACAACCGACCAGATATTGTGACGGGGTTTCTCGTCGCAGCTTTATGAAAATCGGTGGCCTGTCAATGGGCGCTGTTGGCGGTGTGAATCTGGCCAGCATATTGCGTGCAGAAGCCACGCTGAGCAACGCCAATTCGGGTTCACAAAAGTCGGTGATTAATATCTTCCTCGGAGGCGGTCCCCCTCACCAAGACATGTGGGAAATCAAGACAGAAGCCCCGCGTGAAATTCGAGGAGAATTCAGTCCGATCGAAACTGCTGTGCCTGGAATTCAGATCGGCGAATGCTTTCCAAAACTTGCCGCAATCATGGATCGCCTTGTCGTCGTGCGATCCGTCGTCGGTTGCTCCGGCGCACACGACGCATTTCAGTGCATGACCGGCTGGGATCGTCGCAGTGTTAATTCGGTCGGCGGACGACCTGCGATGGGTTCAGTGTTGTCCAAGCTGTACGGGCCACGCGATCCTGCCATTCCTGCTTCGGTGGCCCTCGCTGCAAAGACACAGCATAGTCCGTGGTCAGAACCTGGCTCTGCGGGATTTCTGGGATCGGCTTTTCAGCCGTTTCGACCGAACGGCAACGGTATGGAAGATCTGACGCTGAACGGCGTTTCACTGGATCGTCTGGGAGATCGCCGTTCGTTGCTCAAGGGATTGGATCAACTCAAACGTTCGGCCGATGCCACAGGCACAATGAAGGGTATGGATTCATTTACCGAAGCTGCGTTCGGTGTGCTCACATCCAGCCGTCTGGCCGACGCCCTGGACATCAGTAAAGAGCCTGATGATGTTCGCGAACGTTACGGCGACGGCAAGCCGTACAAGTATCAGTACGACGGTGCACCGACCTGCAATGATCACATTCTGATGGCGCGGCGACTCGTCGAAGCCGGCGTGCGTTCGGTGACGCTGTCGTATGGACGCTGGGACAGTCACGGCCAAAACTTTGACCTTGTCCGTGATCACGGCGGTAAGCTGGATCAGGCGGTCAGTGCTCTAGTGCTGGATCTGGAAGAGCGGGGAATGCTTAACGACGTCACGATTCTTGTGTGGGGTGAATTTGGACGCACGCCGCGTGTGAACGAAGGTGCCGGGCGGGATCACTGGCCTCAGGTCAGTTGCGCTCTGATGGCTGGTGGCGGCATGAAGACCGGTCAGGCCATTGGTGCCACAAATCGACTTGGCGAATATGCCGTGGTCCGACCTGTGAACATGCAGGAAATTATTGGTACGGCCTACCACAATCTTGGGATTGATGTGATGAACACGACTCTGGCCGACCCCACAGGGCGCCCGCAGTTCCTTGTCGATATCCGTGAACCGATGCGCGAACTTGTCTAGTCGGCCAGATGCTGCCAGGTTGTATTGAAGCAAGAAATTTGACACAGAATGCTTCTCTGGAAACAAGATGGTCAAAATGGCCAGATCATGGGAATCAAAATAACGCAGGTTACCCACAGCAACACATTCAGTGGCACGCCGACTTTTACAAAGTCGTTAAATCGATAGCCTCCTGGACCGAACACCATCATGTGTGTCTGGTAACCGACGGGTGAGGCAAACGCAAAGGACGCGGCTAGTGCGACTGCCATCACAAACGGTCGTGCATCACAATTCGTAAGAGCAGCAGCCTTGACACAGAACGGAAACGCCAATACCGCTGCACCGTTGTTGGTGATGAGCTCATTGAGCACCATTGTCACGAAGTAAATTGCTGCCAGCGTCGCGTACGGTCCGTATGGCTGAGTGAGAGCGACCAACTTTGTAGACAGGTACAAGGCTGCGCCAGATTTTTCAAGCGCCGCGCCAAGTCCGAATGACGCTCCAATCGCGATCAGAACCTGCCAATCGATCGCCTGACGGCCATCGGAAGCCGACATGCACCGCGTGACAATCATTAGTCCACCAGCGATAAAGGCACCCAGCATGGCCGTTTCGCCGCCACCGAAGGACATCACTGCCAGCAGCACCGCAAAAATCCCGAGCGCCACCCACCAGCGTTCATGCCTCATCGGCTGCGACCCTTCCACGTCGCTCACCAGATAAAAATCTGCATTGTTTCGGTGTGCCTGAACAAAGTTGGGGCCGGTCTGCATGAGCAGTGTGTCACCGGACTCAAGCTTGACGTCACCGATCTTTGTGGCGAGGCGAGCGCCGTTTCTATGAATCGCGACGATCGCCGCATTGTAGTGCGATCGAAATTGGGCTTCTCGAACGGTTTGCCCCACCAGCGGTGACGACCGGCTGACGACCACTTCACACAATCGCCGCCGCCGCTGCTCCTGAGCGGACGTGTCTGTTGATTCCGTCGCTGGTTCTAGGCCCGGAATTTTTTTTAAGTCAACAATTGTCTCCACGACTCCGGTAAACACCAGTCGGTCATTGGCTTCGAGAACGGTATCGGGACTCACCGGCGCAATAATCGAACCGCGCCGATCGACTTCGATCAAAAACAATCCTGGCAGGCGTCGCAAACCAGCCGCTTCGATGCTTTGTCCGATAAGTCGACAAACCGGAGTCACCAGCATTTCCACAAGATATTCGCGCCGAGAGTCGCCAAGCTGTTCCAGCAATTCTTTTCGTTCTGGAAGAAGTTTGCGACCAATTGTCAACATGTAAATCAGGCCAATGAATGCACACGGAATACCCGCCCAGCCAATCTCAAAGAAGCCCATTTCGGCCATCCCGTATTTGATCATCTGCCCATCGACGACCAGATTCGTGCTGGTGCCGATACGTGAACAGCATCCACCCAGGATCGTCATGAACGACAACGGTATCAGCAGTTTCGATGGCGCGACATGCTGTCGCCGGCACCATGACAGCACAACAGGAATCAACATCGCGACAATCGGCGTGTTATTCAGAAACGCCGATGTGCCAACACAGAACAAGGACAGCATGATCAGCCCACCGAGTTCGGTCCTGGCTGGACCCAGTACTTTAGCGCCGATCATATCCACGATGCCGGTTTCTTTCAGTCCGGCCGTGACCAAAAATAACGCCGCGACCATTAGCAGGGATCCGCTGACAAATCCGCCGAAGGCTTCCTGGGCCGTGATGACGCCGCAAAGTGACAGAAGCACGATCGCGCCTGCAAACACCAAGTCGGCCGGCTTCTCGTACGCAAGCGCCAACAGTACCAGCAGTGTGATAATAATCGTAAGCCACATTGGATAAACGGATTTGATTTTGTCCCAGGTTGTGAACGTCGCCAATGCCGGAATGCTGTCTGCAGAAATCAGATGGACGTCGATACAGCGAGAGTCGGATCCGTTTTCGGACTTTGCATGAACCGCCAAAACGTTCTTCCCCTCTCGCAGTGCAGCGATCGTTTCTGGTTTTAACGGGATGACGGTATGTGTTTCAATGGCATTGTTGATTTTGGCAGCGAGAGATCCATTGATGAAGATTTCAGTTTCACCAGGCGTCTGAACGTACAATGCGGCGTTGGGCGGAATCGACTTCAGAGCCGTAACCTGCCTCAGCCAGATCTCGGACGAAGTCCACTCCGTGAAGACGCGTCCTGTTGCATGATCCGCCGTCCCGAATCCGCCACGACCTTCCTGCCACTTGACGTCATCGTACGTCTCGTCAAGCCAGGTGGTCGGCTGTTTCAGCGTATAGCGCCATGGTGCCTCAGTGACCTCGGCCCCAGCCGCTAAAGGCATCGCTCCTGCACTCAACAAAACAAACAACGCAGTGATTCGAAGGAACCAGATGGCGACACAGGCATGGATTCGGAACAGGAAAGATTTTTGCACTTCGTTGTGATGCATTCAGGAGACTCTCGTAACATCGTGAAGGAGGTACTTTGCGCAACCATCAACTACTTAATCAACGCGGCCATCTCTTTCTGGGTGAATCGGTTTTGAAGACGGGCTCCCAGTTGTCCGACGATGCGAGCCGCTGCATGAGACGCCAAATGGCCGGCCTCTTTCCAGCTCATCCCGTTCGTGATGCCGTACAACAATGCGCCTGCGTACATGTCTCCGGCGCCGGTGGTGTCAATTGCATCCACCGAGACGCCTTCGATTGGGATCGCCGTTCCTTCGTGCATCAGGATTGATCCGTTCGCACCCAGCGTCATCGCGACGTTTTCTGCATGTCGGTGCAGTTCCGCCGCACATTCGATCGGGTCGGACTTGCCGGTCAGACTCTTTGCTTCTTCTTCATTGCAGAAGAACAAATCGACGGGACCTTCCACCAAAGCCCAGATTTCATCACGGCACATGTTGCAGAGAAAAGGATCAGACGCAGTGAACGCAACCTTGCAGCCGTACATTTTGGCCGCAGTCATTGCCTTGTAAGCCGCAGCACGTGTGCCTGGATTGGTGAGCAGATAACCTTCGACATAGACGTACGACGCGCGTTTCAGTTCGTCCTCATTGATGTCTTCTTCGGTGAGCGTTGCCGACACACCAAGATTTGTGAGCATGGTACGTTGAGCGTCTTCCGTGATGAGTATCGCACAAGTGCCGGTCTGCCCACTTCCGGCAGCAGCCACTTCGATCGTAACGCCCATCTTGCGCATATCATGCAAAAAGAATTCGCCCACTTCATCGCTGGCGACCTTGCCAGCGTAGGCTGCTTTGCCGCCAAAATCCGCCACACCCATGATCGTGTTGGCGGCTGAACCGCCAGCACAGCGGTTGAGAGAAATCCCGCTCAAGCGACTAAGGACGCTCTGTTGCTGCCCATCATCGACAAGTGTCATGACCCCTTTTTGAAACCCCGTCTCCGCGACCCAGTGGTCCGAAACGCGAGCCTGAATATCCACCAGGGCATTGCCCACACCAAAGACGTCGTATCTCATGTTGAAAACAAAACTTCCCAAAAAAGACTACGTTGTATCGATCTAACCTTACTTCCAGCCGCGTCGATACTGTGGCCCGCAGCATAGCAAAATGCCGGAATCGTTCGAATCCCTGCCTTTCAATCAACGTTTACTCGCCGCGAGTGGGAAATTTTTAGCCCGGATTCGCTACCATCTCCTGCAGCGCGGAAGAGGTGTTTTTTTCGCAACGAGGCCGACTGGTCCAAATAAACACAATCGGATGAAACTGCCGCATATTCTGTACTTTTCAACGCTGCGGAACTGGCTGCAGCTGCTCTGGCGCTACGGGCGACAGTTCGACGCTGCTCAATGGCCCCGCGCGCTTCGCATCACGCTGTTCGTCACTGCAACAATCCCAATTCGCGTATTCGAACGACTGCGATTCGGATCGGCGATCCGGCGTCATCGGCTTTCAGAATCGCCGGTCTTTATCATTGGCCATTGGCGGAGTGGTACGACCAATATGCACAATCTGATGCTGCAGGATCCGCAGTTTACCAGCGTCACGATGCTGCACTGTGCTATACCCAGCGGATTTCTGACATGGGAATGGCTGGCCCGCCGGATACTGTCGCGGCGACTTCCCAAAAGTCGCCCAATGGATGCTGTGCCCCTGGGCATTGATGAACCCATGTCCGAAGACTTCGCACTTGCCGGACTGACTCACATGAGTCACTATTTGAATTATTTCTTTCCGCAAATTGCCGAACAGACGTTTCGTGAGACCGTGTTGTTCGAAGGTGTCAGATCTCAGGATGTGGCTCACTGGTCAGATCACTACGAGTATCTGCTGCGCAAGGTCTCGTATGCCAGTGACGGCAAGCGACTGCTGCTCAAGAACCCACCAAATCTTGGCCGTGTCCCGGAGGTTCTGAATCGCTATCCGGATGCGAAATTTATCCATGTCTATCGCAATCCGTGGCTGGTTCATGCGTCTTCCGTGAAGCTGATGCAACGCTTCATTGAAACTCTTGCGTTCCAGTCTCACGATCCGGCTGCGATCGAAGACTTTATCTCCAGACGGTACGCAGCCATTATGAACAAGTGGTTTGCCGACCGAGACCTCATCCCTCGAGAAAATCTGATTGAACTTCGGCACGAAGACATCACCGCTCGACCAATGGAAGTGGTAGAGACGATTTACCAGCAATTCGGCCTGCCCACCTGGCCCACGATGCAGCCCAGGCTAAAAGCCTACGCAGACTCGTTGGCTGGTTATCGGAACAACGAATACACATTCGACGCCGAATACCTTAAACGCATCGAACCGCATATCGGCCCTGTCGCTGAACAGCTGAGATACTCCGGTCCACAGCAAAGCAGCGTACGCAGCCTGCCTGCGGAAAACGGCCTTTAATTCACTGATACCACGAACGCAATGCCGTCTAAGCGATACGTGAATCAATCGCGATAATTGGCTATTCTCGGGACAGCACAACGCGATCGTCCCGGACATCGACTTGTTTGAAGTGCATGCCAAAGATGAGCGGAAAGAGTTTCAAACCGCGTTGTCGTTCTTTGAAAGTTTCGAGTTGAACGGATTCCTTGAGAATGGCGAGCACCTCCGGTGATTCCTCATCAACGACTTCAATCGTGACTCCTTCACGTCGGAAAAAATCAATCAATTGCCTGATGGTGGCACGTTCAGCCTTGATCTGATAATTCGTAGTACGAATCGAACTGCGTGGTATTGCGGACGTTGAGTCTGAGGTGGTAACGGAGTACACAGATTCCTGCAACAAAGCATAGAGCGATGCGTGTTGCTGCAGTGTGGTCGTGACAGCAGCGTTCGAACCAGTCCACTTGATTTCGATGCCCGGTGCCTTGTTCCGCCACGCCGCAGCGATCGATGACTTCAGGTCGCTGCCAACGATATAACTGTGTTCAAGCGTTTCTTCAGGATCGATCGGGACGATGGTGAATTCTGCACCGTCGCTGGCCACACTAAACGTCAGGTCGAACTGGTTCAGGATGACCGTGGCAAGGTTAGTGAAGGCCATTCGGGGGAGATGTCCTTCGGCCCAGAGGTCGTGAGGAATTGCATCGGGATTTCTGATCACGACGCCAGCAATCATGGCGTCGTCCAGTAGAATCTGACGCGGCTCCGACAGCTGTTCCCACGACGCATCGATCTTCGCGGTCAGTTGACGAAAAGATGCAGCATCAATTTTCTTCCGCAGCGAATTTACTTGGTCGGTGTTGTGGCTCAGCAGGATCGGAAGCCGGTGAATGGCTTCCGCAGGACCGACGCAGACAAAGTCGTCTGTCACACAAAATGCGGTGTCGGGAACTGTCGCAGAAATCTGTCTAAGGACTTGTACTCGCGGAACGAACCCCGTTTCCACACTGATACGTCGGTGAGGATCAATCCGGCGATCTCGCAGAATCAAAACTTGCGTCTGTTGCTGCAGATCGCGGAGTTGATCGCCCAGTTCTGAACTGATGCTGGACCAGCTGATTTTGACAGCCAGTGCTCTATCAAGATCTTTGCCGGTTTTGAATGTCGTTAATTCGCTGGCAGCAACGGTAATGTTAAGGATGACGGACTGAAGCGTAAGAATCACGCCGAACATAGTCCACCCCCCTATTCACCTGCGCTGCGGCCTAGCGCGACGTCAAAGTCGTTCATGGCCGGGACCATCATCGCGACGGCGGTGAATCCGTAGGCGACGCAGATCCAGAAACAGACGCCCAAGTTGCCGCCCAGCAGGAAATCAGTGATCGCGTAGAAAGTTAGAAACGGCAGAATGATCGACGCCAGTGTCAAGGCACTGGACGGATTGCGGTACGTCAGCGACGAATACAGTCCGAGGCTTCCGAATCCTATGAACAGAATGAAGCTCTGCAGTTGAATCGCAAACGACGACCGTGCCTCAACCAGCAACAACATGAAGATAAAGATGCCAATGAACAGAAAAAACATTGTGCCCAGACTGTGCCCAATCGCAGTCCGGGAATTCTGGTATGTCAGGCCAGCGTGGATTCCCAGCGTCACAGCAAAAATATTCAATACCAGAAATGCAATGCTCAGATAAACTAGGTTCTCAGATGTCAGTGTCGCTACGCGGCCCAGCAATGACATACTCAGGATCATTACTAACGGCATCAGGATCATTTCGCGGGTATTCCACAACGCACCGCCGATCTTGCCGAGGATAAACTCGTGAGGGCGCAGATCGGTGACGAGCAGAATCTCGAGCGTCCCGCCGTCGCGTTCGTTGGTGATTGAAGTGACTGCCTGAGCGTTCGTCAACAACAGACTCAAGATGCCAATCCCAAGAAACGCGAACGCTGGCGCGGTCACCATTCCAAGGATCAAATTATCGTTCGACGAGGACAGGATCGCTGCCCCGGCAATGAGCATCGTGAGAGCCAGATACGCCAACTTGATCCAGATCATGCGACGTCCGTAGGCCCGGGTTCGCATTTCACGCCAGATGATCGGACTGTCCCAGACGGTACGGTGAACACGGCGTCTCTGCGGTGCCGGAACGCTCGCGTTACCGATTTCAGTCGCCTCGGCGCTGGCAACGGACTGATGCATTTCTTTCGATGGATTCCACCGACGCAGTTGGGTGATCGTGACGACCGACAGGATGAGTGACGCAGTGAGTAAGATTGCGACTGTTGGAAAGGCAAACACCACAATCGGGCCCAGCTGGTTCTGACTCACTGGGTCCAAGACGTCAATTAGACCGGCATAAGGCGACGCCAGCGACAACGACGGGTGGGCGAGAGCCCCCAAGCCGTGAGCGACCAGAACAAACAGCACGATTCCCAGCACACTGATCGCCAGTGTTTGGAAAGTCTTATCCCGCCAGAACGCCACAAAGCATCCCCAGCATCCGGCCGCGAGGGCGGCAGATCCAACGACAGCCTCTGCCCACAAAATCTGAGACCAGGTGATTCCCCCCAGCAGTCTTAGAAAACAGAACACAGGAAGCGATGTTGCCAGCAGGACTCCCACGATTAACAGACTGGCCAGCAGTTTTCCCACGGCGAGTTCATGATTACGCAGGTCGGTCATCAATAGCAGGATCAGCGTTCTGCGGTCTTTCTCCTGAGCGACATTGGATGCGGTGAAGACCGTTGCAAAGAACATTCCCAGTGTCAGTTGCAAAAGAGCAAACACCTTAAACGTCATCGCACTGAAGGATGCAACATCGCCTGCGAACAGGACGTCCTGAAATCCGATCGTTGCCTGCCGAATACTGTAAAACAGAATCAGCAGTCCGGCGACAAATCCCGAACGCATCAAATAATGACTCAGTCGTCGCGGCGAGGTCAGCGCTTCTCGAACAAAGATAGGACCGGCTACCACTCAACTGCTCCGTGCTGGGATTCGAAAGTTGTTTGCAGCTTGGAAAGGCTGAACCCCAGCCAGAATGGGAACTGTCGTTTTAATCGTTTAACGGCAAGCCGCAGGCGTCGTTTCGCCTGCGCCTGCGGCTCGCCGTTAAACAAAAATACCGCCCCTGTTAGAGCTAAAACGACAATCCCAATGCTGAATGGTGACGATGAATTTGCGCTACTTCTTCCTCGAACGGCTTTCCGTCAGGAACTGGCGTTCGATTTCCAGATGCATGCCGGCGTTACCTTCCCAGAGGGCTTTGAGTGGATAATCGGCGGCCTCTGTGGTGCCGTTGTTCAGATGCACGGCTTTCCAGTAACGCACTGTCAGTAAAGCTTCTTCAAGATACGAGGAATTGTCAATAAAGAATTTCGGGTACTTCGCTGCAGCTTCAATGCAGCGTGTCATCGATGTTTCCAGTAGTTTTTGCGATTCTGAAATCTGAATCGTCCCGTCGGGTAACACAATATTATAGCCTCGGCCTTCTGCATACGCTTTTTTTGCTTCAAAGAACGCCGTATGCAGTTCGATTGTCACCGGGTCAGCTTCCATTTCCGAATAGTCACGCCAGAATCGATAGTGAACCATATCCACGCTGCCGTTCCAGACGCTTCGTTGTTCGACCACATTGATGCCGTTTCCCTTTGCCATTGCAACAAGTTCGGCTTCGGTGCTGTTGAGCATGTACTTGTGACCGTCACGTCCAAGAAATTGATATTTTCCGTAGACGTTCATCCATTCATCATTCGCCTGTTTCCAGATCGAAGCGGTCAGCGTACTGCCTGCGTTGCCCTCCGAAGCTGATGTTGAAGCCACATCATTCGCCACACTGCCAGCAGCCATCGGTTTGTCGACGCCGTAGAAATTGCCCTCCTTTGTGAGCGCTTCGGAGTAACTCATCAACGCTTTCGTGGGCCCTTGGCGGAAAAATACATGTGTCATTCCCTTGACTTCAACCAAGCCGTCGTTGTCGTCTTTTACGTTTGCGTCTTCAAAGTGCTTCCGCGCGACCAGATAGCTATCTATGCCTTCTTCGTTGATTGCGACGTCTGGTCCGTTGATCCCCGTAATTTTGTCCTTGAACTTGTTATCCGGATCATGCACAAAGAATTCACGGAAGTATTTCTTTTCGTCAGAGACCCCCATTTTCTTGTCGATAACTTCGCCAACATTGTGTTCCAGAATCGGAATTGTTTCATTACGTTCTGTCCCGAGTTGCAGGAACTTGATGCCTTCTTTTACCCAATAAAATCGGTCATCAACTTTATCCCATTCACGCGACACATTGTACGCCAGATTCCAGCCCTGAAATTTCCAGATCTGCACATAATGCGGCTGGAGCAGAATGATCGAATCCACTGCCGCTCGCAGCTTCGCCCATTGCTTGGTTTCCTGATACTCAATCGCCTTTAAATGCAGCAAACTGGCGGCTGGCCCGCGGAGTCCGAGCAAAACAAGATTCATCGCAGAACTGGACGGATCGACTTCTCCCAGCGTAGCTTCGCCAAGGGAATAATCATGGCGCAGCTGACCAAGCTTTCCGAGACCGGAGGAAGAGACGGTTGTGCCGCTCTGCTGCACCGGGAATCCCAGATACACAATGGGCCCGAGCAGCACAATGATGCCGATTGCGTACAGAAGTTTGCGTTGTCGAGAAGTAAGACTATTCATTTGGATTCCAGCTCCCGGAACTTCAGCAGAGCACCAGCAATCAGGACACAAGGTATAAGAAAACCCAGACAGATCAGAAACGCAGGGATCAATGTTTCCGCGAACGGAACATCGAACCCGTTTTCCACAAATCCGGACGCCGCGTTAAACGCTCTGAAGTCAGGCACAATCTGACTAAACCCCCACAGCATCGCTCGTGGCACAGCGTCAATCCCCTGAACAACGCGCTGCGTCGCTTCAGACACGTCCATCCCGATACCCGGGGCGCGATGCTGAGCCGTCATCACGGCCGATGCGATCGCTCCCATTCCACCATCTGGCGGAGCAATCAGGATCTCGTGCATGAACCCATGGAAGAACTGTCCAACGATAAAGAACGTCAACGTGAAAAACAACGCTACTGGCCCTTTTACGATACAACTGACCGTCACGCCCAGCACTATGATCAGCATCATCATCAAAGCGGTGCTGGCCATCGCTTTTGTGTATCCGATCATGAACGCTCGGTCTGGTTTGCGGATAAACAAGTCCGGTCGCGCCATGCCAAGATACATCTGATTGTTCAGGCATGCCACTTCCACTCGCAGACGTCCTTTAGTCGTGAGATCATTGATGAGATCCCGCTCCATCATCCAGCCTTCATCGTCGCCGGAGATCAGCAAGTTTTTCTGAATCAGTGAATCAAAGAACTGGTACCAGCGCTGGCCGTCGGCCACTGCCAGTTTACCTCCCTCGACTTTCAACGCACCCGACGCAAGCTGTTCCGTAAGTACTTCGACCACCAAACTCGAATTCTGTTCCGAGATCTTACCTTCAGACTGCAATTGTGCAGCCAGTTGAGAGCTAAGCCCGTCACCTTCGACCAGTTGATTGGCATTGTTTAACTTTTCAAACAGACCCGCCAAGAAACGACTTTGAGTTTCGGCGTCAGCACTGAAGCGAACGGTTCGCGGAACGAATTTGATGTTCTGCTGCCCACCTTCGTGGAATTCCGCCACATGGAAGGACGGCAATATCACCTCCAGCTTTGGCAGATGTTCGTGCAGCGTATCAGCTTCCTGAGTCAACACGGCGGCAAGTTCCGTGAGTGACTGAGCCAATGCTTTGTGGAGCCCTGATAGTTTCTCGGCCTTGCCATCGACGTCAGGTGACGCCGACGCCATGTTGATTAAATCGACGCCAATCTCTGTAGCTTTTTGAAAAGCTGCGATTGTGGCTTCCAGAGCCGCATCTTCGCGCTCTCCCATCACGCCAGCGGCGTACAGCGTACCCAACTGCAGAATAATGTAGTCGGCGGGCTGAAGCTCAGGGCTCTTATTGATCTTCACCGCCTCACCATCAGCCGCGATTTTCGCCGAAAGTTCCTCCAGACGGTTTGCTGCCGTTCTAAACTGCGCATCACGCAGCGCCTCCGCCAACGGACGGAGCGTTTCACTTCGCGAAAACAAGCTGAATGCATCTTCGCGAGGATTGTTGGACAGAGTGTACTGCGCCTGCACTCCTTCGATAATCGACGACTCACTGCCTTTCACAGTTCGAAAGGCTTCAAACTGGCATTCGAATTTCAAACCTGGAACCTGCATCGTACCGGAACCGTCAGAGGCAAATTCCGTCCCCAGCACCAGTGTGGATTCATCAATGTCGTCAAACATAAAAACGCCACGAGCCCGGGTGTCCCCCTCAATGTGCGAACGGAAGTCCCAAACATCGCCAACGTTGATCCCTTTTTCCTCGGGCTGTCCGGCCCGATTGACGAACAGCAAACGCCCGAACACAGGGACTCGGCATGTCAACTGACTCGTTGCTTCCGTTGGCAACTGACGCATAATCCAGACGTAGCCAATCAGACCCATCGACACGAGTAAGAGTAACATGACAAGACTCATGCCAAACATTCGTCCCAGCACAATTTCGATCCGGCGTGCCGGCTTCGTAACAACCGTATGCAAGGACCGTATACGGATATCTTCTGGCAAGGCCCAGCAACTTAAAAAGAACACCACCGGGAGCATGAGCCAAGAAATTGTCTGCAGGATAAAGGCAACATGAATGCCCACCTGTAGCTCGGCACGTTCGTTGGAATTCGTCAGGAACCAGCCGGCAAACATCAGCAGCACTGAAAACACCGCAAACACCAGCAACGCTTTGCGGCGGATGGCTTCTTTGAGTGTCAGATTCGTCAGAGCCAGAATGCGGCGTGGCGAAAGCGAACCGACGTCTTCCAGGAAGCTCAACAGGCCTCTGGAGAAGATTCCGATCCCTGCGGCACCGTTACGTGCGACCGACAACAGCAGCGAAATCAGCAGACTCAGAACGCCCAGAGTGCCGATCAGGAACAGCCACGACGTGACTGTCTCAGCGGTGTCCCGAAGAGTGAATGGAGCTACATCAAAGTCCATGAGGAACGTTTCCCGATTCGCATTCTGAGGACGATTACTAAAGAATCAACCGCCCGCAAAGAAGAATAACCAAAGACAGAATTCGATTAAAATAATGAGCCGAACTGCAAGCAGGAATGATTCCTGACTTGGATCTTGTCGCGACGCAGCCGCAAATCACGCCTGACCACCCGACTTGCCCGACTTACCCGCTATTTCTTCCGTTGTGAATCGACGACCAGGCCGCTCACCGCTTTCGCGAACCGTACGGAGGAACAGTTCTTCTAGGTCAGCTCGCGGACGACTGATCACAGCATCGGAGATGTTGTGTTTCTTCAGTACTTCGCGGATGTCGGAGATCGCTGCGTCGCTCAAACTGGACGAACGAATTTGAGTCTCATTTCGAACTTCCAGCAAATCTTCGACGCGTCCCAGAACTTTGAGTTCACCTTGAAACAACACCGCGATGCGATCACAGACGTCCTGCACGTCCGCCAGCTGATGGCTGCACATCACCACCGTTTTCCCCTCCGACTTCAGGCGCAGAATGAGGTCTTTCATTTCTCGCGTGCCGATCGGGTCCAACCCGCTGGTCGGCTCATCCAGCAGCACAAGGTCCGGATTGTTGATTAACGCCTGCGCGAGCCCGATACGACGGGTCATCCCTTTTGAATATTCTTTCAGCTGGCGATGGCGTGCTTTCCCTAAGCCAACCATTTCGATGAGCTCATCAGCGCGGCGGTTACGTTCCGCAGAACTCATCTTGAATAATCGACCGTAAAAATCGAGCGTTTCATCCGCGTTCAGAAACCGGTACAAGTACGATTCTTCCGGCAGATATCCGATTTTTTCGTTCTTGGAAACGTCCGACGCTGGCTTACCGAGGATTGTCATTTCGCCGGAGGTCGGGAATAACAGCCCGAGCAGCATTTTCATGGTCGTGGTTTTTCCGGAACCGTTCGGTCCCAGCAGCCCGAAAACTTCCCCCCGCTTCACGTCCATACTCAGACTTTTTACAGCCTGAACCTTCTTGCGACCCCAAAAGTCACGGTAAATCTTGGACAGGTTGCGGATCTCAATCACAGCGTCGTTTGACATGTCGAGTCGTTTCGCACACAAAAAAACATTGGAGACAGAACTGGCCTCTCGCCGGTGTTTCCAAGGCAGAAGCTACAAAAAACAGACGCCACCTGTTCCTTAGAATGGCATCACGACGGTCTTACGCTCGACCTGTACGGACCGTTTGCGCAAATCCTGCGAGGAAATCTGGCGACATGGCCCGGTTCGGCTGAGCTGACGCTTCTGTCCGTGCCTAAGGAAACCGCCGCACGGAGAATTATGCTGGAAGGTTCCACTCTCGACTCGCCTTCCGGCCGCTGATATTCTCTTATTATGCACTTACGAAACCGGCGGAGTTCCATCATGCGTCTCATGCGAATGGCAGTATTGGTTTCCGTCCTCGTGCTTGCCATGTCGGAATCAGCATATGCGTACGTGGGACCAGGGGCCGGTTTTGCCCTGGCTGGGTCGTTTTTTGCTGTGTTCGCCGCTGTGTTTTCTGCATTTGTCATGTTGCTGACGTGGCCAGTCCGGCTCCTGTTGCGTTTTCTTTTCGGGAAAAAGGCGCCAGCAAAAGCGAGGTTCAAACGAATTGTCATCCTCGGCCTGGATGGCCTTGACCATGGTCTGACGACCACGCTGCTGGCAGAAGGCAAGCTGCCGAATCTCGCCAAACTTCGCGATCAGGGGGGATTCCAGTCGCTGGGGAGTACCCTTCCACCAATTTCTCCTGTGGCCTGGTCGTCGTTTCAGACGGGCGTCAATCCGGGCAAACACAACATCTTCGATTTTCTCGTTCCGGATGAGCAGACCTATCAGCCAAAAATGAGTTCCGTGGAGATTCGGCCTCCCCGCAGAGTACTCCGAATAGGCAAATGGAAGCAAACGTTCGGCGGTCCTGATATTCGTCTGCTGCGAAAGAGCAGGCCATTCTGGAGTATTCTGAGCGAATACGGCATCTTCAACTGCATTATCCGTGTGCCCATCACATTCCCTCCGGAAAAACTGCACGGCGTCCAGCTGTCCGCGATGTGTGTTCCCGATCTCCGCGGCACTCAGGGCGAGTTCACGCGATACACAAGCCGACCACTCGATCAAGGCCGAAGTCACGGTGGAGCAGTCGTTTCTGTCGTTCCACAGGGACTGAAGGTGGTTTCGAAACTGGCGGGACCACCACATCCCAGTCGCCCCGAATTGGGGCCTTTGAAAATTCCATTTCAAGTCACGATCGGGGATCGGGACAATGCCGTCCTGAAGATCGGCAGCGAAACACGAAATCTGCGACTCGGAGAGTACACCGAGTGGATTCAGGTTAAGTTCCGCAGCGGGTTGACTGTCAGCGTCTCGGGAGTGTGCAAATTCCTGTTGTTATCGGTGGAGCCGGAATTTGAGCTCTACGTAACACCGATCAACATTGACCCGGAAAAGCCGGCGATGCAGATTGGGTATCCGAGTGTCTATCCGATCTATCTGGCAAAGAAACAAGGTGCCTACGCGACGCTGGGGCTGGCGGAAGATACGTGGGGCCTGAACGATCATGTACTGAGCGACGACCAATTCCTGCAACAATGCATGGATACCGACCGCGAGCGTGAGTTGATGTTTTTTGATGCCCTAGAAAAAGTTCCTCGAGGACTGTGTGTGTGCGTATTCGATGGAACTGACCGGATGCAGCATATGTTTTGGCGTTATCATGACAAACTGCATCCCGCCCGCCCTGCTGAAATCCCGGAGTCGCACATCAACGCCATCGGTGACTTGTATCAGCGAATGGACGACCTTGTCGGGAGAACCATGGCTAAGTGTGCGGACACAGATAACCTCTTAATGGTTCTTTCTGATCATGGATTCAATTCGTTTCGCCGTGGAATTGATCTGAATCGCTGGCTGGAATTGAATGGCTACCTCTCAGTTGATGACTCCCGCCGAAGTGAAGACTACCTGGCGGGTATTGACTGGCAGAAAACTCGTGCTTTTGCCATTGGACTGACTGGCATCTTTTTGAATCTAAAAACCCGTTTTTCACAGGGAATTGTGGAAGATGGCCAGGAGGCTAGTCAGCTTAAAAATGAAATCGTCTCGCGTCTTGAGGGCTTGCTTGATCCGTTGTCCGAGACCAGAGCGATCAAACGAATCTATCAGGCGGCACAGGTGTACAATGGCCCGTACAAGAATCACGCACCTGATTTAATTGTCGGATATGATCGTGGCTATCGAGTTTCCTGGGAAGCGGCAAATGGCCAGACCACTCGCGACGTATTCCACATGAACACTCGGGCGTGGAGTGGTGACCATTGCGTCGATCCATCCGTTGTGCCGGGAGTCCTGTTTTGTAGTCAGCCCCTCTTGTCGGATCGTTCTCGGCTGCTTGATATAGGTCCCACAGTACTTGACCTGTTCGGAATTGCAGTTCCGTCGTACATGGATGGGAAAGCTTTGGCGATCGGTGACAGAGCCGGGCCTCGAGCAAACAATGCTGAAAACATTCAAGGCAGCGTATCGTAGCCATGACCGAATCTGATATTGATCAATGACGGCGGAATCATTGGCTGTGATGATCGTGGACCACAGGTGACGTAGATGTCAAATCAGGAACCAGAAAAAATTAAACGAAGGACACTGCTCAAAGGTGCTGCCGCAGCGACTTTGGGGGCGGCGGGTGTCGGCGCGGCATCGTACTGGGTCGGCAGTATTGCTCGTGTTTCCAGAAGCGTCGGAAAAAAGGTGATCGTCATTGGTATCGATGGCATGGATCCCCGTTTGACATCAACCATGATGAAGCAAGGCTTGCTGCCCAACTTTTCCAAAATGAGTGCCGCAGGCGGTTTTAGAGATCTGGGAACGAGTACCCCACCGCAGAGTCCCGTGGCGTGGGCCAATTTCATCAACGGTGCCGGACCCGGATCCCACGGGATCTTCGATTTTATTCATCGCCATCCACACGATCAGTGCCAGCATCCATTTTACTCCGCGGCGGAAACCGTTCCTAGTCAGGGAGGGTGGGACATCGGAGATCACCGATTGCAGCTCGACTTCTGGCCGTTTCTTCACAAGCCTCCCGAAACGCTGCTCCGGCGGCAGGGAACACCGTTCTGGGATTACCTCGATGCGGCCGGTATCCCATCGACATTTTATGATCTTCCGGCCAATTATCCGCCAAGTCCCTCAAAACACGGACACCACCGCTGCATCAGCGGGATGGGAACCACGGATATGCTTGGCAGTTATGGCACGTATCAGAGTTTCACAGAAGATGGACCGCAATCGCCGGTCCGGGAGACCGGCGGGATACGGTCCAAACTGCGGTTTATCGGCGATACAGCGAAATGTAAGTTGTCGGGGCCAGAGAACGGCTTATTGAAAACCCCGACTCCGATCGTCATTGAGTTTCAGGTTCATCGAGATCGCAGTGCCAACGGAGTTGTTGTGGAGATTCAGGGACAAAAAATTCTCCTGAAAGAAGGACAGTGGAGCTCGTGGACCAGACTGGATTTTCCCATCACCGGTCCGTCTTTTGCCCCAACTGGACACGTCAGTGGAATCTGTCGCTTCTATCTGTCAGCAGCCAGCAGCAATTATCGGCTGTATGTAACCCCGATCAACATCGATCCCTCTGCTCCCGCTGTTGCTGTTTCCGAGCCAAAGGAATTCATTCAGGACGTCTCGAAGGATCTGGGCTTGTTCTACACGACAGGATTTCAGGAAGACTACAACGCGCGCATGAACGGCGTTTTTCATGACGAAGAATACCTGCGTCAGGCGGGGTTCGTGCTTGAGGAACGTCTCGCACTCCTGGAGTACGCAGTTCATAACTACGACGACGGTTTGCTGTTTTTCTATTTTTCCAGCAGCGATCTTCAATCGCACATGTTCTGGTGGGATTCGGACGACAAGCACCCGACGCGATCCGGCCCGGAGGCTCAGAAATTCTTCGCTCATATTCGGTCACTGTATCAAAAGCTGGACGCAGTGATTGGTGACCTGAATGATCGCTACGGCGGCAGTGCGACCATCATGGTGATGAGTGATCACGGTTTTGCAAATTTTGGTCGGCAGTTCAATCTGAATTCATGGTTGCGTGACAATGAATACCTTAACCCTCGCGAATGTTCGTCGATCATGACGGATATCGACTGGTCGATGACAAGAGCCTACGGGCTGGGAATAAACGGACTGTATCTGAATCTTAAGGGTCGAGAACGAGACGGCATCGTAGAACAGGGCGACGAACGCGAGAACTTGCTGAATGAACTTGTGATGCGCCTGACTGCTGTTAAAGATGTGGATGGCCAGTCCGTCATTCGCGGCGTCCATCGTGCGGATCGAATCTATGCGGGTGAAGCAACAGCACTCTCACCCGACCTGATCATCGGGTATCGTCGGGGCTACAGAGCTTCATGGAAAACCTGTCTCGGAAATCTCACGCCGGAAGTGCTGCTCGATAACGATTCCGTATGGAGTGCCGACCACTGTGCCGATGCCCTGGAAGTTCCGGGACTGCTGTGCTGCAATCATGCCATCCGATCGGATAGTCCTTCGCTCATTGATCTGGCACCGTCGATTCTGGAAGATTTCGGACTGCAGAAACCGCTCACCATGACAGGGCGAAGTATTTTTTCGTCCTGAGAAGTTCTATTCCGTTGTTGTTCTTGAATTCGATGCATTTCAATCAGGAAGGTAGTACGAAGTGTCAAAAGTTACGATCGAACCAAACTTGTATGAGAGTGCAAAAAAGGCCGCTGAACTCGCCGGATACAGCAGTGTGGATGAATTCGTCGCCCACTGCCTCGAAAGTGAGATCCGGCGGCTGAAGGTTGAATCGGCGGAGTCTCAGGTTGCCGATCAGCTTCGCGGACTGGGTTATCTCAATTGAGCGACACAGCCATTCATCTGACCGTACTGCTCAATCAGATCGCCAATGCGGTCGGTCGTTTTTTGCTGGCTCCGCTGGGATTTCTGCCTGAAGTTGCGGGAGCCTTGGTTGTGGCTGTCGTGACAGGCATTCTGATGCTGATTGCCTTCAAGTACACTTCGCACCAGTCAGCCATTAAGCACGTTCGCAACGGAATTAAGGCCGAATTACTCGCGCTGTCACTGTTTAAAGACAGCGTCGCGGTCAGTCTTGGTTCGCAATGGCGAATTGTCCAGGGTGCAATAAAACTGATCCTGATCTCATTGATCCCAATCGGCTGTATGGTGATTCCCGTCACGCTTTTACTGGGGCAGCTTTCGCTCTGGTGGCAGGCTCGGCCACTGCAGATCGGCGAGGATGTCGTCGTGACACTTGCGTTAAACGAAAACGACAAGACCTCATGGCCGAACGTGACTCTTCAGACGGCGCCCGCCATGGAGATCACTCAGGGACCATTTCGAATCCGCAGCCGGAGAGAGATGTGCTGGCAGCTGCAGGCCCGAGCATCCGGATATCATCGCCTCAATTTTGTGGTCGATGGCCAGCCGGTTGAAAAAGAGGTGGCAGTCGGCTCTGACAGCATGCGAGTCAGTATTCAGCGTCCTGCGTGGGACTTAGCAGACATTCTCATGCATCCGGCAGAGCCGCCATTTCAGCGTTCTTCCAGCGTGAAATCGATCCGTATGCAGTACCCGCTGGAAACCACCTGGACGCACGGCCGCTATTCACCACTGTTCTTCCATTCTTGGCTGGTCTTTTGGTTTATTGGTTCCACGATTGCCGCGTTCTGCTTCCGCGGAATTCTGAAAGTCAATCTGTAGATGAGTGATTCAAAAGGGATGGACGTGACGTCGAATAACGACATCATCGTAGTGTCGGGGCTGCCGCGTTCCGGAACGTCACTGATGATGCAAATGTTGCAGAACGGTGGCGTAGAAGTTGTCACAGATCAGGTGAGAACCGCTGATCCGGATAATCCTCTGGGATATCTCGAATACGAAGCAGTGAAGGAGATCGGGAAGGATGCCTCATGGCTGCCGCAGACGCGCGGCAAAGCCTTCAAGATGATTTCACTGCTCATCTATCATCTGCCGCCGACAGAACGGTATCGGATATTGTTCATGGAACGAGATCCTGAAGAAGTTTTGCGGTCACAGGAAGCCATGCTTCGGCGACTCAAGCGATCCGCCGCGCCACATGCCGAGATGCTTGAATCGTATCGGATTCATCTTGAGCATCTGGATGCCTGGCTGAAAACTCGCTCAGACATGACTGTCCTGAGGGTCGAGTATAAGAATCTGGTCGAACAACCAGGAGTGCAGTCAAAAAGAATCAGCGACTTTCTTGGACTGTCCCTCGATGTCGATCGCATGTCGAGTGCAGTCGATCCTGCGTTGTACAGAAACAGAAATCAATCAATGACATGACGCATGACGGTGCCCGGGACGAAACAAAGCAATCCCCGCTCAATCACCGGGCACCGTCAACGTCTTGTTGACGCGGCTGGCGGAATCGTCTGTGTACGCGACCGTTTTCGCCAGCGTCGCTGCACCGTTCACCGGTGCGTGCCAGAACTCCACCTTTGTGAGCTGATGGTATGTCCCTCAAGGTGCATGACACTGGTGGTGTTGCCATCAAATCGCAGTGTCAGAAAATCACTAACCGCGAGAGCGGAGCTGATGCTGCAATTGCACTTCCAGTTCCTTTAATTGCGCCTCATCGAATCCCCCGAATTCTTCCGCCGTGGATGGACGAATGCCGAGCAGTTCCTGCAGCAGCGTGATGCGACCAAGCTTCAATCCCCTTGCTTCGCCCCTTGCTTCGCCCCTTGCTTCACCGATCATTTCCCCTTCGCGAAAGCCTTCCAGACGTCCATCCTCTTCGGCCTTGCGAAGTCTGGCTTCTTCGTCACGCTGGAATTTCAGGCGGGCGTTGTAGAGCAGCAGTTGTTCGGGGGTTTGTGAGATCATTTCTAAAACTCCGGCAGCTTCGGCAAGTTCTTCATCGGGGAACAGCACACCAGTATGCTGCGGATCCCCCAGCATCAGTTTGAACGCGAAATCCACCAGCGGACTGATGCCGATTGCGATGATTCTCTCACAACAGATTTCTCGCTGCCGTCACGTACCATTCGTCGCACCACGGGAGCCCCGCCACAGTGTAGCAGCCAGACGCCGCATTCGCAGAGCGGCGACGCAATACACATGTTCGCCTCTTGAAAGACTTCAGTTTGACGAACTTGCACAGCGGTCGGATCGGCGCGATTGACACACACAAGAATTACCAGGTCGCCCCACAATAAGCAGCCTTCTTCTGCAAGGTGCATGGAACTGGCGGTGTGGTGTTGCCATCAAATCGCAGTGTCAGAAAATCACTAACCGCGAGAGCGGAGCTG
>CANJQC010000078.1 GCA_947476295.1 Planctomycetaceae bacterium | reverse complement strand
GAGGATAATTTCTTTCTCACAGAGGCACGGAGACACAGAGGTTTACCCGACTTCATACTGTCATCAATGGCCAACTTTAGTCCTGAACTCATTTCCTCTGCGAGCTTTGTGCCTTCGTGAGGATAATTTCTTTCTCACAGAGGCACGGAGACACAGAGGTTTACCCGACTTCATACGTCACCACGCCGTGACGTTGAGCGCGGCTGATGCGGTCGGTGGCGTACAGACCAGCCAGAATGAATTCCACGCAAGATGCACGGACGGCTGCGTTGTCTGCAGCGTTCACTTCGAAGGCTTTGTCCCAGATTGGCGGCACTCGTTTTAGCAGCGTTTCGTAGTGGGCACTCGGCAGCATGTCGCCAACTTCGATCTTGACGCCCTTCGCAAAGATCTGAGCAATCGTTTCGAGTCCGTGCTGTTCGACGTACTCTTCGAAGACCGACTTGATGGCTTCGGCAACGACAGCATCTAGGACCTGTCGCTCGGTCATCTGATGACTGCTCATCATGTCCACTTCCAGCTTGCCCAGCGATGACGAATACAAATGCCCCAGATCGCTGATCCGCGGCACGGCAGGTTTCTCATTCAGCACACAACCGCGCCGTCGGGCACTGGCGATCATCGTCTGATAGTTCGCAATACTGAATCGCGTGCTGACCCCGGAATGCTGATCGATGTAGCGACTCTTGCGGGCTGCCCGACTGACTTCTTCGATAATCTGTTTCATGAAGAACGGCACAACGATCGGGAAGTCGCCGTCCAGAGACAGCTCACATTCCTGTTCCATGATCTGGATGCCCGTGTCGCGTTCGGACGGGTAGTGAGTCTGAATCAGGCTTCCGATGCGGTCCTTCAGCTGAGGAATGACTTTGCCGCTGCGGTTGTAAGTGGCCGGATTGGCGGAAAACAAAATCATCACATCTAGGTCAAACTGCACTGGATAGCCCCGAATCTGCACGTCGCGCTCTTCCAGGATATTGAACAGGCCGACCTGAACCAGTTCGTCCAGTTCCGGCAGTTCGTTCATCGCAAACAGACCGCGATGCATGCGTGGGATGAGTCCAAAGTGCAGTGCGTCTTCGGCCGACATGCTGGTTCCGCCCGCGAGCTTCGCAGGATCGATTTCGCCAATGATGTCGGCGAACTTTGTTCCGGGTGCTAGGCGTTCAGCGTAACGTTCTTTCCGAGGCCACCAGCGAATCGGAATCTGTTTCGGCGCCACCTCCTCAACGCAGCGCTTGCCTTCAGACGTGATGGGCTTGTACGGATCTTCATGAACCGGACAGCCGGGCAGGTCAAGGTAAGGAATTGCCTCGTCCAGAAATCGGGGCAGGGCACGCATCATGCGACTTTTACCCTGACCTTTTTCGCCCAAAAACAGGATGTCGTGGCCCGCCAGCAGTGCGAGACTGACTTCAGGAATCACGGTGTTTTCGTAGCCCACGATCCCCGGAAAAAGTTCGGCACCGCTTGCCAGCATTGTCTGGAAATTCGAACGAATCTCTTCTTTCACATTCCGCGACTTCCAGCCGCTGGCCTTCAGTTCATCAAGATTGGTCGGGCGTTTCATTGAATTCATACGATCTGGATCCGATTCAAAACCAAGACTCTGTTAGACTGTGCGGGATTGTAGACGTGTGGATTGAATTCGTCATGCGTTTTCTCAGATCACCTTTCCCGTGGTTCTTCCCCGGAATGTTTTATGCCCTGGCTTCAAGTATACGATCCGCTGAACTCGCCGTTTTTGTCCACGTTTGTCGCGGCGCTGCCGATTGTGGTGCTGCTGGGACTTTTGGGATGGGGCCATGTGAGTGCTCACCTCGCAGCGGCGGCGGGACTTGTCACCGCACTTGTTGCGGCGGTCGTCGTGTTTCACATGCCCGCCACCACGGCAATGGCGGCGGCGGTTGATGGGGCGGCGTACGGATTGTTCCCCATCGGCTGGATCGTGGTGATGGCCATCTTTCTTTACGCACTGACGGTGGACACTGGACAATTCGAAGTTGTAAAACGGTCAGTTGCGTCGCTCTCACCGGATCGTCGTATTCAGGCATTACTGATCGCGTTCAGCTTCGGCGCATTTGTTGAAGGAGCGGCAGGATTCGGAACACCGGTCGCCATTTCATCAGCGTTGCTGATCGGAGCAGGCTTCCCTCCGCTTCAGGCTGCAGGAATGGCGCTGATCGCTAATACGGCACCGGTTGCCTTCGGTGCACTGGGAACTCCGATCAAAGTACTGGCAGATACATCTGGGCTTGATGAAATGCTGTTGAGTCAGATGGCGGGTCGGCAGTTGCCGTTCTTTTCCCTTCTGGTGCCGGCATGGATGATTTGCACAATGTCGGGCTGGCGAGGCCTGCGAGGTGTGTGGCCGGCAGTCCTTGTTTGCGGAGGAGTCTTCGCGGCGGTGCAATTCTACACATCCAATTACATGGGGTCACGACTTGTGGATGTGGCTGCAGGCCTTGCGTCGCTCATCGCACTGACTCTATTCGTTAAGGTGTGGCAACCGCGCGACGTGTGGCGATTTGCAGATGAAGCGGTTACCGACATTCCAGTCGCCAATGCGGACAGTCGCGCGGCAGTGATCTCAGCCTGGTTTCCGTGGGCACTATTGTCAGTATGCGTGTTTGCCTGGGGCCTGCAGGATGTGAAATCATTTTTCGATGACCACACGGCGGTGAAGTTCGCAGTTCCAGGACTCGATCAGCAGGTGCAGCGGAACAAAGAAGTTGCGGTGGATGCCAAACCGGAAGTTGCGGAGTTCAAGATCAACTGGCTCTCAGCCACCGGCACGTCGATCTTCACGGCAGCCGTACTGTCAGCGATCTGGATGGGCGTAGCACCGGTCCGCTTTGTCCAGGTTCTGTTGCGTACGATCGTGCAGATGCGGTATGCGCTGCTGACAATCGCATTAATGCTGGCGATTGCGTACGTGACTCGATACAGCGGCATGGATGCAACACTGGGGCTGGCATTTACAAAGACAGGAGTCCTGTATCCGTTCTTCGCCGCCATGCTCGGATGGCTGGGAGTCGCGCTGACAGGTTCCGACACCTCGGCAAACGCACTCTTTGGAGGTCTGCAGCGAATCACGGCGGAACGACTGGGACTCAATCCGATTCTGATCTGCACGGCCAACAGCACCGGAGGCGTGATGGGCAAGATGATCGATGCTCAGAGTATCGTGGTCTCGGCTGTGGCCACTCAGCAGACTGGCAACGAAGGCCAAATCCTCCGCTTCGTCTTCTGGCACAGTGTGGCCCTTGCATCGATGGTGGGCCTGCTGACATTGGCCCAGGCGTATTGGCTAACATGGATGGTGCCAGGGATAAAGTAGACAGCCCGCTCCGCCGTGATGCCTGCCACGTCGCTTCCTCCTAGTCCTGAGTCCGTCTGGTGAGTCGCTGGAGGCGAAACAGCACAAGTAAGCGACGACCGGAGATGGCGTAGCGGCTGGATTCGGAGTGAAGTTTGAAAGGGCTGCGCCCGAAATCACAATCGCGGTGTCGAGCCACCGCACTCGAAGTCTGCGGATCGCCTATTCAGCATTTAACGCAGCAGTTGTGGCTTCTGGGATTACTTCGTAATAGTCCGGCAGGTTGGACTTTGTGGCGCGAAGAATGTCCAGGATCGCCTGTCGATCATCCTTCGAGAGATGGGCGAATTTTTCGGACTGATCATGGCCCGAAAGGATGTCGAATAACCTCCGCCAGACATAATCTCTTGATTCAGCAGGAAGTCCGTCGAACGCCTCTGAGTAAATCAGGTAACTGCAGGGATACTTGAAGAGCCGCGTGGTGAGATCCAGATCACGCAGCGATCGCCCTTGTGGATCGTGAGGACCGACGGTAGAAAATTGTTCCGCATAGCCCGATGTACCTTTGACAGGTTCGGTCAGCTTTGCTTCGTTGACCAGCAGTAACGCCTCGACAAGCCGGTCACCTGTACTCATTATGCGGCGAGTCGTGCTTTCCAGTCGCGTGCCTTCGGGATTTTCCAGCGTTCGATTCATCATCACGTCGTAATCCAAGGCCTGCCGCGTGTCAAAGCCTGCCTTCACAAGGCGGTTATGCACCAGAACCTGATGCTCCAGCACCATGAGTGCAACAATGTCACTGTGTGGCGACACATACCGATCGACATTCAGGCGATCCTTGAGTTCCTTTACGTTCTGCCCTGCGGAATTATCGACGGGCTCCTCGACATCGCGGCCTCGGACGACAAGATTTCCAAGATGCTTTTGCGATCCGTGCGTGCCGGTGACATACCAGCCGCCCCAGCGTTGTTCAATCGGTGTTGTATGATCCACCATGCGACTTCCGGCTGACAGCATTGGCTGGCCACCGGCATCAACATACAACGAACGCACGAGATGCCCCGGCACTCCTTCCGTACGAGAAGAACTGTGGCAGACCAAGCAGTTGTCCGAACGACGTTCAAACTGAGGCTTCTCTTTTTTCCGCTGATCCAGTGTATAGAAAACCGTGCCGAGTTGAGCATCAACGGCGGAGATTTCGAGAACGTCTCCAGACTGACAGAAGCCAACGTAAACATCATCATTGAAGTAGAGAGCCCGTGGCGTACGCGGTGAAATGCGGCGCATCTGCAGGCTCGTTTTAGAGAACACCAGCATTTGCGACTCAGCTGGAATATCGAGAGCTTTCAGCAACGCTGGCAGATAACTCTTCTCCCCTTGATGCGTCAGTGTCATTTCGCCATCATCAAGCCGTTGCTGAAGTCTGGAGATGCGGTTTTCCGGCGTGCTCGCGCTGTACAAAATTGGCTCGCGTTCAAACTCGTCGTCTGCACAAAGACCACCAGCCAGAAGCAACGGCGCAGCGACCGCGATGAATTGCAGAATGTTGGGCAATCTCATCAGTGACTCCTCTGAAGCAACCGAAATTTCTGCAGAACGGCCCCTCGATTCGCAGAAATGGAACAATGCATGTTCAAGAACCAGCCAGCCAGGCCAATTTCCTGTCGAGGCCCGAATCATTCAAAATGAAAGCTTCCAAGCTCACCATCGAGTTTATCGCTTGAATTATTCATGTCAAGGTGTAGTATCTAGCGATTCTCTTGAAAGAGGAACTTTATATGTTGTCGAAGACTGCTGAATATGCGCTCCGTACGGTGGCGTGTCTTGCTGGGGATGCGGGGCAAGCTGAGTCCGCTGACCTTTTGTGCGAGCAGACCAAGGTTCCGCGGCGCTACCTGCACAAGGTCCTCCAGGGCTTAGTCCGGGCGGAGCTGGTTCGATCGCGGTCGGGCCCGGGCGGCGGCTACACCCTGGCTCGCTCGCCAGACGAGATCTCGATCCTCGATGTTGTCAATGCGGTCGCTCCATTGGAGCGAATCCGTCACTGCCCGCTGGGATTGCCATCTCACACAAGTCTTTGTCCGCTGCACAAAGAACTGGATAAAGCCTATGCGGCAACGGAAGAAGCATTCGCACGCGTCAACATCGGGCAGGTATTGCGTTCGGAGAGCAAGATCATCCCGTTGTGTGACGTTTGAACTTCGAACTGAACATAGTTTCTTCATCAAATTATAGGTGTTCACTTTGTTCCGGGAGAACCGAAATGCAATCAATGTCGCCTTTCCTTCTGCGACTAACAATGTGTGGGGCAGCTGCCGTATTTGCAGGAGGATTCTTGTTTGCCGAGGCATCGGATGAACCAGGCACGGATTCGAGCGACATTAACGCCACGACGTCAGGCCGAGATCCTGCATACGTCCATTCATGCGACATTGCAGGTGGTTCATGACGGCCGACTGACGTCCACTTGGCCCTCGCTGACGCTTTTTGAAGTTGCACGTCTCAGGCCCGGAGGGCCGACACAATTGCCAGGTACAAAGGAGGATGGACATTCAATGCCGTATACAAAGTTTCGCTTTTATTGTCTGTACCGGCGGCGGGTTCAATGCGGTCGTGTACCAGAGCGTAATGTCTCCAGCGATTTCGGACATGAGCGCATCGGGGCTGTTATGGCCAGGCGCTGGATCACAGGGCTGTACTTCGCCGAACCAGCGGTGTCGTATCCTGCGTCTCAGTCTTGGTTCCACAAGGCCATAATCGGCCGCATTCCAACTCGCTGTTGTCACAAAGATGGGTTCGTCAGACTCACCCTGTAGAACCTTGATTTCTAGGGTCGCACGCATTGGAAAATAGGGACGATACTCTAGGACTCGCACAACAAGAGTCTGATCTACAAGCGGTTGGCCGCCTGTATTGGCAGAGGGCAACGGAGGCAGTTCGGGCGGCAGGACGTCCATCGGTTCCTGAAAGCTGACTGAGATAACATTTGACGGCGAAACCCCTTGGAACTCCGCAGCCGCAGCAGGCTGCGGACTCAGTGTCACAGGCTGCACCAGCATCGATCCGCCGGACAACTGCAGTTCACGAATGAGAATGGTTCCCAAGTTCGAAGCGAACAACTGGTGGACGCGATCGTTGAAACTCTGCATTGCCAGCCCTACTTTTAGATTCGGCAATCCAGCAGTCGTCGGAATGTTCGGCGGACAACCCAGATTGCCTGCCAGCGGATTTATGGTGAATCGAGTGACCACGGCCGGAACCCGTACTGACCTCGGCTGCTCCTGAAAGTGACATCCGTGCAGTACAAGTGACGACGTGATGCCGACCAGGCGAAAGAGGGACGCAGTCGAGTTCAGTTGCAGGGATCGTCGCATCTATAACAGCCCGGTTGTTCAGGGTCGGTGCGGCGATATGACTCCGCAGAAAAGCCTGTCGCATCGATGGTGGATTTCATTCACGGTCCACACAAGGCGGATAAAGTCGGTGTCATTAGAAGCTCTCGTCCACGGTCGGCAAATTCTGCGGTGGTGTGGCCAAGACTTGATTCGCCTGAGTTGTCGTTCGGGGGACTGGTGCGAGTGTTCCGCTGGAACCTGCGGGGGCCGGAACAACGCCTTCGATAATCTGTGACAGCGAATCAATTGTCTCCAGTTCGCTTTGTCGTTGTCTCTCCAGTTGCCGTTCCAGTTCATGTTCCCGCTGCAAACGATCGCGGTCAGTCGTGGTCTGTTGCAGCTTGAGTTCAAGGATCTCGCGTTCATGCGATTGTTGTAGTGATTCCTGACTGACCTTCATGGAATCCTGTGCATTCCTCATGTGCGAAATCTGTTCAGACAAAATTCCTATCTGTGCTCGGTATTCCTTCAATACATCGTGTGGTGCTGCTGCGTCCGGCGGATGCATTGCGGGAGACTGCATCGAGGGCCACTGCCTTTGCTGTCCCTGGTCCGGGATGGGCATCTGCGCTGGTGGGCTGACGGCAACGTTATGAGTCTCTGACCACTCTGCCCCTGGATTGTTCGCCTGAGCCTCGTTTAGAGCTGCAGATTCAGCGTGTGTTGGCTGGGGTGAGGGAATCCATGTTCCCGGCATGCCGTTCATCGTTGCTGCCTGCGGTCGATTCCCATGGTCGATCGGGCGCTTGTCTTCCAACGGTGAGGGAGTTGCGGCATACGCTCTTGACTGAAGGGGACGTCCATCAGGGTACTTGACTTCGTGTTCGACTTGATTATTTGCGCCACATTTACCACACGTACAACTGCATGCCGGCGCTGTTTCGCCACATGCAGTATCGTGCAGGCCAGACCACATCCTGCGTGTCATCACGCAGCCGGACGTGAGGCACAGACAGAGAGAGACAGAGAGACAAGTCAACGTGTTTGCAGTGGATCGCTTTCCGATCCAGCTGTCCCGCAGAGATTGTTTTTGTGCGTGAAAGCCATTCATGGCTTACGGACTCCGAATAACGATTTTGTCAAAATGTAGTTGCGCGTCTCTCAAGAAATAATTGTCTCTCTGATACCCCTCACCCTGCCCTCTCCCGTTCCGGGAAAGCAGGATGCGGTCAATTATTCTTCGAACGATCTAGGTTGGCTTATTTGTTGTCTGCATAGCCACACTCAACCGTAATTACTTCTCCGCAGTCGCAGTGAATGACGAATGATGTCACGTCACCCGTTTCGGGATCCGTTTTCACGGAAACTCGTTCTGCCGTCGGCACACACCGCGTTTGATTTGCGAGACGAATGGGCGCATCACTGAAACGCACCTGCTGGCTGGAAAGCACTCGTCCCTTAGCGCTGATCACTGCACTCATGATTTATCTCCACTCCGTCGATTCACGATCGACTTCAGTTGTAGTTCTGCTGCCGCGATCAGTCTTGAAACACGGGATTCAGACAAATTCAGCACTTCGCCAATTTCTTTCATTCGCATGTCTTCAAGATAGTACATCGTGACCGCCAGCCGCATTCTTTCAGGCAACTCTTCGATGGCATCTGCCAGCAATTGCTTCTCTTCAGTGCGACGTGAATCAGCATCAACGGCGTCTTCGCGACATCCGGGCACAGCCAGTTCACCCAGTTCGTCCTCCCAGCTTTTAGGTCGAGTTAAACGCATAGCCGCGATGCAGTCATCAACTTCCGCTACAGTCAGCCCCGTCTGAGCCGCCAGCTTCTCGGACGTCAGCGGTGGTGCCATGTGTACAGAAACTTCACGAATCAAAGTCCAGTTCTGAAGCACGGCCTGAGGCACAGGGCAATTGCGTCGCAGTTCATCCAGAATGGCGCCGCGGATTCGCTGATAGGCAAAAGTGGTGAACGCAACACCTCGTGTCGGATCAAACTGACCAGCGGCCTCAACCAGCCCCAGAATGCCTGCAGATTCCAGATTGTCGTTGTCTACGTAGTCTGGCAATCCGCCTAACATTTTTCCCAGAATATGGCGCACAAAATAGAGATGCTCCAGGATCAGACGATCCCGAAGATCCATTTTGCAGACTTTGTGATACGCTTTTACAGCGGAATGCATTCGAGTACTCATGTCGTTGTTTCGCGGTGCCAGTTCTTTCAGTCTCGACCGACGCCCTTCAAATCAATTTTGCAACTCAGCTGGAATCTCCGTCAGACTCCGTATCCGCTATCACCTGCAGCACCAGTACCAGCCCTCGAACGCACGCCGCAGAAATCATCGCTGCCGTGAACGACCGCAGCACGATTTCCGCAGGAGCCACCTGACGCGCGATACCAATCAGCATCACAGCGCTGCAAATCAGCACGCCGCAGGCGCGTCCCCAGGGACGCTGTTCAAGAACGATTTCGGAAGTGTTCATAGTATTTCTGGAGTTCAGCTGTGATTATCTCTAGTATGGAATTGTGATGTTGTGCACGTTAAGCAGCGTCACGAAATTGTCGGTTCTCGGGAACGGCCTCCACTCCGATGATGTCGTCAAACTCCAGCATCACGACCGAATCGATCACCAGGTCATCGGGCACTTCCTGATAGGCAATCACACCGATGTCAGGTGTCGTGCGGGCGATCAGTCGTTTCAACGGTCGGCGAATTTTCTGATCGACCAGAAGCGCCAGTGGCATCTGACGCCGTTCAGAATCCTTCCACGCCTTATGAATGGCCTCGATCATCCGTGTCGCTGAACCAACTTCGAGTGCGACCTGATCCTTCTGGATTGACTGCCGCAGACGGATGTCCAGACGTGGCTCCATCGAGATCACTCGCAGACGTCCATCCTCACCGCGAAAGCGTTCGCAGACTAGGCGACCTAAATCGCGTCGGACGCTGTCCGTTAATTCTTCACTGCTCTTCGATTCAGGGGCATGATTGACGATGGATTCAAGAATCAATGCGATGTCGGATAACGGTATTCGATCTTCAGCCAGTTGCACAAGTACCTGATGCAGTGATCCCATGCGAATCGTCTCCGGTTTGATCTCATCGATAATCGTCGGGGCAAACTCACGGGCGCGATCAAGCATCTGCTTGAGCGATTCGCGAGTCAGAAGTTCGTGGGCAAAGCGATTCAGAATCTCGCCCAGATGGGTAATCAAAACACTCAGAGGGTCCACGACTGTGCAGCCCTGAATCTCTGCCAGTCGAACACTTTCAGAAGTAATCCATCTCGCTGCCAAACCGAATGCAGGTTCGACAGCTGCTTCACCGGAGATGGAAACCTGCCGACCTTCCGGAAGAATGGCCAGCAACTGCTCTGTACGCAGTTCACCGCCCGCGACGCGTCGACCAGCGATGAGGATGCGATACTCTTCCGGTTGCAGGAGGAGATTGCTGTTCACGCGAATCGGCGGCACCCACAGTCCGCTGGTTCGAGAGAACTCGCGGCGTAACGCTGTGATGCGTTCGGAAAGTCCCTTCACTTTTTTACTTTGAATGAACGGCACCAGCCTTGCCCCGACTTCGACCACCGCGCGATCCGTGAGCAAAAATTCATCCAGGTGACGTTCGTCATCGGGTTGCGATGGCGGTGTCGGACCGGCACCTTCCGGAGCTTCGGCTGGCAATTCAACCACCTTGCGGCGGCTGCCCAGCAACATCAATCCGCCAGCGACACCTAGGAACGGTAGTTTTGGAAGACCAGGCATCAGTGCGATCACGGACAGAATACCCGCCCCGATGTAGATGGGACGATTCGAGCGAAGAAGCTGGCCACTGATTTCGTCACCAAGGCTGTCGTCTGACGTCGTCTTCGTGACAAGAACACCGGCCGTCGTCGCGATGACAAGTGCTGGAATCTGCGAGACCAGTCCGTCGCCGATTGACAGAATGGAATACTTCCGAATCGACTCGAGGAACGACATCCCATGAGTCACGCCCATGAGAACGCCACCGATCAGATTGACGCCGGTAATGATGAGTCCTGCGATCGCATCGCCGCGAACAAATTTACTGGCACCGTCCATCGCCCCGTAGAATTCCGTCTCACGCGATAACTCTTCGCGACGGCGACGGGCTTCCTTGTCGGTGATGCTCCCTGCGTTGAGTTCAGCGTCAATTGCCATCTGCTTGCCGGGCATCGCGTCGAGTGTAAATCGGGCGGCGACTTCGGCGATTCGTCCGGCACCTTTCGTAATCACCATGAACTGGATGATCACTAGGATCAAAAAGATGACCAGTCCCACGACAAGTTGTCCACCGACAACATAATTCCCGAACGCTGTGACGATATGCCCGGCGTTACCGTCAAGCAGAATCAACCGCGTTGTGGCGACGTTAAGCGACAATCGATACAGCGTGAGTAACAACAAGAGCGACGGAAAGACGGTCAATTCCAAGGCCCGGCGGGCACTCAGCGTGACCAGCAATAGTAATGTCGTCGCCGCAAGGTTTGATGCCAGCAGCACGTCCAGCAACCACTCCGGAATCGGCACCAGCATCACGATCAAACCAACGAGCATGCCGAATGACAGCAGAGTCTCACTCTGCTGCATCCAGGAGCCGATGGGCGGTTTGGTTGTCGTGGAAGATGGGGACATGAGGGGGATTTGAAATTTAGGATCGGGAATTTTGATTCAGGTTCTAATCAGGGCGTCAGTGAAAACTCATGCTCAGGACACGGGCGATGAGTTGCCATCCATCGACGAGGATGAACAGCAGGATCTTGAATGGAGTGGAAATCACCATCGGTGGCATCATCATCATGCCGAGCGACATGAGGATCACAGAGACAACAAGGTCAATCAGAATGAATGGGATGTACAGACAGAAGCCCATGATGAAAGCAGTTTTGAGTTCGCTGATCACGTAAGCGGGAATCAGGACTCGCATGGGCGTGTCCGCAGGCGTCTCAATCTGCTTCACATTCGCCATTCTGGCGAACACCGCGATGTCTGTCTTTCGAGTTTGGCGGATCATGAAGTCGTGCAGCGCCGAAGAACCTCGTAACCATGCTGTTTGCCCATCGATTGTGTCGTCCAGATACGGTCGTACAGCATCCCCTTCGATTCTGGTCAACGTCGGCCCCATCACGAACAAAGTCAGAAACAATGAGAGCCCGAGTATGACCTGCGTCGGCGGAATTTCCTGCGTCGATAATGCGCGGCGCACGAATGAAAGCACGATCACGATTCGCGTGAATGCCGTCATCGTCACGAGCGCTGCGGAAATCAAAGCCATGCTGCCCAGGAACAAGGCAACCTTGACCTGCGGCGAGAGCGTTTGAAATCCGTCGGACTCGACGATTTGCTGAATTGTCTGTGAGGAATCCATTCCTGCACCTAAGTTGAGCTAGTTGTCAGTTGTCAGTTGTCAGTTGTCAGTTGTCAGTTGTCAGGCGAGCGGGGCGGCGTCAGCCCCCCGGTATTTTGCGTTTCATTGGTCATTGGTCATTCCCTCTTCCTGCATCAGGCTTTCTTCAAATGTCGAAGGCGTGAGTACTAGCGATCGAATGCCTCCGGCATCGGTAGCGACGAGGGCTCGATATCCGTGGATTTCGATCAGAGAAACCGTTCGACCTGGACCGAGCGACAGTGTTTCGATTACTTTGGATCGTGACGTTGTGGTTGGCAGCAACCCGCGGTCACGCTGCCAGCGGCGAGCTCCCAGAATCGCAAGGCAACACACGCAGAGTACGATGGATATCCATGCAACAGCTCGCATCACCACTTGCGTCGGACTGGACGTCATGGACACATTGAGCGTCGCGGCCATCGCCTGAGGTGATTCTGCATCGGTCGTTGTTGTCGATTTTTCCGTCCTAAGGTCCAGGAACAATTCCTCTGGTCGCGCAGCCTGAGAGGGCCGAACTTTAACGTCCTCTTGTGAACTGGCAGCTCGAAGTGCCTCAAGTCCACGGGCCACTTGCTCTTTCTTCGAATCAGTTTGCGTCAGCGCTGATTGACTCAACCCCTGTTGTGCCACGGCATTCTTCGTAGTTTCCAGCGCCAGCATCATCCACAGGCATGCAACCAGCACACTGCGATATTTTCGCAAGTGCTGTGAGCCCTGTGTTTGCCTGTTGTCTTGACTACGTTTCATGGTTTAATCGCGATCCTTCATCCAGCGAGTCTGGCAGCGTAAGCCCCCGAACAGTTACACTTCGAACTTATATTCTTTACCGTCCATCATCCGCATTCACGATTTCGGTAATCCGCACGGCGAACCGGTCGTCGACGACAACCACTTCGCCGCTCGCGATTCGCACGCCCTGAGCCATCACATCCACTGGTTCAGACACCGCTCGATTCAATTCGACAACAGCTCCTTCGCCCAGCTTCAGCAGCTCACCGATCGGCATCGTGACCCGTCCAATTTCGACGGAGATCTCAATACTGACTTCCGCAAATCGTTCCAGTGGCATTGCGGCACTGGCCCTCGATCGCGACACCTGCGGAAATTCAACAGGATGCGCTTCCGGCACAGGAGATTCTCCCTGCGCCATAATCGCATCGACCGCTGAATCCTTGGTTTCAGTGGCATCGGCAGTGCCAGTGGTTGCAATGCTCACGTAGTTTTTCCTAATCTTTCTGGGATGCGAGTATCCGAAAGCCCTGCCTCTGACCAAGCCGACAGGCATGGCCAAGGAAATGCAAACGACCGGAGATTTGTGCTTCGAGTGGATTGCCGATCGCCTGATCAAGGATCAGAACATCGCCAACCGTCAGTAGATTCATTTCGCCAAGCGATAACGACGCTCGTCCAAGACTAACCGACATTGTGACGGGCAGAGTTTCTGTCAGAGCACGCATTTTGGGCGACGCAGATTGCTGCGGAACGGAGATGGATGACGTGTCCTCAATTCCGATGGAAGCCAGCCCGGCCTGTGGCATCAGGATGACAAATGCTTCTTCGCCAACCGGCGTTTGAATCACCACGACGCTTCGAATCAGATTCTCACGAGGCTGAAAAATCCGACTGCGAAGTGGTCGAACAAGTATCTGATCCATTTCCACTGGCAATGCTGCGACTTCCGGCCAGCCCTGGCTGAACGCGCGGGAAATTTCGCCGAACAGAAGTTCGACCAATGATAATTCCGCAGCCGTGAGGTCGCGGGAAACGGGCCACTCTTCGCCAAGTGTGCCTAGCATCTCGCTTACAAGCGTCAGCACAATGCGACTGGAAAAAGCCACCATACCATCGAAACGGTCGGGTCCAATCTTGAGCAAAGCCGCATAGCCCGGATCTGGCAGCGCATGCTGCGCCTTTTGGGCCACCGATGAATCTATGCGAGCGACCGCAAGCGTAATCCGATTTCCCAGCAGCGATTGCCAAAATTCCTGCAGGACAGCCGTTGCCGTTCCATTCCACTGCGCCAGCGCACGGCTTGCAGTCCCCGTCAGACGACGAGGTGCGGAGAAGTCGATACTGGTAACCGTTTCACTGGTGGTCATTGAACATTAAATTCTTCGAAGAGCACGTCATAAATTTGGTCGTAGCCATCGGGGCAAAGCACGGCATTGAACTGTTCACGAATCTCACGTCGCAGACGATTCTGTCCCGCAGCACCGCGAATATCATCCAGATCAAGGTCTGAAATCTTGCTGAGCAACCAGTTTCTGAGGACGATCTTTTTTGCTTCGATCTGCTTCTTGAATGTTTCTTCCTGCGTTTTCGGAATCTGCAGCGAGATCGCAACTCGCAAATAGCGCGACATGCGGCCTTCATCGAGATTCACCACAACGCTTTGATCTTTCCCAGGTTCGCCGAATGGCAGGAAGATCGTGTCTTCCTCCTTGGCCATGGTAAAGGCATTCGCTCTCTTTGGGTCAAATTTCGCTGCACTGCCGTGACCGCCGGATTCAGTCGTGGTGCCATGCTCATCGTTTTCTTTACTATCGCCCGCTGCGTGCGTTTGCTGTTCCGCCAAAAAAAATGGCAGCGCGCTGCCGAGACCGGCGCTAAGCACACCGACCGCGATCCACGGCACAATGCTGCCTCCACCCGGTGGCTTGTCCGGGCCATCGCTGGCTGGTGCGACTACTTCTTTTGCATGATCCGACATGACAACACTCGCAGGAATTTCGAATCGAGGGAGCGAAACACAACGTCGCGTATCGGTTCAATCGTCCGTTGTTCTGTGAAGGGACAGTGGATTTTTCGATCAGGCAAAGTGTGACGGCTGTAGCGATTCTCTGCGTGAGGAATCCCGCAAGGCACAGAAGCAGAAGTCCCTGCACAACAGCAGAAACATTCGCCGATGAGTAACAACACGTACGGCGATACCGGTGATTACTGCCGCGCAGACAATGTCTGGCCTGCCCGCCTTTTCAATGACGGGTCCTGCCTAGCCCGCGCAAAAGTCGTGGCATTTAACGGGGCTGATTTATCCGCGTTTCGTTCCACGTAATAAGTCACTACGTTTCGACAAGTCCCTTCTCCCCCGAAATCGGGGGAGAAGGTGGCCGACAGGCCGGATGAGGGGGTTGTCGAGCGTGGCTGCGTGGGAGCCGCCCCTCACCCAACGCCGTGAAGGATTTTCTCAGCCAAATTCGAGAGTATTGCAGAGATACACTGTTTCCGGGCACACTGAACCCCAGCGGGGTTTTACAACAAAGCTTGGGGTCGCCGTGCCAACGGCGCACCCCAGAAAAAAACAAAACCCTGCGAACCCCAACAGGGTTCCACATCGCAAATGCCTATTTGGGTTCAAGAATCGGGGGATGTGGAACCCCGTTAGGATTCGGATCAATTCCAATTCCTTTACTTGGGGTGCGCCGCAAAGCGGCGACTCCAGGCTTTGTTCTGAAACCCGTTCCGGGTTGAATCACACGATATTCCCTACTAATAATTCATCTCGGCGTTACCTCTCAACCTGCCCTCTACCCTTCGCATGAGGAGAGAGGAGGATGCCGTCAATTATTTCTCGAACGGTCCTTACAGCAAATCGGACTCGCGGCGTCTGCGAGAAATTGGGTATACTTCGGGTTCTTTGACGACCGAGGCGGGAATCGGCGAATCTTGCCGACGTTTTTTTCACGAACTGAACAGAATGTGTTGGCTGGGCGGTGTTTGGACGTCTGAACTTCGGATTCATGCGTAAACTCTCGAATTGGCAGGGTTTTTCTCAATCTGTTGTAACGGTTGTTCCGAGTGAATGATGTGACGGGGTCTGACCGTGTGAGAGAAAATTGCGCAGATGCAGTTTTCGCAGCTCCGGGGAGGGGCTTAACAAGACTGGCTGCTGCGGTTGGAACTGTTGTTGATGGCCGACGCTGTGTCGAAGAACGTTTTTGATGAGTCTCGCCTTGCCCGGATAGGGGCTGAGGCTGCTTACCTAGGTGATATCCACATGCTGTTGAATACTTGGCTCTCTGTCGCTCGACGTCATTTTAGCTGCGCAAATCCACGCCGCGTGGATCGTGTTGGGAAAAGTCGGTCTTTGCGCACCGAGCCGCTCGAAGAGCGAATGCTGCTTACGGCGCTGGTGATCAATTCGGACAACCAGGCTCTGTTCACAAATGCGACCGGTGGTCTGGTAATCAATAATGCTCAGCTGGCTGGCAACGATTCGCTGGTGATTGAAGGAATCAGCATCGCGGCATCATCAGGCAATGCCGTGTCAATCAATCTGAATGGCATTGCTTTGAAAAGCATTGCCATAGAATCGATCATTGTCAGCAACTACGCCGCAACGGGTATCGGATTTGATATCAACTTGACCGGTGTCACAACACTGCACACCATCGCCATCGAAGACATCTCCATGTCTACGGCGCTCAAGGGCCGGGGAATTCAGCTAACACTGGACAATACCGATGTGGGTGCCGTCACCATCGACGACTCGGTCGTTCCCGGAGTAAAGATTGACGCGATCGGCGGGGCCGACATCGCCCAGGGCCTGATTAGCGGGAACACGATCGACGCCAAAGCAAACTTTGAGGGCATACTGTTGAACGTTTCGGCGGGCACGGCCGACAATTTCCGAATCGAAAACAATGCGAGTATCAGTTCGCCAAACCGCGATTTCATCAAAATCAACGCAGCAAACTCCCCAATGGACGGACTGCGTATCACTGACAACACAATTGGCTCGGTCACTCAGGGAGCGGGAGTGCTGTTTCGCGCCGAAGGCGACACATTTCTGCAGCCATTCACGCTGACGAACAGTTCCACCAAGAATGAGTTCCTGCAGACGTTCACGTTCGACATCGGCGGCATTGGACTGGAATATGACATCAATGGCGTTTCCGGTAAGCCATTTACCGCACTCAATAACAGCGGAACCGTCACCGGGGTGACATCATCGACGGTCAGTAGTGACAAGAAAATTCTGACCGTCACTTTCAGTGATTTTGCACCCGGGGAAACACTACAGTTTTTGATCGATATCGATATCGCGGGTGGCACACCAGCCTCGATTTTTGGAGATGACCTGATTGGCGGCGATGTCACGGCGGCATTCAGCGGCAATCGGAACGTATCCGGCCAGATGATCGGTGATCCGGCAGTGCTGACGGCATCTCAGTTTGCCATTGGGCCGGGTGTCAGTGGCAGTATAAACGGTATTAATCTCCTGCTGAGTAACGCACCGCTGACCAATGCCACAATTTCGGGCAACAAGGTCATCGGGGCATCAAGCAATGGTTTACTGCTGGATGCTGATACGCAGAGTAACGTCACCGGCGTGATTACGGGCAACCAATTCGAATCGTCCGGTCGAGACGGAATTCGCTTCGATTTGCAGGACAGCGATTTTACCGGTGCGGTTCTCGGAAACAGTCTCTCTAATAACGGTGGTTATGGATTTGCCGTGCTGCCGAGAGTAACCCGGTCGGGACTGGTTCAAGCCGCTTTAGACAACAGTCCGGTCATCATCACGTCCGCCAATCATGGACTGACGACGGGTAATGAGATCATGATTCAGGGAATGGTGAACCATGATCCAACCGTGAATCACCCGGCTAACGGTCTGAAAACAATCACACGGATTGACAATAATCGTTTTAGCCTGAACGGTGTCAACGGCACGTTGCCGGGGGTCGCCTATGACGGCGGTGGAGCATGGTTCAAACCGGAATTTCAGCCCGATGGGTCGGCCCGAGGCTTGGTTCTGGTGGATATGCAAACTGCGGTTCCCGGCGGCACAGTGCGGACTGCAAGTAATGCCGGACCAATCGTCATTGAATCTGCGAATCATGGCTTGACAACCGGGCAACAGATTCGTGTCAGTAATGTCCGGGGAAACACAGCCGCCAATGGGATTTTCCTGGTCACCGTCGTGGACGCGAATACGTTCCGCCTGAATGGTTCCACCGGGAACGGTGCATATGACACGAGCAGCGGATTTGGCACCTGGACTCCGAATGTGATTACTGCAGCGTCAAATGCCGCTGACATAGTGATCACATCAAAAGGACACGGCCTGCAGTCTGGCGACGAGATTCGCGTGACGGGAGTTCAGGGCAATACAGCTGCCAACGGTACATTTCTGGTGTCCGTTCTGTCAGCAGACACGTTTCGTCTGACCGGCGTCAATGGCAACGGTGCATACGCGACTGGAGGAAACTGGGTTAGCCTGATGGAAGCAACATCCACTGGCGACAGACTCCCGCAGCGGATGGCTGGCAATACCGTTACCGGCAATACACTGAGCGGCGTCTATGTCGATCTGCAGACAGGAACGATGTTCCAAGGAGACATTGTCGGTAATACCGTTTCACAGAACGGCGGCATCGGGATTCAGGTTCGTTCACACAGTTTCGGGCTTGGAAACGATCTGCCGCTGGATCCGGGAACTCCATTTGCTTTACCCGGCCTTCAGGACATCAGCTTTAATGTCAACATTGGAACAGGTGCCGCAGGCGACGGAAACACACTGCACCAGAACAAGGGTGCGGGTATTGCGATTGAAACGCTGGATTACGGTACCGGATCGTTTGAAATTCGCGACAACGTCATTACCGCAACTGTAGACGACAACAATCCGGCCACAGCGTATAAGGGCGAAGGGATTGCGGTTCGGCTTGAGAAGGACATCGTTTCGGCCGAATCCGTCGCGTTGCTCGCCAAGTCCATCATTGACGGGAATACAATCGGCGTGGACAACCTCGGAAATCAGGGCAACGGCCTGCTGTTCACGATGGGAGATCGCACCCGCATTCAGGATCTCAATCTGACGAACAATACCTTCCTGAACAACAAACTGGACGGCTTCCATTTTGAGCGTCGTCAGGATGCGGATCTGTCCAATGTAGTCATTAGCAAGAACCGGGCCACAAATAACGGCAGCGACGGAATCTCGATCTACGCGACCAATACAACGCGAGATCTGCTCGATTTCACGATTACTGAAAACATTGTCAATGATAACAATGCGTACGGCGTGCGGCTGGATGTCGCTACGGACGCTCGAGTCGGCATTGAATTCAGCCAGAACTCAGTGACGGGCAACGGCGACCTACCGAACGGCACTGGCTATCACCCAAAAACAGATGGTACAGGAAATACGGGGTCTGCGGGCGGAATTGGACTACTGGCGTTCCAGCAGGCAGTCGTCAAGCTGACGGGCACCGACAATATCGTTGATGGTAACATTGGTGACGGCTTCAGTGTCGATGCCTTTAACTTCTTCGATTCGCTGAAGTTCGACATGAATCTCAGCAATACCACATTCAACAACAATACGCTGACGGGATTTCGCAGCCACGGTACATCTTTCGGAACCTTTGTCTGGACGGCGAATCAGTTTTCGTCCAACGGTGAAGACGGTGTACGTTTTGCGGCCATCGACGATAAGAACGACTTCTATGAACGTCGAGTGGGCGGGCAGGATATCTCCATCCGTTCCCTGCAAAGCCATTTTGATTCCAACGGGGCCAACGGTGCTCGACTGGGCCAGGGGGTTTCAGCTGCGTTCGGGGACGGAACCGACCCGAATGCCAACTTCTTTGATTTGAACGGTGCTGACGGCCTGAAGATTACACAAAGTGCCGGGGCTTATATGGCCCAACAGAATTCCACGGTTGCTGGTGCCGGGTTGGCCTATGAATTCCGTCGCCACATTGGAGCCAGTCGCAACTACTTCCGCAACAATGCGGGCGACGGCATCGACATTGGGCATTTTGCTCAGACGGAAGGCGGGAATGTTGAGCTGGGTGACGAAGTCATCACGGATACTCACGTCTCAGTCAATTCAGCGATCGTGACGGGCAACGGCGGAGACGGAATTGAATATCTGGCAGACAGTATATTGCGCCTGTCGCCGGTGATCGGTGGTGGTCAGGACGGATTTGATCTGAAGCACAACTCGAGCCTCTCTGTGAGTAACTCTCGGATCTCCGGAAATACGAAACGCGGGATTGACATCCTGAATCGCGTCGGAGAAGACTCGGCGATCTCCATCATTAACAACCAGATTTTTTCGAATAAAGGCGAAGCTATCTATGTCCTGAATACCGCATCGCACCTGCAGCTGCAGAATGCTTCGTCAGACCCACTGGACGTCTTTCTGGAACCCACCACTCGTTCTGATGACGACACCCGGTTTTTCTCAGTGGGCACAAAGCAGCGCGAGGTTGAGTGGGAGATCAGTCCGAATATTGAACTGCGTGTGCAGGATAACGTCATTCAGTCCAACGGATCGCAGACCGGCACATCGACTGTGCCTGTCACGTTGTCGCCGCTGACAAACGACAACGCAGCCCTGCCGAGTACAGACTGGACGCACAGTTATCAACAAGTCGCCGGTACGCTGGGCGGACTGGTCATTCGAGTCGGTGCCGTGGACTCTGCAGGTCGAACTACTAATTTTGGCACCGGAAATCAGCCCCTTCCGATACCACCCGCCCCATTCATCGATTATCTCAATTACACATCAAATCCCAACTGGGAGCTGGGTTTGTCCGGGATCGACGCCGAAGTCTTTCGGAACAGCTTCGACGGAAACGTCGGCGCGGATGTCTATACCGATTCCTTCACGTCACAGGTTCCACGAAAAACCATCATGAACGTGTGGAACCCGACGGAAGGAATTCTCTGGCCTTTCGACGGATACCGAGACCCACTCGCTCGTCTGAATATGTCGTTCCGCGAAAACACGGGAAATTCATTGGATCTGACAAACGGTTTCGCCTTTCTGGACAACTGGGAGTTCGATTACAAACGTCGAAATATTGATCCGCTTGATCCTCCCGGCAACTTCAGTGGCACGGGATTTTTCCGCAATCAAACGCGGACGATCGGGAGGTGGAAGGGATTCCCATCTTTCGGCAACGCAATGGGCGATGACTTTACCAATGAAATTTACTACAACGAGTTCTTCACTAAAGGCGGAGTTTTCGTCGGAAATTACAGTTACGATGGTCTCGGGACGTCAACGTTCCGTGTCGAATCGGACTTCAATACCAGTTCCTTCGGCCAGACAAGTCCTGCGTTAGGTTTCAGCGATTTTTATGACGCACTGGACATCAGCATCAACAATGCCAATATTCAGTGGGATACCGGCAAGAATGTCGGTAGTTTCGTCGGAGACACACCTTGGTCTCTTGATCGTGGTGACATCTTCAATGTGCGGGACGGTCAAAATCCGATCGTTGGCGATTCACTGGAGGAAAATGACAGCTTCATCGGTGCAACCGACCTGGGAGTCGTTGCTGGTACATTTTCCGTGAATGCCGAGGCGACAAATAACAGGCTCAGTCTGCACACTAAACGAGATCGCGACTATTACAGTTTTGTGGCTGGTGGAACCGGCAGTATCGATGTCAATGTGGGGAATACTGACGCCACCGGCGACCGTGTCGTCTATATGTTGTACGAGATTGACCCTGATGCAAACACAGAAGAGAACGCACTGCTAAAAGCAGCTAACGGGGACGCTCAGTTTGTGGTTGTTGGTACCGGAGGTACGGGCGTCCTGACGGCCAACGTGGTCGCCGGACGCAGATATGCCATCGAAGTGTTTAGCGACGAATCCGAAAACGTCGTCAGCTCGATTGTTAAATCAGATCCGATTTCGAATTCAGGAAAGCTGGCAAAGTTTCATTACGGTACCGTCAGAAGTTATACGATCTCGATGGACGCCCCGGCGCTGAGCGCCTTTGCACCGCTTGTGGCATCCGCGAGTTCCTCTGTGACCGGTCCTTCCGGTTCAGGCACAACTGGCACTACATCAGCAGCCGCGCCGGCGAGTATCTCGCTGCCAGGTGCTCCAGTGGCAACTTTTGTGGCCGTCACTGCGGATCCACGGACGACTGCAGTACCCTCCATCACTCTGAATTTCAATGAAGACGTCACCGGAGTTGATCTGGCAGACTTCACGCTGATGCGAGGTGCGACGCAGATTGCACTGAACGCTGCTTCGGGTGTCGTGCTGACACAGATCAGTCCCTCACAGTACAGCATGAGCCTGGGGAAAGTCACTGGAGCTGCGGGTACTTACACACTGACACTGATCGCATCGACTTCCGGCATCAAGGACACCACCAACACAGCACTGATCGCAAATGCTGTGGATTCATGGACTGTCACGAACTCAGTCAATGTCCTGACCGACAGCCTTGACGCTGTGGTCGGCGATGGCGATGCGAAGGACAGCAACGGCAAGAGATCTCTTCGTGCGGCAGTGATGGAATCCAATGCCACAGCAGGAGATGACCTGATCCAACTGGCTGCCGGAACTTATACGCTGACTCTGGGCGGCCGCGGCGAAGATGATGCAGCAGGCGGGGACCTAGACATCACAGGGAACGTCGTCATTCGCGGCAATAGTCCACGTACAACATTCATCAGCATTGCTCAGCTGGACCGCATTTTTCAGATCTTTGTTGGTGCCTCACTGACATTAGAAAACCTGACTCTGCAGGGAGGGGCCGAATTTGACGGTGGTGCCATCTTCAATGATGGCACACTCGTTCTGAAGAACGTGAACGTGATCGACAATGAAGCGTACAATCAGGGCGGCGGTATCTACAACACCGGGTCGCTGACGGTCACAGGTTCGTCGATTTCCGAAAACTTGGCAGGTTCACGCGGCGGTGCTGTGCATAATCTGGGCACGTCGTCGTACCTGAACACGACGGTCTCTACCAACACTGCGGTGTCACGCGGCGGTGGGATTTTCAACGAAGGTACCGCAACCGCCACGATGATCAATATGACCATCGCCAATAACGGCGCAGGTTCACGCGGTGGCGGGATCGCGAATGAATCATCGAATGCGACGCTCATCGGTAATTCCATCCTTGAACGCAACAGGACCGATGCTCGTGTTCCAGCCACGAATGCATCGACAAATAAGGAGCTCATGGGCGGCGTTCATTCGCTGGGCTACAACTCCATTCAGGTACTCGATGCACGTTATGCGTCAGGAACTGCAGCAGGACTGCTGACGTCCGACAAGTTTGGGCGTGATGCCGCCCCACGTGCGGAAATGACGAATGTCCTGCAATACGGACAGGGAAATGGCGTGGGATTCCACGCACTGAAACTCAACGGCGGTGCCGTTGATACTGGAAGTAACTCAGTCTATCCTGTGAATCCGCTTGGACAGTTTGATGCCATCAGCAACCCTCGTCTGATCAAGGTCAATGGCGACGACCGTCCCGTTACGATCGATCTGGGTGCCGTTGAGTACCTGGTGAATACGCCGATCGCTCTGTTTGTGGCAACTCCGAATCCTGCGGGACTGAATGAAGTCATCACGTTCAATGGTTCGAAATCGAAACGTCCAAATCCAGCAGCCGGTTCCATCGTGTCGTGGGAATGGGACTTCGACTGGAATCCGGACAACATCGCTCCGACAAGACCACTCACGGACCCGACGTACAACCCGTACGAAAGATTCACGCTGGACGCGACGGGGGTTTCTTCGACGCACGCCTATACGAATGTCAACCGTACGTCGTACATAGTGCGTCTGATTGTCACCGACAATTTTGGCAACAAGGGATTCATCGACAAGGTTGTGACCATTGGGAAGCCGACGAAGCCGGTCATTCTGCGACCGTTTGCAGTCACCAGCGATCTGACGCCGACGATTACGTGGCAGGGCAGTCCGGCTACGTATCGCCTGAGAGTGGATAACGTCACCACTAACCAAGACAACATCATCAACGTTGACAACCTGACCACAACCACTTATACGCCGCCGTCGAACCTGACGCCCGGTCAGTACAGAGTCATTGTCACGGCAACCAATGGCAGCGGCTCAACGGCCAGCAACGCTTACTTCTTCGATATCACTCGCCTGGCTCTGACGTCACCGGTTGGCGCAACGTTCGATGTCACACCATTCTTCAAATGGGCAGACGTGCCTGGTTCATCACGTTATGACATCTGGGTAAACCGCGTGCAGCCGTCCTCCCAGGAAACGGTGATTCGGAACCAGTTCGTGACGAGCAATAGTTACGAAGCGCAGGTCTCGCTGGGTGCCGGCACGTTCACTTGGTGGGTACGTGCGTACGATGCCGACGATGCCGTGGGTGACTGGAGCCTGCCAAAAACCTTCACCATTGGTCGCCCATCTTTTACGGCACCGGCAACGGTGACAATGAACACCCGGCCAACGTTTACCTGGACCAATATGGGTTCACCTCGCTACGAACTGTGGGTCAACCAGGTGGGCGGAACGAACAAGATCATCTACGAACCCGCATTGACGACGAACTCCTACACGCCGCCGACTGCGCTTCCAAACGGAACTTTCGATGTTTGGGTGCGAGCGATCGCGGCTGACGGTGAAGCCGGGTTGTGGAGCTTCAGTTATCGCTTCCGGATGGACTACCGCGTGGGACCGGAAACTATCTCACCGTCAGGGGTCACCACCGATACAACGCCGACGTTCAAATGGAAAGTGATCGATGGTGCTGCAACGTATGATCTGCGGGTGAATAACACATCGACCGGTGCGATTAACGTCATTCGCGTCACGGTACCGCATATCAACGGTGCATCGACGATCACGTATACACCCGCAGTTCTGTTGCCAGCCGGCAACTACAACTGGTCGGTTCAGGCGGTAACCGCTGGCGGAGCCCGTAGTGCGTGGAGTGTCGACGCAGACTTCCTGATCCCGGTTCCATCGATCATCACGCCACGCGGATCGATCACCACCAGTACGCCGCAGTTTACCTGGAATGGCGTCGCTGAATTCAAGACGTACGAGTTGTGGGTCAACAATCTGTCAACCAATTTGTCTCAGGTTATTTATGTTCGGGGATTGACCAGTAAATCCTATACCCCGACGCTGCCATTGGAAGATGGTTCGTTCCGAGCATGGGTGCGAGGTTTTGACAAAGACGGATTACCGTCGCAATGGAGCGCTTTTTCGGATTTCAAAATCAATGCGACGATCGGGACAGCTCCGATCGCATTACAACCTAATACGACTATCGACGATAGAACACCCACATTCACTTGGACGAGCGTCGCCAACGCTGCCAAGTACGAGATCCTGGTGAAGAACTTGACGGATGGTGGTCAACCAGTCGTCCTGAACATTACCGATATCGCGGGACTCAACTACACAACCACAACGACACTGGCTCCGAACAAGAACTACCGCTGGTGGGTGCGGGCTATCACGGCAAACAACTCACCGGGACCGTGGAGTCAGCCGAAAGACTTCCGGGTTGTCTCGTCGGATCTGCCACTGACACCGGATTCTGACAGTCCGTTCGGTTCAGCTCAGCTGGCGTCGGTTGTTTTTACCGCGTACGCAGAGAATGGCATCGACGATCAAGTTCGCAGTATCACGGCTCATCCGGCGGGAACTGTCGTCCAGTTGACTGCCGAAGCCGCCGCACGTTTTCAAGTGGAATCTGACGAAGCGATTCAGTACGTTGATCCGGTAGATCAGATCGATGCGGTAATGGAAGAGCTGGCTCTGGATTCGTTTTTCATGGCTGGCCACGATACAGAAACCATTCTCCCGATCGTGGCGGTGACTCCCGCACCGGTCGTGACGGGTAACGCCGACGCCGAAAAGATCACTCTGGACGCCGTCACTGCTGGTCTGCTGGCTGCAATCGCGATGCCACGAACCGTCCCTGACAAGGACAATAAACGCCAGTCGCAGGGCTAAAGATTTCAAGGTCCTGCGTCATTGGATTCCCGTATGTTGTGTTGCCGCACATCGGCAACCTCTAACCCGAACTTGAACCGCCATTCAGATAAAGATCCGCAGCGGAACCCAGTGTTTTTCAATGAAAGGCCGTCATGAAACCTTGAAAAGAAAATGCGATGTCTGGCTACGCATGGGTTGAAAGACGTTCGAGGGCGCGGCGTTGCAGAGGTGTCGATTCGGTTAATTGATGAAGCTCAGAGGCACTGGATTCGAAGCGGATCGCATCACGCATGTGCCATTCGACGTAATACGCCAGCATGCACAGGAACACATGCGATCGAATACGATCATCGTTCCAATGGCGAATCGGGCGAATGTGCAGATCAATCGACTTCAGACTTCGACG
>CANJQC010000077.1 GCA_947476295.1 Planctomycetaceae bacterium | reverse complement strand
ATCACAGGTCGGCCACGAGCGATCAACACAGTGCGAGAATTCATGAGGGCTCTCGCCGGCCTTGGTGGCTTCCTCGGTCGCAAGTCCGACGGTGAAACCCGGTTGGCAGACCATCTGGCGTGGGCTCGAAACCCTCATCCTCGCTCTCCGCGGTTACCATGCCGCCCTCAAAAAATGTGGGTAAGGATGAGCCCGGCAGGACCGACTATCTGAACTGCTGACAATACGGAAAATACCCTCATGACAACTCGAAACTTTTGCGGACGTACCCGCCGTGAAATGCTGTGGCAGACGGGTTCCGGATTTGCCGGACTGGCTTTGACGGCAATGATGGACCGTGATGGCTTTCTGAACAACCAGGCAGTCGCCGCCGATGGTGTGACAGAGTTCAGAAATCCGCTGGCTCCGAAAGAGCCGCACTTCGCTCCGAAAGCGAAGAACGTGATTTTTCTGTATATGTACGGCGGACCAAGTCAAGTCGATACATTTGATTACAAGCCATCCATGTACGGCATGGATGGTAAGACGATGGAGGTGAAAACGTTCGGTCGCGGCGGGCATCGCAATCAGGGCCGCATTGTGGAACCTCGCTGGAAATTCAAGCAGTACGGCGAATGCGGCAAGTGGATCAGCGACCTGTTTCAGCATCTGGGCACTTGTGCTGACGACATCGCATTTGTGCATTCGATGACGGCAGATTCGCCGATTCACGGATCAGCCATGCTGATGATGAACTCCGGCAGAATTCTCAGCGGACATCCGTGCATCGGCTCGTGGGCTAACTACGGACTTGGCAGCGTGAATGAAGATCTGCCGGGTTTCGTCGTCATGCTGGATCCTCGTGGAGGCCCGATCAGTGGCTCTAAGAACTGGAGTAGCGGCTACATGCCTGCCACGTATCAGGCCACCGTTATGCGTTCCGGAAAGAATCCGATTCTGGACCTGACGCCGCCTTCGGAACTGGCAGGCGATTCACAACGCCGTCTGCTCGACACCTTGCGTCAGTACAACGAAGACCACTACGCTTCGCGTTCCGACAACAGCAACCTCGCCGCGCGCATTGCGAGCTATGAACTGGCCTGGAAGATGCAGTCGCAGGCTCCGGAAGCTGTGGACATTTCGCAGGAGACCGAAGCGACGCAGGAACAATATGGTTTGACCGATCCGAAGAGCGAAAAGTTCGGACGCCAGTGCCTGCTGGCGCGCCGCCTTGTCGAACGTGGCGTTCGCTTCGTCCAGATTTACTCGGGCGGTGCCCACAATGACGACAACTGGGACGCGCACTCCGAGATGGAAAGCAATCACAATCTGCACGCCGGGGAAACCGACAAACCAATCGCCGGACTGATCAAGGACCTCAAAGAGCGCGGCCTGCTCAAGGACACGCTGATCGTGTGGGGCGGTGAATTCGGACGTCAGCCAACGGCAGAATATGCCACTGGCAGCGGTCGCGATCACAACAGCTACGGGTTCACCGTCTGGATGGCTGGCGGCGGGATCAAGGGCGGCACCACTCTCGGGGCCACCGACGAAATCGGCAGCAAGGCCGTGGAAGACGTGTTCCATGTCCGGCACATGCACGCCACGATCCTGACACAGCTAGGCCTCAGCCCCGAAAAACTCACCTACTTCTTCGGCGGTCTCAACAACTCCCTCGTCGGCGTCGAAGGCGCGCAGCCAATGTGGAAAATTATGACGTAGATTTAAAAAAAGGGTCAGGAACCAATAGTGCGAAGCACCCTTCGGGCCATTTGGCTATTGGTTCCTGACCCCTTTTTTACGCTCCTTGCCGACCCAAAAAAAATTGTGGTTACTTAACTGCTGCTCTCCGTGCCAACGGTAGGCGCACAGAAACCCGCCCCTGGCGACACTGTAATCCACGCATGCGACGTTTTTAGCAAGCAGCTCAGGCTGACTGCCTGACATCCAATAATGTCCAACAAACACGGGCTTCGCATCGAGCGGATAAGGAGTCGCCGAGTCGATCACAGACCGCTCAAGTGGAGCATCACAATCAATGCTGTCTGTGAGAGCATACGTCCGCCAGGTTTGACCAAGCGGGGACATGTACCAACGAGTACGCGTCTCCGTGCGAATGTGGCCTTCTTTATCAGCAAACGATTGCCCCTGCGGAAGTTCGGCTTCTTTACCTTTTAAGATGATCTCTACAGCATCGAAAAGCGGGTCTTCAGGATCACATGCAGCATGCAGAAAATCCGAGGTGATGGGATCGTCGCCCGGACGAGCCAATCGGATCGTTGCCATGGCCTTGTCGTCCCAGCAGGCATGAACCACACGCAAACCATCCAGGTCCAGCCACATTGGCAACGTCCCAAACCAGTCGATAGAGTCGGCTAAATGCTTATCCGTGAGTTGCAAAATTGTCTGACTGTGCTGGCGGATGTTCTTGTTGTCTCTCCGGCGAAGATATGCCTCTTTTCTATGCAGGTGCTCCGTGTGAAATGCCAGAGCATTGAATTCATGATTCCCCATGACGGCCAGAGCCCTGCCACCATTGACCATCGGCCGCACGATGTCCAGCACCTGGCGAATTTGCGGTCCTCGGTCAATAAAGTCGCCGAGGAAGATCACTTCGTTCTCGGGGTGTTCGTAAACGCCATGGACTTCCTGGTAGCCAAGAGCATTCAGCAGTTGAATCAGTTCGTCGGCATGGCCGTGAATATCGCCAATCAGATCGTACATAGAGTCCGCGTTACATAAAGTTTGGAGTGTGCAACTCGGAAAGCGTATTCGCCTGAGCCGAAGTAAAGCCGGCGTGTTCGAGGCGTTTGATGCGATTGGTGTGCATTTCGTCGAGGAGCGCACGGAATTCATCGTGGCCTCGAGCAATATCCCGGTAAGTTGTGCTTCCGGCCGCGAGAATGGTGAGCCCGTCCTGCAGCGGCTCGGGCACTCCGCTGTTTGCGGCCATGACGGCTGCTCGTCGGCGCACCGCGTTTTCAAGTCGTTGGTAAAGGCCAGGATCGTTGGCAAGTGCGTGACGAACATGCACAAGTCCAAAGTGAACGTGACGTGCTTCGTCATTGCGGGCTCGACTGACGACCTCAGCCGTGACATCATCCGGGGCGTGGTCTTCAATGAAACGCAGCAGGTCCACAAACGTACCTTCGCCGAGCACGGACAGCAGGAATGTGGCTTCCGTAAAGTCTGTCAATTCCAGCAGGGACAGCAGAGATTGTGAAGTCGTGACGGATGAGACACCCAAACCTGCTCCACCGGACCGCGCGCGCTTGAGAAAGACGTCGATGTGGCGTGCTTCGTCGGCCATCTGCGTAGATAAAAACATAGCGACCTCTGCGTAGGCCGGATGGATTCTTGATACAAAACGCGACGGAACATACAACGCAGACAGTTCATTTTCGGCAAGGAACGTGAAAACCTGTCCGATGGCTCGCTCGAGGTCAGGCGAATGCATTGGCAGCTTATGCCACGGAATATCGCGATTCCCGTCCCACTGCGATTCGACCGCCTGATCGTAAAGCTTTGCCACCTCCGGCGGGGCGACATGATTTCGGTCCAGCAAGTCAAAAGGGTAACGAGGCCCACCGGGTTCTACCTGTGCTCCGCGTGGAGCGAATCCGGTGCGAGGATCAGCTGTTTCGGGCATCGGTACAGCAGATAAGACTGCCTCCGCACTCAGTCGGCCGTTCACTGCTTCCAGCCGCATATTCGTTTCGCGGCTACCCTGCGGAACGGAAAGATCGCCGCGGCGAATCAGGTGCCGGACGGTTGGTTTTGGCTTACCAACGGAGCTGTCGTGACAACCGGATCCTTCCGTTGTACCAGAAGCTCCTGCCATCGGAGCTGGTTCGTGCCCGAGATATTCATGCTGCTTTATTCTGCACCAGACGGAGAGATCGTCCTGCAAACTGTCGTGGCAGGAATTGATTGCCAGCACTCCACCGGGTTCCAACAGAAGAAGAGCTGGACGAACCAGCGCCATCAATCCGCCACCCATGGGCAAATCACCCGCATCGATGGCGACGGCGATGGTCGATTCGGTGCTCATAGCGGATAACCCTGCTCAGCGATGGCAACTCGCAGGCTGTCGTATCCTTCTTCCCGCGGCGGCATCCACTTCTTGAGGCCTTCCAGTTCCAGAAGTCGTCGGTGTTCCGGGTTGTCCCATGTCATTGCGAAAAGTGCCGACGTGAACCGCTCAATTTTTCCCGCGTCCAGATCCGGCAGTGCGTCGAACATGCAGTGGTCGAATGGCGGTGAAGTCCAGACGGACTTCAGCAGGGTCGTGTCAATGTGGCCTGCCGCCTGCTCCATAACCCAGATCAGATCGCCAACAGTACCTGCATCCGCATCGCCGCGGCGAAGCGCCTCGAGGACATCCAGTTCACTGGTTCCGGTATCGCCATGCTTTCCAGCATCGGTGTCAAACAGCAGAAGCCGTACACTATTCAGGTCTGCACCGCTTTCTTTCAGGAAGTGTAACGGCAAGATCCTTGCCTGAGTAGAATCAGCGCTTCCTACAGCCAGCTTCTTTCCGATCAGGTCTTTCGGGCTGCTGATCCCGGAATCCGTTCTCACGATCAGTCGGCTGTGAAAATCCCGGTCCGAATCCCGCATGCCGAGTGACAACGATTGACCATGTGTGTGATGCTGGACTCGCACATGAGCCAGAGGCGTATTCCAGGCGATGTCAACATGCCCCGCAAGCAGTGCCTGGACCTGTCGTTCATAGTTTGAGAACAACACAAAGTCGAACGGCGCTCCGGCATCATTAAAATATTCACGGATGCCTTCCCAGATCGAAACCACTTTGGGATCGTAGGCCACAGCGCCAAGAATGATGGTTGTGTCGAAAGGCATAGGAGATCGGGCGTCCGCAGAAGAAAATGAATGATAGCCACCGAGGCGATTCAGAAAAGAGGCAGCCCGGTCAGCGCCCGTCCCACGAATTCGCGGAGATGGTCTGCGGTGGGCGCCATGACCCAGCCAGCCCGGGCATCTCGGAAAAGCCGTTCGATATTCAGGTGTTTCGAGAACGCAGCCCCGCCGCAGGCCTTCATGGCAAGGTCTGTCACATCGACCGCCGCTTCGATACCAGCCAGCCGAGACTGCAGAACATACAACGGCGTCAACTCGGTCGGGTTCTCCATTTCGGCGACGGTGTGAGCCAGCAGGGCTCGCGATTGCTCAGTGCGAACACTCATTTCGGCCAGTCGGCTTCGCAGATTTGACAGGTCGCGAAGTTGACTCCTGGTGTGTTCAAATCCCGTTGACGACAAATGACCGGCCGTGGTCCTGACTGCCGCTCGACACAATCCGTTGGCCATCGCGGCTGTCCCGATGGAAAACCATGGCAGAAGGACTTCCAGCATCATCGAAGCTCCTTCACCCTGTTTCGTCAATAAATCACTTTCGAAAACGGTCATCTCGTTGAATGTCACGGGCAACGAATCGTTGCCGCGAAGCCCCAGGCCGTTGAAGCCTTGTCCGATTTCAACGCCCTTAGCTTCCGGTCGCGCAATATAGAGCGTCACTTCCATGGGGGATTCTGCACCGGGCTTTTGAACGCTCGAAAGGTACGATGACGCATGTGAAGCCGATGTTATCCACGACTTGATCGCGTCGGTTGTGAAGCCGTCATCGTTCGCGGTCAGCTGTGAAACCGGAGCCCAGAACTGGCTGCGGGAACCGCGTTCGGAAAACGCCAGCGTCGTCAGGTGCTTTCCAGCGGCGATGTCGCGCATCAGGGATTCACGTTCTCCCAGTGTCACAGACTTCAATATCCCCTGTGTTGCCGTGATGTGCATTACGTAGATCATTGCCGTAGATGCGCATGCCTGAGCAATCTCCTCCACAACCGCTACGAAGACTCGCGGCGGCTGTGCCATTCCGCCCACGTCTTTCGGCAACGTCAGGCCAAAGTATCCAGCATCCGCCAGTGCCTGAATCGAAGCTTTCGGAAACGTCCCATTGGTGTCAGTTTCGATGGCATGGGGAGCGATGGATTTCTGAACAACCTGAGTCAGTTTTTTCAGGATCTCCATCTGGTCGGAATTCACCGTGTACATGCTGGCTTGGTTCAATCTAATTGGAAAGGTGGTGGTGCGTCTTCGCCTGCAGAATCTCAACAACGCCTCAAGTTGCGGCCATAACAGCAGTTCGCCTTTGCTTTGTAAGTATGCATGTCGGAGCAAGCGCTACTTAACAAACGCCCGGCTGCTGGTTTTTTCTGCGGTGGGGAAGTCGGCAGGGATGGGAATTGTCACTTTACCTGCGGCCGCCCATTCGGTGCCGCGTTGCAGAGTTGTAATAAATCCCACGCACTCATCGGAATACTCCGCATGGCCCATTGGCGTGTGGAAGACGCGGCCTTTGCCGTAGCCGATCGTGAAGATCATCGGTTCGTTGCGTCCGGTGACTGTGGATTCCGCCGTGGCCAGAATCCGCATATTCTTTGCTGGTCCACGCAACTTGTCATACAGCTCATCCTTCGCATGAAGCCACTCGGCTGGCATACCTTTCGTAATTGGATGCTCGGCGTCGCGAACGATCACGGGGAATTCCCACTGAGCCCCGTGATTACCGCCGTTGCCGGGTGTTTCATCACGGACAACGTCGCCCTTGTCGTTTACGTACACATACGGGCCGTCTTTCTCCGTGCGGCCACCCCAACCACCCAGTCCGATCATTTCGTTGTATGCTGGCCATTCAGGGAACGCATTGTCCGCCGCGTGAACCACGACGAAACCACCACCGCCGCTCACGTAAGCTTCGAACGCCTTCTGAGTTACCTTCGGCCATGCTGCCGCACCATGGCCAAAATTGCTGATCACAACAGCGTACTTGCTGAAGTCCGGTTTGAAGTTGGGGTCCGTGCCCTCCGGGGCGGCCGTGGCAACATCGACCGTGAAAAGTTTTGTCTCTTCGAGATATCTCTTCATCATCTTCGTGGTCGTCGGCCACACCGCATGATTGTTCTGCCCATCCACAATCAACGCTTTGATTGGTTCAGCGGCTAGCGCCTGATGTGGCAAAAACGGCACAGCTACGGCGATAATCAGAAATCCAAAACACAATCGAACGAGACGACGGAACATGGCGGTAGACTTCCTGAGTGATGCGATTCGAGTCTGAAACGTTAATTAGATTCTTACTCTGTAACAACCGGGTGCGGTGCGGGCATGATTTTATACAGCGAGGGGAAGTCCGTGGCAATGCAACTGAAAGATTGCACCGAGGATTGATTGTCCTCTGGCTGTGATTTTCCCGCGGCGGGTTCTGCGGAATTCTAGTCCTCAAACAAGTGAACATTTTAGCGTTTTAATAAATTATGTCTGCGCGTAGGGCATCATTCGCGGTTTAGCGGGACGTTTGAATCGAGTTGCTTGTTGTGCATTGGTTGTGGCTTCTGTCGTTGGATTTCTGTTTGGGAGCGGATTGCCGAAGACGTCCCGGTCTGCGGCTCTTGTGTCGATCTGTTTCCAGACCGACTTCCTTAGGCTATATCTGCAGACTGTCGCACATTCGAAAGAAGGCGGGCGTCAGATCCGTCCAGTTCAGCAGGCGATAAACAGTCTTGCGAGCATGACGGATGATCTGGCATAGCCGAAATTGAACTTCACACCCAGGCCATTCCAGCGATCCAGATGCTCGGTCTGACTGAACTTGCAGTCGCCTCGCATTCGAATGCGTCGAAAGCCGGCCTTCGTGCAGATGTCGATCGACTTGTCGAGATGACCGGCCGCATCCTCGGCGCTGTGGACATTGCCTGAACGATTGACGATCGCCAGAACTCCCTTTGTGTTTGCAAAGCTGACGAGTAACGGATGGTAGCTCCAGATCTTTTTGAAGGAGATATCCATGCCTTCCTTGCATTGACCGGTTGTTCCAACGATGACTCCATCAACATCAATGGCCGCTTCGTTGAAAAACTCGTCTGGCTGCTGATGCCACACATTGAGTCGCGCGGCGTGAATCGCTGAGGTCAGCGAGTCCAGATCATCCGCAGTGAACCTACGACAAAAGTCTCCGGCTGTCGTCGGATCAGGAATCGAATCCGCTCCAACCGAGTTCAGCAGAGCTTCGTTGTTGCGGAGCAGTTCGAGATGTTCCAGCTGCGTTCCTCCGCACAGCATGTTCAGCACATGAGCCATCACATGATAGGATTCCTGATAGGGAGCATGCACTTTCAGCAGATGCACGCGTCGGTCAATCTCGTTGACGAGTCCCATGTTTCGCGCAAACTTCAGCATCATGCCAATCCCGCCGTGATTGATCGCATGAACTCGTTCTGCCAGTTCATAGGTCATGGCATTCGCACCGATGACCGTCGTGGAATCTAATCCCCGAATAAACCGCCGCTCACGAGCTCGCTCCAATCTCTTAAGAACCCGACGCTTGCGTCTCGCCACCTTGTTCGCGACATTTCGTTTCACCTGAGTGGACTTCCCCATGAATAGTTGGCGCTCAACCGCGTGTGTTATAGTCCACGCCAGGAGCGATCAAGATGAGTTCAAAGCCGGAAAAAGAGAAGTTGACAGGACGTCAGGTTCGACGGAATTATACGGAAGAATTTCGTCGTGACGCAGTGGGTATGATTGAGCGTGAAGGCCTGACGGCTGCGGAAGTTTAGGGCCGCAACGACAATCGACGCCATGTGATCAGGCCGGAAGTTTTGGCCACGTACCTGTACCGCGCCTGGCCCTGACGCATGGGTCATGCGCCGTAAACGTTCTGAGAAGCTGGTCAAGCGAAACGTCTGACGCAACGCGTTCGATCCGGGCCATGCGAGGTTGGCTGGTTTTCATTCGTGCCCTAGGTTCCTTTTTGAGACAACGGCCCCGCTTCAAGTCAGACTGTGGTTGATATGACGGCGTCGGCTTCGATCAGCAGCAGGCGGGTTCCGATATGCTGGATCGGGATGCCGAAGCATTGCGACACGGCGAAACGGTATTCTTCCAACTGAGGTCCGTAGTGCAGTCGGCGCGCTTCGATCCAGCGGCTGCGATCTCCAGCGAAACGGTCGGTTTTGAAATCCATAATGTCAGCGGCAATCGGTCGGCCGTTTTGCAACAGTAATACCAAGCGATCGATTGATCCGAGAACCAGCTCATTCTGATGTAGCAGCGCAAACGTGCGTTCGCGTTCGACTTTCGTTGTGGCCTGTCCGGATTCAAACGCATTGCGGAACGCCGCAAACGATTCGACCGTGCCAATTGCATTACGCTGAAACACGCGGCGCGTTTCCGGACGTTGAATGGCGGCATAAAAATCTGACAGCAAGCGATCGACCGCTGCGTCCGGTACTGTTAACTCCGCCGCTTTACGCCGCAACAGAGTCGCCTCTGGCAACGACGCCGTGTCATCCAGCCATTCGATACATTCGAACCACGCATGCATTACCGTGCCACGCATTCTGGGATCGACGATCGGCTGGGCGCCGGCTTCAGAAACATCAGTCGAGGCCGGAATCGTTTCACGCCGCGCGATCAATGACGTCACGGCCGGAAGATACAGCCGCGTTTCATCATGCCTTGAGGGCGCTCGTCGCTTTAATCCGCGGCGACGTCCGTCTGTCATCGGGGCCAGTCGCACATGCGGCACTAGGTGAGACTTCGGCTTCCGTTTTTCGGTTTCGAGCTTAGTCATCTTCGGCACCGACTTGTACCAGTCCGGATCGCCGGTTTCATACAGCATTACCGATGCTTCGGCCTGCGACTGATCGGTCAACGACGCCAGCAACAAGCCCGCAAATGTCTTCGGCGGATGCTTGCTGGCAATGGGCTTCGTCAGCAGATGCATTGCATGGATCGCGCGGGTGACGGCGACGTAAAACACAGACAGGTTATCCGAGATCTGCCTTGCGACGGTATCCTGAAACGCAGCCTGCAGTTCCGGAGGCAGCATGGGCCACAACGCTTTGTTGCTCCAGACGCAGACGCGATCCGGTACTTCGCCTGCGCCTGGTCCGGTAAATGCTGCGTCCGGTGCCTTGAAGATTGGAACTTCCAGATCGGGGAGCACGACGACATCGAACTCAAGGCCCTTGCTTTGGTGAATCGTCATCACGCGAACCGGTGCGGGTTCGGACTTCTGAAATTTGCTGTTTTCCAGCAGCCGCACAAAGTCGCAGGGATTGAGCGAACCGGTCTGATCAAACTGCCATCCCTGCGCCACGATCTGCTGTAGTCGCAATTGATCGCGAACTGTGCAGACGTCGCGGACGGATTCGGACAGCGTCTGCAATGTTCTTCCGTAGCCTTCGTCCATCAATCGACTTCGCAAACCTGCAGCAACGCCTTCTGCCTGCTCCGAGTCTTTCCAGTCGCGCAGTCCCATAACTGGCCCCAATGGCGAACTGGCGACGTGGTAGCGTGACACCTGGCAACCGGGATGCGACGTCAACTGCAGCAGCGCCAGCACCGCCAGCACTGCCGCACTGTCGGTCGGTGGCGTTCCGCCTTCTTCACTGGCGGGAACATTCAGCTGCGATAACTCATGCACAATTCTGGCGACAGCGTTGTTGGTCCGAGTAAGGACTCCAATCGTGGCGCCGGGTGTCTGTAAGTGCAGGTCGCGAATTTGTTCCGCCACCCAGCGATGCCATGGGCCGCGACGTTCGTCGGCAGAATCACCCTCCATGACCGGCGAAGAACGAAAACAGACATAACCGGGCATCGTTTCGTTGGCAGTTGAATGCACCGGAAAGCGATTGGACCATTCGACACACGGCAAATGATAGTCTTCCAGATTCGAATGCCGTGCAATATGCTGAAAGATCGTATTGACGGCGTGCATCACCGCCGGAGCAGACCGACGACTCTTATCCATCGGTTCATCAACAATCCCAGGCACGGCATCCGGCACGGCATTCAGAATCTCCGCCACGCCGCCACGCCAGCCGTAGATCGCCTGCTTACCGTCGCCGACACAGAAGAAGCTGTGTTCTTTGTGTCGATCCAGATTCTGAGTCAGCCGTTTCAGGATTTTCCACTGATCGGCGGACGTGTCCTGGAACTCGTCGAGTAATAAATTGCGGATCGAACTGTCCAGACGAAAACTCATACGATCACCGCTGGCCGCTTCGACGGACTTTGCCAGCGTGCGAGTCACATCGCCGAATCCCAGCCAACCGTGATCCGCCCGCAGACGTGAATACTCACGATCAAAGCGCGAGATCAGATCGCGAATCGCACGCATCTGCCGGGACAGGCGCTCGAGCAGTTCGGCTTTGGCATGATTGAGCAGCGGGCGGTAGGCGGCGATCAGTTCTTCACTGATTTCTTTGCGGTAGTATGTCGTCTCACCCGCCAGCACTTTCGACGCGATGCCGGTGTCTACAAATTTATCCCACTGTTGTGTTTCGAAGCGTTCCGCATCAACTGCTCGAGTCTTTTCGAAGTTCTTATCCGGTGGCAAAGTACACGAATTGAGATCGAGCAGTGCCTGCCGGCATTGTTCCGTTGTCAATCGAGGATACTTCGGCAGCTTGTTCCACGCCTCGTCGTCGGTGAGCAGAAACAGTTCGTGAAAACTCTGGACGGTGTCATCGATCAAGTCGCGTACACTGCGTTTTGATCGACCTTTCGCCAGCATGTGCATCAGGTTCTGAGCGTCCTCAGGCACTTGCTGCGAAAGGACGGCGTCGATGGCCTGTTCGCGAAGTTCGGCGGCGGTGTGTTCGTCGATAATACTCCAGCCTGGCGGCAGTCCGAGTTCCAGCGTCAGACTGCGGGCGACCTGCTGAAAAAAACTGTCCAGCGTACAGACTCGCAGCCGATGCAGGTTCCGCGTCACCTGAGCCAGTAACTCACGAGCCCTGGGCTTTGTAATGTCCGGTTGTTCCAGAAACTCAGCTAGTTTCTTTGCCGCCTTCGCATCATCAGCAGCTTCCGCAAGTCGCAGCAGGACGCGGCCCAGAATCTCCCCGGCCGCCTTGCGCGTAAACGTAGTTGCGAGAATCGTTTCCGGCGCATGACCCATAAACAACTGCCGGAGAAAATGCGACGACAGTTGAAACGTTTTCCCACTGCCAGCGGAGGCTCTAATGAGTTTTCGCATGTTGAGATTCTTTCCAACCAATGAATTGAAGTCATCGCAGAACAGGACTGCCTTGTGGCTTTCAGTTTGATCCTGAACTCACGTGGAGTCCTGTATGCGGCGATGTTGAAGCCGCCAGCAACGGCCCCATTTTACGGTCAAAATCTCGCTTTGCGAAATACAGCACTGCTGCCACAGGAATTGTCACGGCTATCAATCGCATGGCCGATCTTTGCCATGGAGGCTTCGAACGCAGTCTAGGAAGTTCGCCGATCCAGCAGAGCAACGGGGTCAGAAAAAGCACGAACGCACGCAGACTTGTGAGCTGCCCAAAGTAATGACCAATGGACAACAGACTGAAAAGTCCGATCACACCGATGCCGATCGTTCCCTGAAGACACCTTTTGTCCAAGCCGCAACAGCCCTGAGCCAGCAGCGAGGTTCCTGCAACAGCAGCAGCAAGTGGAAACGCGGCCGCGCCGCCCTTAATGTATCCAGCCATCATCGTTGCCAGACCAGTACACTGGACGACCATGACAAGACTGAGTGCAATGCTGCCCGAAGCTGAACTCTCTGCCAGCCGACAAAGCAAGCTCCACACAGCGATCAGTCCACCGAGGCTGCCACCAAAGATGGCGATGGTCTGCGCGAAGGTCCATGCATCTATGTTACCGCTGCTGGCTCCGTCAAGGTACACAGATCCATGCAACAGAATTCGGCCAACGGACGCATAGAGGGCGAACCTTAGAACGATGCATAGCACCCGCGCGAGAGCCCATGCGCCCAAAACGCATCGGGTCTCTGGAAGGTTGTTTTTACGGCCACTTAACCGCTGGGACACCGTCTTACGGCCTCCGGAAATCCCTGTCATCAATTCCAGGATTAGGGTGGCCGGCAGCACGATCGTCAGGAATCGGTTTAACGAATTGGCAGGTGGCCATGTCCACGAAAACTGCAGGACGCTGTAGCCAGTTGCGAGACCCACACTGACCGCCAACACGCAGGTGACAGCGGCGATTGAGTGAACTGAGCTCCGCACGACAAGCCGGAACGCCAGCACGATCATCGCGCTGGCGACAAAGGCCGAAATCGAAGCTTTCAAATACAAAATCGGATCCGGCATCCGCTATTTTCGCGTCCCTTCGCAGTCAATGATGATGATGGCTTCATCTCCGATCGGTCCAATCGCATTCTTGTCGAAACCAAAGTCGCTGCGTTTCAGTTTTAGCTCCGTCGAGAATCCCACACGTTTAACGTCTCTCGATTCAATTTCCCGGCCACCCATCAGAGTGAAAGTAATTTCTTTGGTCTTTCCGTGCATCGTAAACTCGCCGGTGACTTCATAGCCATCCTTAATCGCCTTGACGGCGGTACTCTTGAATTCGATCGTTGGAAACTGTTTGGTGTCGAAATAATCCGGTTGACGCAGATGTTCGTCTCTCGCCGGATTGGCGGTATCGACACTTTCCGCCTTGATGGTCAACTGGAATGTCGATTTCGTCGGATCCTGACGATCCAGCGAAAACTTTCCATCGACCTCATTGAAGCGACCGTGAATCCAGCTGATATCCAGGTGTCTGGCCTTGAAGCTGACGGACGAATGGACCAGATCATACGCATAATCATCTGCTGCAACAGCCAAATGGCCCGCGCCGCAGAAAGACACTGTCACCATGAGAGACAGCAGGCAAGTTGTAAAGATTCGACGCATAATTGAAATTCCCTAGAAAACGGGTTTGGAGAATCAGCATCACGGCGACTGAGCCATAGTGTCATCGTATTGGCCGACCCTCCATCCGTAAAGCGGACGTGAAAAGTATCATCCTCGCAATTACGGCAGCACATCAGAAGCCCTTCGATCGTACACTCAGGCGGATTTGATGCAGGTGCACAGATGGGCGTCGCACGTCCATTGACTCCGGATCAGATCAGCGTGCGGGGCGAATGCGTTGCACGCTACAAGTCTCGCCACGAAAGTTATCGCCGATTGCTGGAGTACCTTGGGAAATGATATACTTCGCACGGCCGATAGTGAGATATTTTTCGCTGCACAACTTACAGGGTTACTGTCAGCGGCGACCACGTGAAGTATAGACGTCGCACTGGCGACGTCTCGAACTTCGCGACAAACAAGATCTGAATCAAGAAATGAAGTCACCGCGAGAGCTGGTGACAACTATCGAGGTTACACCACCATGACAGCACCAACAACAAACAACGACGCAGCACGTCTTGAATACTGGTCCGAGCAGATGGAGCTTGGCTATAAACTGGTCGAGCAATTGCTGGCCTTTCCGGTCAGCGAATGCGGCGAGCGTTTCGCTTCCCTTCCTGCCGCCGCTGATGCAGCCGGTGTGGAGATGTTGTTCTCTGACTCAAAAATTGCCGGAGACCTGGATCGCATTTTCTATATGCGTGAATCACTTGTGGACGATGTCATCGCGATTGGCCGCGACATGAGTCGGCGTGGCTGGGTGCTCAAGATCGAGGAAGGCTTCCGCACGCTGGAAATGCAGAGGGCACTGGGCCGAAAGCCGGAAGTTTTCGACGCCATTCTGCAAAAGTGTATCTGGGAGAAGGGCGGTGAGATTCCTCCGGTCGATTTTGTCTTTCGTCGTGCAATTGTGATGGTGGCGAACATCCCAAAAACCGGCACACATATGTCCGGTTCGGCCATCGACATTTCTGTATTCCATCGCGACGGCGGCCAGGAAGTTTGGCGTGGTGGACCTTATCTTGAGATGAGTGAACGCACCCCGATGCGTTCGCCATTTATCTCGGAAGCGGATTTACAGAACCGACTCGAAATTACGGCGTTGATGGAGTCGCATGGATTCATGCATTTTCCATTCGAGTACTGGCACTACAACAAAGGTGATGGATGTGCTCATGTCCTGACCGGGAATTCCAGCCCGGCACGCTACGGCCCGGTCAACTGGAATCCGCAAACGAACGAAGTAGCTTCGGTCATTGATCCTATGGATCCACTGAATCCCCTATCCGTGATCAAAGTGGAAATCGCAGCCGCGATGGCACGAGCTTAGCTCGCCGAGAAAATCGAATCCGAAATTGTGCCGGAACTGTCCGAGAACATTTCTTCCTCGATCTGCATCGACCGCAGGATATTCAGGTAGACGTTCGACATGGGCGTATTCGGTCGATGCCAGTGGGTTCCGTGTTTCAGCCCCATGTTTGCCCCCCCCGGCGATCAGCGTCGGAAGATTAGTAGGATTGTGCGTGGTACTCGCTCCGATTCAACGGGCCTGCTGGCAGTCTGACCAGCATGAACGCCGTATTTTGGGAGGGCGACTCTTTCGTCGAGCCGTCATTTTCTGTTTGAGCCTCGGCAGGCGTCTCGCTCTCCCGCTCGAAGAGCTGTCCGGCAAAATGTCGTTCACCCAGTGTCAGCGACAACAGACCCTGCGTTTTACCCGGCACGCAGTCCACATCCACTTGATAAATGCCCGCCTCCCTGATCACCACCGTCGCATCCAGCGAAGGCTCTAAATCCGCGACCGTTACCGATACCGCTTCCACTACCTCTTGAATGCTCTCGTCGGCATCCAGGATCAGTGCATCATCGTAGCGCGCGGCTTTAACCGTGACGCGAAAGTTCCCTTGGTCCGGTAATTCACGCAGGGAAATTTTGAAGTTCGCCATTGGCCCATATCGATTCGGCTGGCCCAGAATCTCGTCACTCGGATAACTCTGAAGCGCTGGCCTCATCCATCGCTAGCGTAATCCATGCGGAGAGCGCTCCGCACTCGTCATCCGTGGGCTGCGGTTCATCGGAAGGCGGCATTGCACCTTCGTCAACTTGTTTCTGAATATCCTTCCAGAGGAAGAGTTGTATTTCTTCCGGCATGGCGGTCAGTTGATCGACGCGAATCCCCGATTCCATGTTGTCCGCGTTGTGGCAACGGAGACAGTATTTCTGCGACAGAAGCTGCACGCTTTCCTGGAACCTAGTGTCATCGACGGAGGCCGCGACGGGAGTCTCTTGAGCGTTTGAGGTTCCACCCGGAACCTGTGCAACTGTTATCCCCAGCACACCGACCACAACAGCACGCATCGAGCGAGTCATTGAATTCTGGCAGGCCATAGTTCAAGCAAGTCTGAAACGAAAACAGCACAAAATACGAAGATGTGATTGTATAACAGCAGGCTTATCGAAAACAGCATGTCTTTGTACCCTTGGCCTTCGGATGTGGCCGCCAGTTCGACTTATTTTTCTTGGACACGATGGGATGAAACTGATTCAGGTAGTCGCTCACGTTCCTGGCTGCTATGATCTCGCAAACGAAAGTATAGATTTTTGCCGAAAGCCCGAGTCATGTCCGCCACCCTCGCCGAGATTGTTTCTGCAGCAATACAGCTCTCGGAAGCGGAACGCCTGACGATTGTCAGCCAGTTGCTGGAAACCATGGGTGACGAAGAACATTTGCCCAGCGTTGATGACGAAGATTTCATCGAAGAAATTCAGCGCCGTCGCAACGATCCCGCCGACTCAGTTGAGTGGTCAAAACTTCGGGACGAGAACTGACGCCGATGGACTCTGTGCGATTGCATCGGCTCGCCGCTCAGGAGTATCGATTCGCGCTGGATTGGTATCGCAAGCGAGATGCGGCAATCGCAGCAAGGTTTCGTGACGCAGTTGACGCTGCCATGAACCGCCTGTTGTACGATCCTGATTCTCACTTCCAAATCGTGGACGACATCCGGTCAGTTCGGCTGCGGAGATTTCCCTACATTCTCGTTTTCGTCAGAGATAGTCCCGAGAGTCTGCTGATTCTGGCGCTCGCTCATACCAAGCGTCGCTCCGGATATTGGAAACGCCGCCGATAAATGGTGTGATTGCTCCAGAACCAAGTCTTGACAAGGCAGTAGTCGCTACGAGTCGGCTACCGGACGGATCCTCCGCAGCGGGATCCCGAAGCCAGTAGGTTGCTTGTGGGCACTCATTGGCAGTGTGATGCTGACATTGCTGGCGATTGCGGGCAAATCTTGGTGACATGTCTCAGGTCCGGTGGCACACTGAATATCGCTCGCCATTGAACGCAATTCGAATCGATGCGGAATAGCGGTCCGGGCAGCTTTTGTTGTCCCTTGGTACGGTGAAGCTTCGAACCGAGACAGGAGGAATCTACCATGTGCCTTGCCCGCCTTTTCAGTGTCGCGACCTGCCTCATCTGCACCCCTTTTGAAGCCGCATGGAGTATAGTTTCAGGGGAGCCATTCGCAGTCAAGGATCTGCAACCGATGATCGCTCAGCAAAGTGGACTGTAATTGGTAATGAGCGGACTTCAGGCGAGGTCCGATAATGCACTGATCGATGGCAAGAAATGGCACTGGTACCGGCCAGGTGCATGACCAGCCCGCGCCTGCAGCATCGTATGCGTGTCGATAACCTGTGGGTAGATCGCAGAAGGCCAGTGATCGCCGTGGTGCGTTGAAGTCACCTACGGACACGTCGATCTGCCGTTCCGCCAACAGCGCGACAAATGGTCGCAAATACGGATCTCGCGGTATGCCGATCCGCGAAGTCATGTCGGCGATCATCACTTCCAGCGGCCCTGCGGACAGTTGGCACGTCACATGCCACGCCCGCAGCACGCCGCCTCGGACCAGTGGTCCGCTCTTGATCATCAATCCGTGACAGGCGACCGCCATACCGTCGATCACGAGCACGTCGAATCCGGTCAGTGTGTTTGCGTCAAATAACTCCGGAATTTCAGACAGTACAATAATGTCGGGATGCAGGCTTTCGATGTGTCGCCATTGCTTTTTCCAGCCCATCGCACCTCGCGCCAGATTCCAGTGGACGAGTCGCACCGGAGTCAGATCCGTTGTTGCGGCGATTGCCGCCGTGTCGGACGGCGATGATTTCTCGTGCATGTCGGCCGTCGAGATTTCTGTAGTTGGAGAATCTGGTCGAATCCATTGATTCTCAACCCCCAGCAGTATTCCCAGAGGTGCGAGCAACAACCCAAGGGTGAGGCGTCGGCTTGTGCGGGCGATTATCAACAACAGCAACAACCATGCGACGAGTACGGGCGTAGGGAAATAGAACATCAGGCCCGTCCAAAAGTTGCGATCGCGCAAAATCTGGCCCAACGCCCAAACGGCCACGAGCCCCATCGACAGGATCGGAGCAGTCCGCGCAAAACCTGTACCAGTTTTCCATGATCCCATGACGAATCCCGCACGGCACAAAGCACCAACCAAGTATTCCGTGTCTCAGTCTTTCTATGCGATTATCGACGAGCCCCGGCATATTTCATCGGCACCCATGCTCCATTCTGCTGACTGCTCGCAACGCACTGTTGAATGAAGTACATGCCTTCCGCACCATCGTACACATTCGGATAGATCGTATCTTTTTTCTCAAACGTTTCCCCCGTGGCTCGATCAACCATCGCGTCGTAGGCAAACCGATACACGTTGGCAAAGGCTTCGAGGAACGCTTCCGGATGGCCAGCCGGCAGACGACACGCGGCTTTGCCCATACTATTCATGTACGGAGCATTTGGATCCCGCGTGTACATCTGATGCGGGGAACCGTTGCGACGCACGATCATCAGGTTCGGTTCTTCCTGACGCCAGGACAACGCGCCTTTTGTTCCATCGACTTCAATAAACAGATCGTTCTCGCGACCATGTGAAATCTGGCTGGCAGTCACCGTCCCCAACGCGCCATTGTCGAAACGCACGACCGCATGGCCGTAGTCGTCCAGCCGTCGTCCCTCTGCAAAAATTTTCAGGTTGCAGGAAATCTCCGCCGGAATCAGACCGGTCATATATCGACCCAGATTGTAGGCATGCGTTCCAATATCACCGAAGCTACCGGCCGCTCCGGACTTCTTCGGATCGGTGCGCCAGGCCGCCTGCTTCTGGTCTTCAGACTCAAGCCGACTGCGCAACCAACCTTGAATATAGTTGGATCGAATGGCGTTGATTTCTCCGAGTTCGCCGCTCAAAATCATTTCGCGTGCCTGCCGTACGAGAGGGTAACCGGTGTAGTTGTGACTCACCGCGAACACGACGCCACTCTTTTCGACGACTTTGACAAGCTCTTCTGCCTGTGCAAAATCAAACGTCATGGGTTTGTCGCAGATCACGTTGAACCCGGCTTCCGCCACGGCTTTGGCGATTTCGAAGTGCGTGTGGTTCGGGGTCGCCACGCTGACGAAATCGATTCGCTGATCGGATGGCAGGGCCAATTCTTTCTGAATCATTTCTGTCACGGAACCGTACGCTCGCGATTCCGCAATGTCGTATGAAGGCGCGCTGGCTTTCGCTCGAGCGGCATCTGATGACAACGCTCCTGCGACCAAGGCGGCGCGATTGTCGAGTACAGCGGCCGTGGCATGAACGCGACCGATAAAAGCCCCCTGGCCCCCGCCGACAAGCGCCATTCGCAACTTGCGATTCAATTTCCCGTTGGTAGTGTCCGACATGTTCTTCGCCCTTTGGTCGATATCAACAATAAGTAATGAGCATTGAGAATCGGCAGCATAATGATGGCAGGAAGAAGCGACAACTCACCACACGGGCGTTCGCTGCGACCTCTGCCGTCGGTCTGATGTTGTCGCGATGCCTGTTTTTCAGAACATTCCGCCGTTGAGTTGCAGAGTGTCGGCCTAGTTTGTCACATTAGCAGAAGATGTCTGCCAATTGATGAGCGCGGTTTGATTCGGGTTATGGCTTGCCGCGGCCGTTTTCCCTGTTGCACGGTTCTGGAGGCAAATACCGATGAAAGTTGCGATCACCGATTATTCGTTTCCGGACTTGTCTGTCGAAGAGTCCATTTTGCAGCCGTCGGGGCATGTCATTCAGGCATGGAAAGAGAAGAAGACCGCAGCGGAGTTGTCTGCTATGGTGGCGGATGCGGATGCAGTGATTACACAGTTCGCGCCAGTGAACGCAGATGTGATTGCGAACATGCAGAAGGCACGAGTCATCGTGCGCTATGGGATTGGCGTGGACAATGTTGATTTGGCTGCAGCTCGCGCAAAGGGCATTCCGGTCTGCAATGTGCCGGATTACTGCATCGACGAAGTGGCCGATCACACGCTGGCGTTCATCCTTGCGACAACGCGTCAGGTCGTAACCAACAGCAACACACTTAAGGGCGGAAAATGGGGGCTCGCCACGTCGCTTGATCAAATGAAAGCCCTGAAGGATCTGGCCGTCGGGGTCGTTGGTTTTGGTCGAATCGGACGTGAAGTGGTGTCACGATTGATACCATTTCGATGCCGAATTCTGGTCTACGACCCGATTACAAAAGCCGCCGACATCGATACCGCCGGTGGAACGCCGGTCTCGCTGCAGGAATTGCTGTCTCAGGCGGACGTGATCACTTTGCATTGTCCATCCACACCGGCGACACGCGGTATGTTGAATTCCGAGTCGTTGGCTAAAACTCGTCCGGGCGTGAGCATCATTAATCTGGCTCGCGGGGATTTGATCGATCCGAATGCGCTGACGGCGGCTTTGCAATCGGGTCATGTTGCGGCGGCGGCGCTGGATGTGTTCAATCCGGAACCGATCCCGGCAGATCACCCGATTTTGAAGCTGGACAACGTGATCGTCGCCTCCCACATCGCTTCAACCAGCGTTCCTGCTGTCAGAAAACTTCGCGAGACTGCCGCGCGGCTCGCATTAATGGCGTTGAACGGCGAGCCATTGGTGAATGTTGTGAATTAGTCATTGGTATGGAGGTGGATTGAATTGAAACGGGTTAATATTGCTGAACTCACAGTTTTCGTCACGGAATGCCTGCGATCAACAGGACTGTCTGACGCGGATTGCTGCGTCACGTCAGAGGCTTTGGTTTCAACCGATGTCCTAGGAGTCTTTACGCATGGCACCAAGTTGCTGGTGGGATATCTGAAGAAGCTACAGGCTGGCGGTTATCCAATTTCGGCAGTTCCGCGCATTGAACGTGACGGACCGGCATGGGCAATCGTGGATGGCAGTGCCGGCCTTGGGCAGGTGGGATCAACGTTCGCCTTGCAGACTGCTGTCAGAAAGGCGAAGCAATTTGGCGTCGCTTTCGTCGCGCTGCGAAATACAGGGCACATTGGCGCGGCCGGACACTATGCTTTGCAGGCTGCGAAGGCTGGCTGCCTTGCGATGGTGACCGGCAATGATATGCCGAGCGTCGCGGCACCGGGTTCAACAAAGGCGGTGCTGGGTAGTAATCCATTGGCGTACGCGATTCCAACCGGCGGTGATCCCGTTCTGCTCGACATCGCTACAGCCGCCGTCGCAGGGGGCAAAGTCTATGCGGCATATCAGCGTGGGGAATCGATTCCTGCAACATGGCTGATCGGTCCCGATGGTCTGCCGACGACCGACGGTTCACTCTACCCATATGAAGCCGCGCTGGCTCCGATGGCCGGTCACAAAGGCTACGGTTTGGGGCTGTGGTGCGAAGTACTTTCTGCTTTGATTCCCGGCGGAGCGATGACGTGGCAGGTGGGAAGCTGGATATTTGATGCACCGTCTAAACCATCACTGCACAATGCATCGTTTTTTGTTGCGGACGTCGATGCGATGACAGATCGTGTCGTTTTCAATAATCGCATGAAATCGCTGATTGATGAGATTCACGCGGCACCGACGGCGAACGGAATCGCATCCGTGCTGATTCCCGGTGAGCGAGAGTTTCAATCCGCTCGTGATGCATCACTGAACGGCATCGCTCTTCCCGAAGACGTGCGAATGAAGTTGCGAGAATGCGCCGATGTCGTGAGTTGTTCGGTGCCTGAGTTTTTGAAGGTGCTGTTGTGAACGCATCAAATACTTCGTCAATTTCCAGTGGTTGGGAGCGGGTCGCGATGGCTATCGAACGAATTCGACTCCGCTTGCACCGCACCGCAAAAACGCTTGATGCGGCTGAAGTTCCCTATTCGGTCATCGGCGGCAATGCGGTGGCCGAGTGGGTTGGTCGAGTCGATGAAGGTGCCGTGCGCTTCACACGAGACGTGGACATTCTCATTCAGCGCGAAGATCTGCCTGCTGCCATAGCAGCGATGGAAGCCAACGGATTTGTCTATCATTCCGTCTACGGCGGCGATATGTTCCTCGACGGTCCCGATTCAAAACCCAGCGAAGCAGTTCATATCATCTTTGCCGGTGAGAAAGTGAAGCCAGACGATTTGCAGGTGACTCCTGCGGTGCGGGAATCTGAACGTGAAGGTCAGTTTACAGTCATTTCGCTGGAAGCTCTTGTCGGAATGAAATTGACATCGTTCCGCAGGAAAGATCAAACTCATCTGGAAGACATGATCAGTGTTGGTTTAATCGATCGAACGTGGATGAGCAAATATCAGCCCGGTCTGGCTCAACGACTTGCCGAAATCCTTGATACTCCTGAAAATTGACAGCGTTGTGATTCCTGCGAATGCTCTGAAAAATCAAGAGGTGAAATTCATGCGATTCATTGCTGCGGTATTGGTTAGTTCGTTTTGTCTCAGTCAAGCCGGCGCGGAGATCAAGACACAGGTTGTCCTGTACAGTGACGGAGATGTTGCTTTGGAAGGCTTTCTCGCATGGGACTCCGAGAAAGTTGATAAGCCAGTCCCAGGTGTCCTCGTCGTGCATCAATGGTTGGGACTCACCGACTACGAAAAGAGCCGTTGCAGGCAGTTAGCCAAACTTGGCTACGTCGCGTTTGCGCTGGATGTGTACGGCAAAGGCATTCGCCCGGCGAATCAGCCGGACGCGGGAAAGCAGGCTGGTATTTACAAGAATGATCGAGACCTCTACCGTCGCCGTTTGAAACTCGGACTCGAGCAACTTCGTGCCCGGGACGTCGTTGCGAAGAATCAAATCGCGGCAATCGGCTACTGTTTCGGCGGCACAGGAGTCCTTGAACTGGCGCGCAGCGGAGCCGATATTTCCGGCGTCGTGAGTTTTCACGGTGGCCTAGATTCGCCTCAACCAGAAGCTGGCAAGAACATCAAGTCAAAGGTTCTGGTCTGCCACGGGGCGGATGACCCATTCGTACCGGCCAATGAAATCGACGCATTTAAGTCCGAGTTGAACAATGCCGGCGTTGACTGGCAGATGATCGTTTACTCCGGTGCTGTACATTCCTTCACACAGCCCATGGCCGGCAACGACAATTCTCGCGGCGCTGCCTATAACGAAAAAGCCGACAAGCGGTCGTGGACGGCAATGCGTTCATTTTTCAATGAAGTGTTTGAATGACCGTTAAAGTAAAACTTCCGTCGTGGTATTTGTTGCCGGTCTCGTCCTGCCGGAAAAAGCAAAGAACTGAACTATCATCAGGCACCCTTGCTGGCCGGACCGTTTCGAAAAGCAGCCCGGATCTCCTGAAAGATCCGGGTTTCGAAAAGCAATCAATTCTCTGTGGAATTGATTACTTCTTCTGATTGCCGCCTTTGTCTGCTTTTTCGTCCATAGAAGACACAAGTTCGATTTCAAATACGAGGACTGAGTTCGGTCCGATACCGGGAGGGCCATTTTCGCCATACGCCAGCTCGCTCGGAATAAACAGACGATATTTCGCTCCAACTTTCATCAATTGCAACGCTTCGGTCCAGCCTTTAATCACTTGGGTCACACCGAATGAGGCTGGCATGTCATTTTCGGTCGGCTCTTCGCCTTCGTAAGAATTGTCAAACACCGTGCCATCGATCAACTTGCCGCGATAGTGCGTAGAGACGGTGCTCTTGGCTGTCGGTTTCGCGCCTGAGCCTTCTTTCAAGACCAGATACTGTAAGCCGCTCTTGGTAACTTTGACGCCCTCTTTAGATTTGTTCTCTGCGAGAAATACTTTACCGTCCTCTAGGTTCTTTGTGACTTTTGCGTCAACTTTCTTCTGCATTTCGGCCTGCATCTCTTTGAATGCTTCTTGGATCTCCTCAGGGCTTAAGACAGACTTCTCGCCGGCTAGGGCCGCCGCAATGCCTGCGGTCAGAGCAGTCACATTAGCGTCGAGTCCCTGCTTCACAAAGTCTTTGCCGATGTTGTACCCGATGGCGTAACTGGCCTTGTCGAGGGTCGTTTCCAATTTTGGAGCTTCGCTTTTTTCTGGAGCCGCATTCTGAGCGATCACAGGAACGGCTGTTGTCATGAAGAACAATAAGGCACATACACGAAATACCATGGGATCAACTTTCGAAGTTTCAGTCCTCGGTCAGCCAGCATCCACACGAAGCAATGACTCCGAAGACATTTGATTGCACAACACCGCAGGCAGTCCCGCCAGCACGAGCACATGATCGCTCATGCGGAGGCCCTGACCACACTATGACGACTTGACAGATGGATGCCAATCGAGCGGCAAGAATTGAATCCATTCAAGGCACCATTTTTTCAATTTTCAGAGCTTCCCGACTGGTGGTATGAAGTAATGACACATTCTGCGCGATGGCACCATGCACAAACTCGATGTTGTGGTAAGATGAGCCTGTGGCGCAGAGGCGGGAAATTAATGGCAACGCGGAGGTTAACGTTTCGCAAACGACAACTGCTGGCGTCCATTTTCGTAAGTCAGATTTGTCGGTTCTTTTGCAATTTGGCAGACTGGATTGGCGGAGATTTCAGGGACCAGATCCGCTGAAACGTAGAGTTCGCCCAGATGCAGTGTGTTCGGGATGAACATCCAGCGTTGGCTCCCATAGCGCTCCTCGATCGTGCGGATGAGTGTTTCATCGTCGGCCAGTGTGGCCGGGATCTTGGCTCGGTCCATGTCGCCGGTCGTAAGTGTATTGACAAGCGTCTTGTGTTCGTTGATCTCAGATCGCAGGCGTTGGGTGATGAAATCGGCGAGTCCGACGCCGATCGCATTTCCCTGTGACGCCGAAGTCAGCGACAGCGCTCCGATGGTGCGGATGCGAGGACTGGTCAGATCTTCAAAGCCAGCAATGCCGCGTCGCCCAATGACGTTCGTGTCCATACCAGTACCGCTGTATGTCTTTCCGATCGCATCCACGATCAACACGTTCAGATCATCCAGCGGCAGACGTGGAAAATACGATCGGTGATGTTCCAGCAATTCAATCTCGCGCTGGAGGATTTCGGCGAGACGGATCGCGTGCAATTCTGCGGTTTCATCGAAGCCGTCCTCCAAAATGGCAAGCCCGGCCAGAATCCTGCCGGAATCGAGGACGCACTGGCCCATCTCCAGCAACATGTCTTTCATGGCGGCAGCTCCGGCAGAGTGAAACGTCCGCGCCGAGCGAATCTTGCCCATGCCCACAACCATCATCTTGGTCAGACCACTCTGAATCGGACCGGAAAAGCAGGTATGCAGCTTCACGCGATTCACGACTAGGACGCCCGCCGCTTCGGAACAGTAGCGGTCCATGTACACCGCCCCGGTGCGGACTTCGCCGATCTGGACGACTTCCATACTGCTGCGAATGGGCATGTTCATCGCCGCTTCTGTCACACCGAGCGATTCAACCATCTGCCGCTGCCCTTCGGCGGTTGCCCCGTTGTGCGACCCCATCGCCGGAACAATAAACGGGGTTGCTCCGTGGTCACGCAGCCAATCCCCGCACGCTTTGATGATGAGCGGCAAATTACTGATACCGCGACTGCCGACAGTGATCGCGACATCGCCGCCGGGCACTGCCAGATTCTGCAACGACAACTGACGATGCACGGCATCGTTGATATCCGCCAGAGGACTGGAGACCAGTTTTTGATGGACTTTGTAGAGTTTCATAGGGCGATCGGCTGTATTCGTTTTCCGGAAAGTGTTGCTAGCGAATTTTATGCTGCCGATCGCCGGAAGACTACTGAGTGCCGTGGGCCGCCGCCGCGTCGCTCGCTAATGTAGCCATCACGCTCCGCGTGATGAGCCTCTATGATGATGATACTCGGCCGACCAAATGATGGCTCAAGTTCGTTCTCGCCGATGTACGGCATAGTACCCCGGCTGCCCCGCTGTGTGGCTCTGGCAAAGGCTCTTCTCGGCGGAGCGAGACGGCACCATTTATTTTCCCTTCGTTGTCGTCTTCTGCTGTTCCATCGCCTGACGCCCCACCATGACTTCGGTGAATCCCTTCAGGTCGGTCCAGAACGTGCCTTCGCCAGCGTAGAGCATATCCAATTGCACGTCGTCGGGAAGTCCCGTGGCAAACGTCCACTGGTTGTAGGCTGAACCGGATCCAAACGCTGACACAGCCAGCGTGAACAGTTCCGATTTTGCTTCAGCTTCCACCTGCTTGGCACCAGCCTTCGCTCGCCCCAGCGTCACGCT
>CANJQC010000076.1 GCA_947476295.1 Planctomycetaceae bacterium | reverse complement strand
CGCACGACCAGCAGCTTGTTGGCGTGGTAAGTGCTCACCACCAGCGACGCGCCGAGCTGCTGCTGCAGGGCCACGAAGCTGTCGGTCTGAGTGTAACGGAACGCGACGGAAGCCGGTGCCGCCGGCGAAACGCTCGGAGGATTGTTGTCTCCGCACTTCACCAGCGGCATCGCATCGACTGAGGACATGGCACATCTCCTTGAGGGGCGATCAATCGTCGTTCAGGATCGTCCCGATGCCGCGGTTCTTCGTGAACAGCGAATTGATGCTATTGCCGAACAGGTCCAGGTAAAACGTTTCATTGGCCTCCCTCTTGCTATCGCCCTTGACTTCAATCGTGATTGTCTTCGAGGTCTCGCCGGGAGCAAACGTCAGGGTACCGGTTTTGGCGACGTAGTCGCCGCTACCAGCCGTGGCTGTGCCGTTCACGGTGCGGTATGACATCGTCACGGCCTGATCATAAGCGGCCGAAAGCGTGACGTTGAACGTGAACAGTGTCGTTTGGCCTCGTTTGCCCTCGGCCCTGCTCACGTCGCTGATGCTGATTCGCGGCTCGTCGTCCACGATCGTCCCCTGGCCCTGAACGAACGAGTGCAGCTTAGGCTGCTTCCCACCCAATGACACCTGTCAGAATGAAGTACTATTGGCGTCTCTCGCACAGAAGAGCCTTGACGCCTGATTATACTTCGCAAGATCAACTCTCGTCGATGGTTGAACTGGTACTTTGAAACGTCACGGACATCGTGATCGCTCTCCGGGTCAGCCACCACAGCCACCACAGCCGCCGCAACCGCCTCCTCCGCACCCTCCGCACCCTCCCCCGCCGCAGCCACCGGTACTGCACCCTCCACCGCCACCCCCGTGGCTGGAGTTGGTGACGAGTGCTTGATACGCGTTGTCGAGCGGCCCGCCGCTGAGTGGCGAAAGTCCGAACAATGCGATCACCAGGAAAAGGTCCGCCGAACTGAGTTGATTCGGATTGGATTTCAGAGTCGCATCAAGCCCCGCGTGCTTCCGTTCCAGATCGGCCACCACGCGGTCGCCGTATCGGCTGCGATTTGGTCGTGTCAGGAAAGCGAATGTCACGAGTGCGGCGATTACACTCAGCACGGCTAGGATGCCGACCGGCTTGTCGCGAAGAATGCCGACTCCGATTTTGATCAAGCCGAACACGACCACGGTCGCCGGGAGCAGGGCTGGCAGCAGGTGGGCGATTCTTGCTTGCACACCGGTCAACAGCAGGCCTTGTGCGACCAGTCGCTCGCGAAGCTCGTCGACTTCGCCTTGCACGGCGGGATGGATTTTGTCCAGCGGCATCTCGACACCGGCTCCCACGGCGTGGTGAACCGCTCTTTCGAGCGGAGTCACGGTGGACGGTAAATCGCCGTCACGCGTGATCGCGTAACACGTTCCACCCACTTGCAAGCCGAACAGCATGCGGCCGGTGTTCACGCACACCTTGAGCGCTCCGGCGTGGATCAGGCTGGCGATGGCTGCATTCACCGTCAGCCGGGCATTGCGGGCGAGCAGCGCGATCTCGCACGGGTCGAGATTCAGCATCGAGACCGAGGGTCCATGCGCCCGCTGCCGCAAGTGTCGCCGCCAGAATCCCGCCAGCACGCAGACGGAGACAAACGATCCGACGTACATCACGAGGAAGTCCGGACCACGCAGGTTGAACGGATTCCATGCACCGACGGCTGGCTCGCAACCGGCGACCAGCAATCCAGCCAGCAACAGCACCATTGCGACGGCTTGACGCGACAGACGCGGCAACAAGGGTCGGTGTGGCCAGCGAGGCCAACTTGGCTTCGGGACGATCCAGTGTCGCGCCGTATCGACTCGCTGGTGTTGATCCGGAGCGAACCGCGTCGCCACGTCCGGCCAGATGTCGGCGGGGGGCATTTCATCGAAGCACCGGCGGTAGCTCTCCAGTGTCTGCTCGTACAACGCACGGAACTTGATGGCCTCGGCGTCACCGCCTTTCGTCGGGTTGTGGTGCAGCGGTCGCTGCAAGACATCGCCGCACAGCCGATCCCAGTACGATCGTGTGTACGTCAGATGCAGATGCCACGCCTGATCGACTTCGTCCGACGGCGAAACGATGTGCCCGGCCTCGACGGCTAGGAAGACGAACCGTTTGTATTCGGTCACGACCCGGGCAGCGTATCGCTGCGACCAGCCGTTCTCGCGAGCCAATCGCTGGGTGAACGTGAACCGGCTGTCCAGTTCGTCGATCTCAAATGCCTCGATTCGTCGGCGAATTGTCTCAAAATCCGAGCGCATGGCGGGCCTCCTATACAGTCATTTCTTGGGAACGATTCACGACAAGACCAGCCGACAGCCGCGACCACGCAGAGCGCGCGGTCCGAAGAAAATCCGTCACCGGGCGAGCACGACCGCCAGAACGACGAGGGCTCCCACGGCCAAGGCAGGGGCCGTCCGCCGCACGATCTGCAGCGGTGGTACATTCGTCAGCGTTGCCGCGAAGATCACGACGGCCGCCACGGGCGACATCGTGCGGCCGAACGTGGCTCCGATGGATCCAATCACTCCCAGGTCGATCGCCCCCGCGAGGTTGCCTGCGCTCACTTCGGGAAGGACCGCGTTCGAGAAAGCCACGCTGGGGGCGACTCCCGATCCTGAGACCACCGCCAGCAGCCACGGAAAGAACCCCGCAGCCAGTTTGCCCAGCGGGCCGCTGCTCTGGATCAGCGACACCAATTCCTGGACCAGCCCCACGGCTTTCATCGCTTCGATGAAGCACGTCGCGACGATGATCACCGAGATCACATGCACGTAGCCGAATCCCATTCCCTCGAAGAACGCTTTCGTCTGCGCTGCCGCATTCGCCCGTGAAACGAGCATCGCCACGATGGTCGAAATCACCATCGCGTGCGGCACGGGGAGGCCGTCCGCGTAATACTTAAGCAGCCATGGCAACAGTCCCAGTCCTGGCAGCGTGACGAACAGCATGACAACCGGCAGTAGAGGCAGCAGGGCCTTCGAGAGGTCGATCCGGCGGTCGTCGCTCGCAGCCTCTTCGGTCGGCTTGCCAGAGCCGTCGGGCGGGAACCAGCGACTCAACAACCAAAATGCCACGGTCGCGGCGACGAAGCCAAGCAGTTCTGGGACAATCATCGCATGCAGTACGGCGTCCGCCGTGCCGCCGTTGACGGCAGTGTTGTTGACGATGGCGACGATGTCCGGGTCACCGGGATTGAACAAGTTGCCGCCTGCCGAGCAACCGAGCACAAGCGTGGCGGCCGCAATGAACGGGTGATACCCCGCGGCCAGCATCAGCGGGATGAGGACCAGACCCACAGTCGCGGCGGCGGCCATTTGGCTGGTGATCGCCATGTTCGTGACAAACCCCACGGCGCAGCCCCCCGGAATCAGGAGCCAAAGGCGGCGGCGCAATGGCGTGATCAACAGTCGCACCATCTCCTGGTCAGCGCCGATCAGCTTGAGCACGAACGCATAGCCCACCGCCGAGCAGATTGGCCCGACGATTTTGCCGTCTCCCATCGTCGAGAGAAACGCATCCAGCACGATCCACGGTTTGAGGGCGAGCGACGCCAAGGCCAGCGCGGCCGCGAACAGCACGAGCCGCACGTCCCAACCCTTCACGAGTCCGTAAATAGCGAACGCGAGAATCACCAGGATGGTGGCGTTGATGAAGGTAAACATGTGGGCGTGCTTCAGTGGTTAGTGGTTGAATGGGTTTGATGCGAGTTGCGTTGTAGGGTGAGCCAGGCTACGGAGGTGAGGACGAGTCCACCGATCAGCACGGCAGCACTCCACAGCAGCAGGTCCGTCGCACGTGTGAGGCCAGGATGGACAGTGTCGTCGTAGCGCTGCTGCACGATTACCACAAGTTCGGTGTTGCCGACTGGGGCGAATCCTGCCAGCCAACGCCCTGCGAAATTGGCGTCCCACTCGGTGAGTGGGTCGTCATAATTCGGGGCCATGCGGCTGGCAACGTCTTCCACTGCCTCCGACGGCACAAGCTCGTCACCCGGCTGAGACTGATACACGGCGTGCAGCAGTTCCGCGTTGGCGTGGATGGGAACGCTGCCGTGGGTGTTCTTCGCGGGGTGCAGCAAGATGAGGTATTCGTGCGTCACGGCCGGCGCTTCGGGACGCGGGGGCTCCGTATCGCCACGTCCGGCCAGCACGATGAACAGACCGTGGCCTGCTGCGTCGAGACGGAACGGGCCGAGCCTAGACGTGGTCGGATCGACTGTGGCAGCAACGACCCCGAGCAAATTTTCGCCATCGCACACAGGAACCGAAATCGCGAATTTGAACCGGCCGTCGTTTTCAGACGGGAACACGCGTGAAATATGCACCGCCGGGCGTCCAGTCGCATGGGCGTGTCGCAGGGCTCCGGTGAAGTAGTCGCGTCCTTCGAAACTCTTCCCGACGACCTCGGTGTTTTCCGGCCAACAACCGGTGATCGTGCCGTTCTTGTCCTGGAACAACCAACTGGCGAATGGGGGATCGCTCGCCGAGCCGGTGAAACCGTTGCGCGGGTTGTTGTAGCGTTCGTGAATGTCATGGGAAAAGTCTCGGCGGCCATCGGGATTCGAATTCGGAAGCAAGAGTTCCTGCAATTGTTTTTCCTCGGCCACCTGAAGCACCGCTTGGCTGAGATGTTCGAGGTGCCACAGAACGCTGCTGGCCACGTAGCGGGCGAGCAGTTCGTTGTTGCGGAGACTCGCGTCCACCAATTGTTGCTCTCGCTGTCGGGCGAGCGAGATCGCAGCAATCGTCAGCACGACCAGCAGGACCAGGGCCGTCGAAACCAACCCGGCCACACCGGGGTTGCGTCGGACGAACTTGCGAAAGCGGTACGCCGCCGACGGCGGACACGCTTGCACCGGCTCGTCGTTCAAGTATCGCAGCACGTCCGCCGCTAGACCGTTGGCCGTTTCGTAGCGACGATTGCGGTCCTTCTCCAGGGTCTTCATCGCGACCCAGTCGAGTTCACCTCGCATCAGCTTCGACAGCTTGGCCGGCTCCGTGTGCCGCCGGGCCGAGATCGACGCCAGCGCTTCGCCCGATTCGCTCAGCCGGGTGCTCGGCTTTTGCGGCTCCTCCTCCTTGATCAGCCGCAGAATCTCAGCGAAAGCAGCCTCTTTGATCTGCTTCCGACTCAGCGGCGTGCTGCCCGTCAACAGTTCATACAGGAGCACACCCAGCGAATAAATGTCGCTGCGGGTATCGACGCCCAGCGCGCTCATCTCGGCCTGCTCGGGGCTCATGTATTCCAGCGTGCCGACCATCGTGCCGTACTGCGTGAACAAGGTCCGTTCCGTCAGCTTCTGCTCGGTCGCCTTGGCCACGCCGAAGTCGATTACCTTGGGGACCGGCTTGCCGTCGTACAGTGTGACCATCACGTTGGACGGCTTGATGTCGCGATGGATGATTCCTTTCTGATGAGCGTGCTGGATTGCCTGGCAGACCGGGACGAACAATTCCAATCGCTCACGTGGTGTGAGGCGGTTGTCGTCGCAGTATTTGGTGATCGACACGCCGTTGACCAGTTCCATCACGAAGTAAGGCCGCCCATGCTCCGTGGTGCCTGCATCAAGGACCCGTGCAATATTGACATGGTCCATCATTGCCAGAGCCTGCCGCTCGGCCTCAAAACGAGCGATCACCTGGCCGCTGTCCATTCCCGGCTTGATGACCTTCAGGGCCACCTTGCGTTTCACGGGCTCGGTCTGCTCGGCCATATAGACCGTGCCCATGCCGCCTTCGCCAATTTGCTGCAGGAGCTTGTACGGGCCGATCTGTGTGTCTGGGCGTTCAGAAGTCAGCGGGGCCGACGTCGTCGCCACCATGTCGGCGGCGTGGCCCTGAAGAAAGGTTCCCAATTTCAGTCGTGCGTTCAGCAGAGCCTCGACCCGTTGTCTGAGATCCGGATCACTCGCGCATACTTCATCGAGATAGGCAATGCGATCATCGGGCGACTGTTTTTCCAGCGCCGCAAAGAAGATCGCTTCGACTTTTGATTCCTCGATTGACATGTTGAAGAGCTCCTTTCAGTGGCTCGCTCAGGTGACAATGCGAGGAATTGCCTTCGATCCCCTCACGAGTTTCCGGGATTTTTCAAAGTTTCTCCCTCGGCATCATCGCCGCCGAGTTCGCAGTACAGCCAGACGCGGGCGTAAGTCCAGTGTCGTTCAGCAGTTGCATGCGATATCCTGAGCACGTCGGCTGCTTCAGGAATTGTCATCCCGGCAAAAAAACGGAGCTTGACCAATTCGGCCTTGAGCGGGTCCAGAGCCGCGAATCTAGTCAGAACCTCATCGAGGGCCAGCAAGTCTTCACCGGGATCTTCGGTCAGCGCGCAGGCCGAATCGAGATCCACACGCTTTCGCCCACCGCCGTGTTTCGGACGCCGTTTCCGGCGGGCTGTGTCAACCAGAATCCGCCGCATCGCCTCAGCAGCCGCCGCGAAGAAATGGCCACGGGAATCCCAACGCCGGGCCTCGCCGATGTCGACCAGCCGCAAGTAGGCATCATGCACCAACCCGGTCGCCTGCAGCGTCTGACCGGGTTTTTCCTGAGCCAGTTTCGCGGCCGCAAGTTTGCGAAGTTCGTCGTAGACCAGCGGCAGCAGTTGCTCGGCCGCCGACGGATCACCCAATTCAATCTGGTTCAGGATGCTGGTGACGTCGGACATAGGTGGAAGCTCGGTGACTAAAGAATATCTTCCTCAGTGTACGGGTTGATGTCGTTCGTTTGCAAACGGTGACAGCAATATCGCCGTCGGCAAAACAGTGCTGTGAACGCGCACTGTCCTGTCCAGCCGTGAGGCCGGTGTGCTGGCAACATTGGGTCAGGAATTCGTACACGTCTGGCGTCGGCCTCGCGTCACCAGATTCGGATGTTGTCCTATAGTGCTCCAGTCTCTCGCTGATCTTCGACGTCTGATCCTGAATCGCAGCACTTACCGTTTTCGACCACGTTTCGATTTCTTCACGGTCCCCTTTGGTTTCTTTCCACCGCGAGGATTCGCAGAATGTTCGGAACCTGGCTGTTTCTTGCCTGCCGGATGCACGGCGTGACGATGTTCACTGCCGGGAATCGGGCGGGCTTTTTTCTTGCTGCTGCCCGGTGAAGAATCCGCCACTCGCAGATCCAGTTGCCGACGATCAATATCGACCGCCGCCACGACCACACGAATCGGATCACCCAGTCGAAACTCACGATGCGTTCGACTTCCTGTCAGTCGGCGAGTCGCCTGATCGAAGACGTAGAAGTCATCACTGAGCGAACTTAGATGAATCATGCCTTCTGCAGGAATCTTCACACCCTGACAGAACATACCGAAACTTTCGACGCCTGTGATGACGGAATCCATCTCTTCGCCGATGCGTTCAGACATGTACCGCAGCATCTTGATGCGGATCAATTCCCGCTCTGCTTTTTCAGCGCGCCGTTCTGTGATCGAACAATGCTTGCCTAACTGGATCAATTCGGGAATCGATTGCGGCGCAGGCGATCGTTTTGCCCCGAGCTGGCCAATCAGTCGATGCACGGTGAGATCGGGATAGCGTCGAATCGGACTGGTGAAGTGGCAGTAGTCGGCTTCTGCCAGTGCATAATGCCCGGTGTCATCGGGTGAATACACGGCCTGCTGCATACTGCGGAGCAACGCGAAATTGACCGCTCGCTGTTCCGGCTTTCCTTCGACTTTGCTGATGAGCTCCTGAATCTCCTTTCGATCCTGTGATTTCTTCAATGTCAGCCCCAGGCCCTGACAGAATTGTTGAAAGTTTCGCATCTTGACTTCATCCGGATCTCCGTGAGTACGTCGCAGGAATGGTAACCCGCGACTATCCAGCAGTCCGGCCACAGCCACATTCGCTGCCAGCATGAACTCTTCAATGATCTCATGGCTCTCGTCGTGATGTCGCTGATGGGCACCTGCGACCGCACCGTCTTTGTCAAAATCAATGGCCACTTCCGGGATGCCCATCTGGAGGGCACCGTGAGCGAACCGGCGACGGCGAAGCAGCATGGCCAGTTCAAACATGTCCTGCAACAGTTTGCGGACTTCCGCCGTTACGTTGGCAAATGTTTTCTCCGGATTGCGCAGAATCGGCATCACATCTTCGTACGCAAATCTGCGAGTCACTTTGATGGCGGAATTCGCGACATCGGTGCCGACCACTGTGCCGGTTTCATCAAATTCGATGAACGCTGTTTTTGTGAATCTCACTTGTCCCTGCTGCAGACTGGCCAGACCATTGCTGATGAGTTCCGGCAGCATCGGAATCACATGCCCTGGCAGATACACGCTGGTTCCGCGTTTCTCGGCTTCCGCATCCAGTCTGCTTCCTGCTGGCACGAAGTGAGCAACATCAGCGATATGAACTGCCAGATGCCAATGACCGTCCTTCGATCGTGACAGAGAAATCGCGTCATCAAAATCACGAGCATCGACAGGGTCGATCGTGATGATCGCTTCGCCGGTCAGATCCGTTCGTCCCTTGAGATTGGTTTCGTCAAAGGCATCCGCCTGTCGACGAGCGTCATCATGCACGGCTTCCGGGAATTCGAACGGCAATCCCATGCTGTGGATCACCGTCATCGTATCAATGCCCGGATCGCCGCGCTGGCCCAGAACCTCGGTGAGCACGGCTTCGCCCGCTCGATTCGGAGACGGAAACCGCAACATCTCAATCACAACTTTGTCATCCGGCTTCGCGCCCTTCGCGCCGGGGTCTCCGACGTGAATCGCAGCCCCGAAGACAGTTCCGTCAACACGCACAAAGCCCTGGCTGCCGGATTCAAAATAGGTTCCGACAAACACGCTGGTCGCACGATCAACAACTTTTTCTATGACACCGCAGCGTTGCCCGCTTGACCGGCGTTTTTCAGTGAGCCGGACCAGAACATCGTCACCAGTCTGGGCATCGCGAACATCGCGAGCCGAGATATAGATATCCCCTGCTTTAGCATCCTTAGAGTCCTTTGACCGTTCCGACGGGATCACAAACGCGGCTCCGCTGCTGATTTTTCGCAGCACGCCGGACACCAGCCCAGTCGATCCTCGTGGTCGCAGGCGGCCTTGCTTATCCTGTCGCAATCTGCCCGCTTCAATTAGATTGGCCAGCGAATCGCGAAAATCTCGCAGTGCCTTCTTCTTGACGTCGAGTGTTTTGGCGAGAATGGCCTGCGTGATTGGTCGATAATTGACGTCGTTGACTGCGGCCAGTATTTGATCTTCAAATGACGTTTTTTGCGAGTCGCTCATGTTTTTCCTTTTGCCCTGCCACGGCAGGTGCTGCTGCAAAATCGAGATTTGACGAAGCAACGATTGAGTCAGTCGAGGCGATCACAACTGTGTGAAACGCAGATCCCGATTTTGCGATGTTGCTCGCAATGCTGTTGGGGGAGAGTATTGGCCGCAGCCGGAAGCGTGTCCAGCATCAGGACTGGTACGGCCGTCCACAATCGTCAGATCGACCGGCACAGCTTACGGTGGCAGGGAGCTTAACTCCTGCGCCATCGTTGCTGCTGAGCGAACTAGGCGGTACAAGAAAAGCCGGCTCGAGGCGGCGTTGTTTGGTTGATTGACATCAACAGCACGCGCCACTCGGCGTCTTAGGCCGTCGGCATGGAGGCTAAACGTGAAAGGCATGTCCAATACAACTCTCTTGCAGCACTGGACACAAACTTTATGGAAAGGTTCGCGGGATAATTCAATTTTTCCATCGGCCAAGGCGTTTAGGACCATCGTGTTAATAAGTGTCCCATTGTGGCGGATGCTGGCAGCACCCGAACCGACGCTGGCAGCGTCGGCCACGACAGTTATTCCTGCGCCGGTCCTTACTGGCCTGATTGAGGACTTTCCTGCTTTATCTGCCAGAAAATTCACGAAAAAAATTTTGCCTATTGATGCCCACTCAGTCCCTCGGGATATTCGACGGAAACCAGATAAAGTCCGTTTGGCATGGCCGTCATTCCTGCCTTTGCACGGTCCATACTGCGAATCACGTCGCGCAGCGAATCCGGAGATTTCTTGCCACGTCCGATCTCCATCAATGTTCCCACGATGGCACGCACCATGTTGTAGAGGAAGCCGTCGGCCAACACTTCGAAAACAATCAACGGCATCTCAGGATGATCGTGACGCCGACCATAAGTTGGAGCCCAGTCGTGCGGCGATGTCCACGGAAACCAGCAGGAAATTCGCCTTACGCTCACATCCATGATTGTGCGAACACTGGTGGACTTGTTCGGGAAGTGCTTTTCGAAACAGCGAAAGTCATGTGTCCCCAGCAGAAAATTTGCCGCCTCGGCCATGCGATTCGCATCAAGCTGATTCTGTGATCGGTAGACGTAATGTTTCAGAAACGGCGGACACAAGTCGCCATCATGGATCACATATCGGTACCGTTTACGAATGGCGGAATACGTCGCATGGAACGATTTGGAAACTTCCTCGGCGGAGACGATGACAATGTCGTCCGGCAGAAACGTTTGCAGTCCACGCCGGATGTTGCCAATCGGAATACTACTGTTGGTCGGGAAATTGGCAACCTGTCCCAGCGCATGGACGCCGGAATCGGTGCGTCCGGCACAGTACACCCGCTGACGTTCGCCGGTAAGCCGTTCGACGGCGTTTTCAACACATTCCTGAACAGACAAACCATTTGGCTGCACTTGCCAGCCTCGGTAATTTGTCCCGTCGTAGGCGATCGTGAGCATAATGTTTCGATGTGCCCAAGCGAACCGTTCACCCTCGATTGGCACGTCTTCAACGTCATCGTCAGGATTCGTGATGTCTTCGTGCGTCATGTGGTCGCAGCATCTGTAGATTGACATTCATTTCCGTCGGATGGCCACGCAACGCCATCGAAATGAAAGGTAGTAGGTTCGGTCGTTTTGCGACGACGGGCTGCTTGTTGGCAGGACATCGGACATGAATGTCTAGGCTGCAGAAATCGAAGCGATCGACCTTTCAAGCGGCAAGCAAAAAAAACCGGCATCTCGAATGCCGGGCCGGGATACGCGCAACACACAACTCAACATCGCTCAGCCAAGTTCACTTCGAACACGTTCCAGCAGCGCCTTAGTGGCCTTCACACCGGCGTACTCATCCAGCTTGTCGCCTTCGTATTCAATGCCAACGAAGCCTGAGTACCCAGCGTCTAGGACGATCTTCATCATCCTGAAGTAATCCGTGTGAGTCTCATTACCCTTGCCATCGAAGTCATGCGACTTGGCACTCACGGCTTTAGCGAACGGCATCAGTTCTGTCACGCCTTTGTAACGGTCGTACATTTCGCCCTCTTTGACTCGGAAGTTTCCGAAGTCCGGAAGCGTTCCGCAGTTCGGCAAATCGACGCGTTTCATGACACCGGACAACCATTCGCCGTTTGACGACAATCCACCGTGATTCTCCACAATCACATTCAGTCCGTGAGAAGCCCCGAATTCTGTCAAAGCCCGAAGCCCATCAGCGGCGCGGTACATCTGGTCTTCGTAACTTCCGCTGCTGGCAGCGTTGACTCGGATTGAATGACATCCAAGATCCTTCGCAGCTTCTACCCACTTATAGTGATTCTCAACGGCTTCCATCCTTTTTTTCAGATTCGCGTCACCCAGCTGACCTTCACCGTCAATCATAATGAGCAACTGTTTGACGCCAAGGTCCTGTGCCCGCTTGTTGAGTTCTGCGAGGTATGACTTGTCCTGTGCTTTGTCCTTAAAGAACTGGTTGACGTATTCGACTGCGTCGATACCAAACTCTTTTTTGGCGATCTTTGAAAAATCCAGATGATCCACTTTTTTATCAAAGAGGGCTCGATGGATTGACCATTCAGCGATTGAGATTTCAAACTTTGCGGCCGGGCGAAAAAACGCCGCTGACGCCGTTGACCCCATGGTCGCCACAGCAGCGGCAGCAGCGGATGAAGCGGATGAAGTGAGGAATGATCGTCGTGACAAAGGGCTGTTCATACGGAATCGTTCTCCAAAGAATGTGTTCAAATTGCAATTCAGGAGCAGAAAAACTGCGGCCTGTGGAGCGGGCAACACGCAGGATTCTAGTGATCGGGTGCGCGGATCTCAATGAATCGCTCGAGTACAGGCTTCCGTCTGCTGCTCGCTGCGATGCACGCCAAGGGACCCGTCCATGAAACCCAACGTCGATGAGTGTCCTCATCATCAGCGATTCTCTGTGGTTGTGCGTTAAACATGAAGGCATGGATGTTACCTGAACCCTAGACGTCCAGCATCTTACCCGCCCGAGATCTTATCCCCGATTGTCCTCAGATGGTTCCACGTAAACAATCCGGAATCGTGATTGTCTGACCAGCGGATGCGCAGGGCGTAATTGCCGCAGAGGGAGACTTCGAGCAGTCCCAAATCTTCAGGGACGGAATCAGGATCGAGCAACTGCTTGCCGCTGAACTCATCCACGCACACGGCGCAGCGGCAGTTTTGACGTACCGTACGAAACGGGAGTCGCGAGACGTCGGTATCCGTCCAGATGAGTTCCAGCGCACGCTGTTCTTTATGGACACGGATGTTCTGCGGGGACTGCATAGTTACGTTACTCAGGTTATTCGTCTTCTAAACCTTGTTCGTCTGCCAGATCATCTTCGTCTTCAAACTCGTCATCATCTTCATCGAACTCATCTTCGTCCTCGGCATCGTCGTCCGAATCATCGATGCCCGTAACAAAACATTCCACTAGTAATTCAATAAACTCCGCCATCGAATCTGCTACGGGTTCAAATTCGACGGCATGGTGCCGAAATTGCAGCACACCTTCATGGTCCCCGGCGGCATCAACGCAGTAATAGTCTCCATCACCCGTTTCGCCAATGACCAGAAAGGGGGTTGGCCAGCGAAATTCCCGACCTTCGGGATCGAAAACGCTCTCCACACGTACTTCGCGGTTGATTCTCAGTACATCAACTGCATCGGCAAGCAATTCCGCTTCGGAAACCAGACCTTCGGAATCGCTCCCGTCGTCCGCTCGCATCGCCCCCCGCAGCGCTTCGGGGTAGTCCGTCAACACAGCTCGGCACGCCGTCGGCACGGGGGCTTCACAAAGGATTTCCAGTTGCGAAATAGCGTCCGAGTTCATGAGACTTCCCCCCCCGTTACTCTTTTCCATCATGCTTTACCGCTTCCCAGTATTTTTCAAACTTAAATCCCGGACTGTTATCACCATCATGGCACTTGATGCAGGTCTGTTCCGTTTGTAGAAGTGTTACTTTTACTTCGTTGATCGCGGCACTCGTGTTGTCGGCTTCGATGTATTCCACATGCCGACTTCCCGGACCATGACAGTTTTCGCACTGATTACCACCGAGTAGTCCCTGAAGGCGTTTCTCCGCATCATCGACCGCGAACGCTTCATTCAAAAAGCCACTCTCGTATCGCAGATACTCTTCCGGGTTCCAGCCCGTCACATGGCATGCTATGCATTCGGGATCAAACGACCTGTTCACACCGCGCAGACGCTCGAAACCATTTCGCTGAAACGACGGATCAAGACTTTCAAATGCATGTGCATGAGGGGTACTCTTCCAGATATCGAACGCCGTTGAATGACATTCACCACACTTCGAGGCGCCAACAAATGTGGCTCCCGAAGAATGTGGCACCGCTCCGTCCGCTTTGGCAACCACTTCCGACTTCAGTCGATCCTGATAGCCCTGCATCACCTGTGTCATGCGTTCTGAATCCGGAAACAATTCGCCACTGAGCGTCACAAGTTCGAATCGTACCGGATTTTCTATGTCGTCCGGATACAGCCCAATCACACCCGCAGCCTTACCCTTTTTGCCTACTTCAAGCAACCGAACGCTGCCTACTATTTCAGGCTTATCTGCGCCCTCGCCAAACCCGTTGGCACGCACGATCAGTGTAAGATTGGGAAAGTCTTCCGCCAGCTGCTTCGATTCTTCGAGCGTTGTTTGAGCCAGCAAAATCCGGACAGTCACGCCGGCATCATCAAAGTCTTTCAAAGCGGATGTCAGGGCTTCGCCAGGATCAGTCCACTGCATTTCCGCGTTAGCCGCTTCATCTGGTGTCATATCGGGAATCACAGACTTACGGATCGTATCACTCATGACACTCGTGACGCCAATTTTGACACCGTTGACTTCAAAAATCGCTGATGACAAAGGCGTACCATCTTTTAATCCAAAAAACGTAAGATTGGCACCCAGGAATTTCAGCGGCTCATCACCGTCGGTCAGATGTTGCGAAAGCAGATAGCCAGGTTCCAGTTTGAGCTCTTCCGGGCCGAGCCCAAGGCTAACATACTTGAGTTCCCGCAGTGCCTCGAGTGTTGTTTCAAACTTAAGTTTGGCCTGGGTTCCAGTGCGACGCGAGACGCTGCCGACGTCAATGCCTCGCACGTCCCAGCCGAGCGATCGAATTTTCTCAAACAATGAAGCGCGACGAGACATCCCACCAAGCTGATTGTCTGTGCATCCGCAGGGTTCGAAATAACCCAACTGTTCGCCGGTGGCAACCAGAGCGAGCTTGGGTGTCGGCCACGTCGGGAACTTTAGCGGCGACGCGACTGCGGACAGCGTCGATTCATCCTCGGGGGGCCGCAGTCTCACGCCGCCCTGCTCGCCGAGCAACGGCAACGTTGGTGGGGCTGCGGGCAACGTCAATTCATTCTCCGGTGTCCTAGGGCTTACGCCGATCGGCTCGCCGACTAGCCGCGCGCTCCCAGCCTGATTATTGCTTCGCAGCAGCACAAACGCGCCCGCAGCAGCGATAAGACAAAAAAACGTCAACAGAGCCAAGGTCGAACCACGCATTCCGCCAATATCCTTAAAGAATTTGGAGTTTTGCAAAGGAACAATATCCGTTGACACGGACGATAGTCATCCACAGATTTTGAGAGAACCCCAAACCACCCATTTCGTCCATTTGGCTCTGCCAGCGAGAAAGTTCACTGGGTAGAGCAGCATACCCAATTTTTCCTTCGAAGATCATCATCAGTTCAAAGATCATGTCGCGTTCTTCCAACGGCTTCTCTGATTCTCGTTCTCGCTAAGCTTTGAAAAACGAGCTAAGGAAAGGCTGCCTTGTTCAGTTTGGCAAGTCTCCTTAGACTTCCCGTCTTCTGCAGGTGAAGTCGAGATCAGTGGGCCTGCGATTTGTCCGGTCGATGAGAAACCATTTACGTTGCCACAGCCTCAGTCGATAGCCGTTCTCGGATCTACGGGATCCATTGGGACAAGTTGCCTTGACGTCATTCGGCAGCATCCTGAAAGACTGCGCGCGGCTGGCCTGGTCGCTCACCGAAGCGTAGAGCGACTCTGTCAGCAAGTGGCTGAATTTCGCCCGGCGTGGGCGGTGATCGGAGCGGAAGACATCTCAGTTCCACCAATGGCTTCGAAAGGGATTACTGAGACCAGGTGGTACCAAGGGCTCGAAACTGTTGCCGCGATGATTCAGCGATCAGATATCGATACGGTCGTGTCAGCGATGGTTGGAGCTGCAGGACTTCCTGCCACTTGGGCGGCGGTAGATGCCGGAAAACGGGTGGCTCTGGCGAACAAGGAATCGCTGGTCATCGCGGGTTCTCTGATTATGGAACGTGCCGGTCAGACGGGTGCGACCATAATTCCAGTGGATAGTGAACACAGCGCGATTTTTCAGTGTTTACAGGCAGGACGACGCCAAGATTTGGAGCGAATCGTGCTTACGGCCAGCGGAGGTCCGTTTCGTGGCTACAGCAGCGAACAGCTCAAATCGGTCACGCCTGAAATGGCGTTGAAGCATCCCACATGGAACATGGGGCCGAAAATCTCGGTCGATTCTGCGACAATGATGAATAAGGCGTTGGAAATTATAGAAGCTCGCTGGCTGTTTGGGCTTCAGGCTGACAAAATCAGCGTCATCATTCATCCTCAGTCATGGATTCACTCTATGGTTGAGTTTCGGGATGGTTCTGTCATTTCGCAGAATTCTCCACCGGACATGCGGTTGCCAATACAGTATGCTTTGCTGTTTCCGGATCGCCCGGAAAGCCCGGCACGGAAGACCAACTGGACTCAACCGCAGAAGTTTGAATTGATCCCGCCCGATCTGGACGCCTTCCCGGCGTTGCGGCTGGGATTTGAGGTGGCAGAAAGAGGCGGTACCAGCGGTGCCGTCCTAAATGCCGCAAATGAAGTGGCGGTAGCCCGATTCCTGAATCGGGAACTGCCGTTTCATCAGATCACATGTGTCGTTAACGATATTTTGAACCACCATGAATTCGATGCCCAGCCGTCGCTTGAGCAGTTGCTCAAGGTCGATCGCCTGGCTCGGGAGGAAGCAGCTCGGTGGAAGACCTGGCATTTCAATTAGTGGCCGCAGTTGATTTTGGCGGCCTGTTTACAAAAATCCTGAACGTGCTGTCTGTGGCTCTCGGCCTGGGACTCGTGATCTTCTTTCACGAACTTGGTCACTTTGCCGTGGCCAAGTGGTGCAACGTGCATGTCGAACGCTTCAGCATCGGCATCGGCCCGATTCTGTGGAGTCGTCAAAAAGGCGAGACGGAGTACGCTCTGTCGGCTCTGCCGTTCGGTGGCTACGTCAAGATGCTCGGGCAGGACGACATGGACCCGAACCAGATGACAAGCAGTGAGATCGCGGAAAACCCGCGGTCGTATTCGGCAAAATCCGTCCCGCAGCGGATGGCGATCATTTCCGCCGGCGTCATCATGAACGTTATCACCGGATTCCTGTTTTTTACAATCTGCTACTGGTACGGCGTGAACGAACCGTCGCCGGTTGTGGGTGGCGTCGTGCCAGGGTTCCCTGCATGGACGGCAGGCATGAAATCCGGAGATCGCGTAGAGGCCATCAACGGCGAAGAAATTCGCAGCTTCGGCGATATTTTCGAATCAGTCGTGTTATCCACTGGTGATGTTCGCCTGCAGGGAAAACATCTGGATGGTTCTGCGTTTGATCTGACACTCACGCCTGATCGCGGAGCTTCAGGACGGTCAGTGGGACTTCAGCCGACACAGACGACGAGGCTCAGTGAAGAGATTGCGAATGCTGATGATATAGCCATCGCAGGACTTCCGGCAACGCAGGCGAAGCTTGTGGGCGGCGAAGCTAACGCCACACCTCCGGCGGACACGCCGGCATTGGGCAGCGGTGATGCGAATGAAAAATCAGACAAGCCGACGGTTGCTGCCACGCCATTTCGTCCAGGCGACAAACTTATCGCGTTGCAATCAGAACGGGTATTTAACTTCGTCGATCTGCATCGTTTAACGGCAAAGTATGCATCACAGGATTTGATTTACACGTTTGAACGCGCAACGAAAAGCGACGACGCAAATGTGCCGGATAAGACGACGGAAGTCAAAATCACAGTGCCGCCCGATAACGTGCGATCGATCGGGCTGTGGATGGCGATGGGGCCAGTTCGAGCTATCCGCAATGGTTCAATTGCTGACAATGCCGGAATGAAGGTCGGTGACATTATTCTGTCTGTCGATAACATGGCGATGGGCAGCGACTTCGATCCCGTTCGTCTGCCGACGTACTTCTCGGAACATGCGGGCCAGGAAGTGATCGTCAAGGTGAGCCGTCAGGCTGCAGCTGCGCCGGAACAGCATGAATTGAAAATGGTTCCGACCGACGACCCCGGCTGGACGGAGATTCCGAACTATCAAACCAGTCCGTTGCCGATTCCCGCCATTGGAGCAGCGTATCAGGTCTTCCCAAATATCGCTAAGGTCGTGCCTGGTTCTGAGGCCGAGAAGTCAGGGTTGTTTGTTAAGGGCCAGAAGATTACAAAAATCGAACTGGTCAAACCAGCCGCACTTGCGGATGTAACGAAGTCGTCCGACGAAGAAACACCGCCACTGCTTAAGCTGAATGAACTGGAAAAAAAACAGCCCGGCACCAGAGAAGACATTAACTGGGCATGGGCGTTCAATGGTATTCAGCAGGCACCCGATCGCCAGATTCGAATTTACTTCGATGATGGCAAAGAGGAAAAGGCGGAGTTATTGAAAAGCATTGAAAAAGTCCCCGACTGGTATCGCTGGACACGCGGCATTGGGGGCTGGGAGCCTGCTGTTGAATTGCAGAAGGGCGAATCATTGGGAGAAGCGACACAGTTGGGTCTGCGGAAAACACGCAAGACCGGAATCAACATTTACATGACGCTGCGATCGCTGTTTCGCGGGGATCTGCCTGCCGATTCCTTTAGCGGCCCAGTCGGGATTCTGTCCATCGGCTATCGAGTGGCCAGTCAGGGCCTGACCGATCTGCTCTTGTTCCTTGGCTTCCTGAGCATCAATCTGGCGATCCTGAACTTCCTGCCGATTCCTGTCCTTGATGGAGGCCATATGGTCTTTCTCATCTGGGAAGGCATCACGCGCCGCAAACCAAGCCCACGCGTGATCGGCTGGGCTCACGCAGCCGGATTGCTGTTTATCATTTCCCTGTTCATGTTCGTGATGTACATCGACTTATTTGTCAACAAGTTTGGGAGTGTGTTCAACTAGCCAGCGATGACAAACAACGCCTCCCCACAATTTCCCCTCGCCCGACTTCGTCGCAATCGCCGTACTGCGTGGTCGCGGAGACTTGTTCGCGAGAATCAACTCACCGTCAATGATTTGATCTGGCCGGTGTTCGTTGTCGAAGGCACGAGCCAGGAAGTACCGGTCGCCTCCATGCCAGGCGTAACGAGGTATTCGATCGATGTGTTCGTCCGCGAGGTTCGCAAAGCGGCTGACCTCGGTATTCCGGCTATCGCCATTTTCCCAGTAACACCGCAGGAAAAGAAAACTGTCGATGGCGAGGAATCATGCAATCCAGAGAACTTGATCTGTCGGGCGATGCGTGCAGTGCGGGATGCTCAAGTGCCAATCGGACTGATCGCCGACGTCGCGCTTGATCCGTATACGACTCACGGTCAGGACGGACTGGTCCGCAGCGGTTATGTTGTCAACGATGAAAGCGTGGAGGCACTCTGTCGGCAGGCGGTCAATCAGGCAAACGCCGGCTGTGACATTATTGCACCGTCGGACATGATGGATGGTCGAGTCCGATCGATTCGTGAAGCACTGGATGCGGCGGGGCATCAGAACGTCCAGATCATGGCCTATGCAGCGAAGTATGCATCCGCATTCTATGGTCCGTTTCGAGATGCTGTGGGTTCTGCAAAGAATCTCGGCGGCGGCGACAAGCGCACGTATCAGATGGACCCGGCCAATACCGACGAGGCCATCCGCGAGGTGGCACTTGACATCAGCGAAGGCGCTGACATGGTGATGGTGAAACCCGGCATGCCGTACCTGGACATCGTATACCGCGTGAAACAAACATTCGGCGTTCCCACGTTTGCGTATCAGGTCAGTGGGGAATACGCGATGATCTCCGCCGCCGCCAATCACGGCTGGCTCAACCGCGAAGCCGCGATTCTCGAAAGTCTGCTCTGCTTCAAACGTGCGGGCGCAGATGGCATTCTGACGTACTTTGCAGTGGAAGCCGCGAAATTACTGTCGATGCCTGAAGCAAAACTTTGACGGCACCGAAATCAGGGAGACGCTGCCTCCTTTACTGCACCGTGTTCTGATCGCGCGTCAGTTTTTGGCGAAGACGTTGAAAGCCGCGAAGCCAGCGATCGTAGTTGTTGGTCTTCATCGCAAAAAATTCCGCCACTTGTGGCTGCGGCAGGATCAGAAACTCTTCCCGTCGTATGCCCTCCAGAATGCTCGTCGCGGCATCCACAGCGGTGATTGAATGTAAGTGCAGGTAGCGATGGATCGGATCAGATTCGTCCAGCATGTCGGTTTCCACACCCAGTGGGCAGATCACCGAAACACGAATACCACTGCGTCCGTAACAGACGGACAACCATTCCGCCATCGCGACGTCGGCATGTTTTGTCACAGAATAGGACGCGGAACCAATCTCCATCAATAGTCCGGCTGCCGATGCGGTGTGAATCAGATATCCTTCGCCACGTTCCTGCATGTGCGGCACAATCGCCCGCGCGGCAAACAGGCGCGACATCACGTTGATTTCCCACATTTGTTGCCAGTCCGAATTGCTGGATTCCAGACCACCCTTCACCGTGATGCCCGCGTTCGAACAGAAAATGTCCACGCCGCCAAACTGCGCCATCGTCACTGCGACGAGCTGTTGCACGTCCGATTCGATCGCCACGTCGCAACGATTGGCCACCGCCCGTGGACCAATCTCCCGTGCGACATCGGCTGCGGCAGATTCATCCCGATCGGACACAACGACCGCCTTGCAACCAGCCTCCGCAAAGGTCCGACACATCGCCGCCCCGATTCCTCGACCAGCCCCGGTAACGACGATCACACGATCTTTCACTTCCATGACGTATTCACTTTCCGGAGTTTATAGGTTTCCAGGTTTTCTGTAGTCCGGACCAGGCGAAGCGCCGCTCCGGCAGGTGTCTGGCCATTGCCGGAACGGCGCTGCGCTTGGTCCGCCTACCCCAAAATCAAGCATCGACGTGGTACCATTGCCATTCCGCTCAGGTCACAGCTTCCTCGGTCAGATGAATGTTTTGCCATCGACCCGACAGATATCGGAGCAGCATACAAGTCCCGCTGAAGGAAATATGCACCGTGCAGGTCAGCCACAGCGCCAAAACGGACGCATGGTCCGACTGAATGATGATCAATGCCGGCACGACCATAATTAACCAGCTTGAAAGCAGTGTAATGACCATCGGAAAGAGGGTATCACCCGCCGCCCGCAGAGCAGATGAAAAGACGACGGACATGGCATCAAAGACGGAATACGCTGCGACAAAATTGAGCAGATAGGCCGCAGTTTTGACAAGCGATGCGATATCCGCACCACCGATGGTCTCAGGATTTGCCAGCAGAAAGAACGGAAGCAGCAGCCATTCGGGGAACAACACCAGAATGACGCCCGTCGCCCCTGTCCACAGGCCGCCCATGATTGCGGCATTCCGTGTCGTCGCCCGCGCGGCATCGATGTGGCCCGCACCGATGTGGTGACCGACCACAGTCTGAATGGCTGTCCCGAATCCTAGGAGTGGCACGAAGATCAACCCGTTAATACTGAAGGCGATATTCGTCGCTGCCAGAGCCTGGTTATTCAGATTTCCGACAATCAGCAGGAACATCGTGAAGCCTGATATATCGACAAAGTAATGCAGTCCACTCGGAACACCATATCGCAGGAACTGTTTCAGCAATCCACGATCAACCGCACACATCGACCACAATGGCAGAACGTCACGTCGCGATTCGTGCAGAATGCACACAATATAGACAGCAAGTTCAACGCACCGTGCGACTACCGTCCCAATCGCCGCACCGCGAATGCCCATCGCAGGAATCGGGCCAGCTCCATAGGTCAGTATGTACGCGACGATGCCGTTTACGACAACAGCGGCCATGCTGTTGAGCATTACGACCGTCGATCGCCTCCGACCGCTGAAGAAACAACTCAGTGCCGTCCCAAGCATATGAATGGGGGCTCCGGCACAGAGAATATTAAAGTACTGAGCTTCCAGCTCGACGACATTCGGTGAATGCCCCGAAAGCGGCAGGAACATACGGGTGAATGGTAAAAACATCCACAACAGGAACCCGCTCACGATCGCCAACCAGACGGCCTGCCAGAATGAACTCAGCATCCGATCTTTTTGCCCCGCACCGTCGAACTGCGAGATGAAGGTGTTCGCGTACAGCACCGTGCCCATCGGGACACAGACAATTGTCCAATGCAGCATCGAAGCCGGAGTCACCGCCGCTAATGCATCCTCCGAACAGCCCGCAAGAATGATACGATCGGCAGCATTCATCAACGATTGCGTCCCGGCACTGAGCATCAGTGGCAACGCAACTCTTGTCAGCTCCCTGAGGTTACTGAAACCATCGGTTGGAGTATCCCGCATCACAGGATCGCCAGCGGATTGCGTCGTGATTCCAGAGTACCGCGAGTAACACCGACGCGGTTCATCGCGTTCAGTGTTCTCCAGACATTTTCGCCGGAAACATCTCCCGACAGCAACTGAGCGTACAACGAATACAGTTTTCGAATCTGATCAGTATCATCCCGCAGCAATTCAATCCGGAAACGTCGCACACCAGCAGTCAGCAGGTCAGCGACGACCTCTGCTGAACTCTGAGCCACCGCATTGAACAGCGTGTTGCGGCAACCAACGTCCGCGACCAATGGATGATCGACACCCGTGCGATCCCGCAGCTCGACCTGATGAAAATCGCACGGTCGTCCGCAATTTGTCTTGTTCGTACCCGGCGACAGCATTGAGCAGAATACGCAATGCTCCATGTGAAACATCGGCATGTGCTGATGCACCACAACTTCCAGCCACTGTGGCGGAACCGACTGCACAAGTTCCATCAGCTGATCACGATTCAAATCATATGACGGCGTCAGCCATTGCAACTTCTGCTCTATCAGGAACGCAGCTGTCAGTTCATTCGTCACGTTCAGAGAATAATCGCCAACGACCGGAACTCCGTGATCGCGAAAGAACGACAGCCCGCTGAGGTTGCGCACCAGAATTCCATCCGGCTGATGTTTCAACATGGCTCGAAACAATCCCATCTCATCCGGCTTCTGAATGCGTGGTGTCGCCAGCAGGATTGTATGATTTGATCCGCGAGCTATCTCAACAGCGTCACGGTATTCGCGAATGTCCTGAAAGTCGGCGATTAGGCGATCTACTTTCAGCTCGACACAGGCACGCACCTGATCCAATGTTCGGCACATTACCGTCAATAGCGGCGTGGTCGTCTGAGTTTCACGAATCGGCAACCGATGCCGAAGTTGATCCAGAGCGTTGTCGCGGCAGAGCACAACAACCGGCATCGGCAGCGAACCATCAAGCTGCTCAACCATCTGCTTCCGCAACTTCCCGAGCACACTCAGCGGCACCATCGGCGTACCGACAATTGTCGCCGTAAGATTGAGAAGTTCAAACGCTGTGCCGCCAAGTCGCGAAAGTTGCTCACGCAGCACATCAACTGTGATCGGATGTTTTTGAGCGATCTCAAGCGATTGCTCCGATTCGACCCGACACACGCAGCCGTTCTTCGCAATGCCCTCAACAAGCAACGGACGACCAGGCTCGGCATGAACCGTCAGCATCAACGGGACGTGGCGCTGCGGATCGGCTGTTTCATATGTTCGGCGGAGTTGCTGTGTCAGTCGCGGGTCGTCGGTCTTCCAAACCTGTTGCCCGATGTACAATCGGCTGAGATTGATATTGCTGCGATCAAATGTAAGATCAACCATGCCGAAATCGACAGATTCACTGATGGCCGTACGTTCCTGAAACACCTGAAACACGCGACCGCCCTGTTCATCATCGTTGGCTCGATCACCGTCGAACACAACGCCGTCGCCCGCCTGTACTGCATACTCCAGTTGCACAGTCACTCGATCGAAATGCACAGCTTCAATGCGTCCCAGCAAGACGCCGCGTTTCGCGGAACTCGTTGCCGGAACGAGCATCTTGTGATCGCATCCCTGAAGCCAGCCCGGTGAGAATCCTCGCGAGAATGATTGTTCCATTTGCTGAATCTGCCGGCGAGTAAACTGCACCGGATGTCCGGCCACAGCGCTGTCGATGGCCTCGCGATAATGCCGCGTAATGTTCGCGACGTACTCAGGCGTTTTCAGTCGGCCCTCGATCTTGAAACATCTCACGCCAGCCTCGATCAATTGTGGCGTCAGGGCGAATGCAGCCAGATCCTGTGGACTGAGCAGATACTTCTGATCGCCGAAGTCACGCAATTCGCCGTCACACAACAGTTCATATGGCAATCGACACGCCTGAGCACACTGGCCACGATTCGCGCTGCGACCACCGAGTGATTCGCTGGTCAGGCACTGGCCTGAATATGCCACACAGAGTGCTCCGTGTACAAACGCTTCCAGTTCAACCTTTGTCTGACTATGAATCTGCCGAATCTCGTCGATCGAAAGTTCACGCGGTAGTACGACACGCTGAATGCCAAGTTGTTCCGCAACGGCGATACATTCGGCACTGGTCAGTGTCATCTGTGTCGATGCATGGATCGGCAGGTCGTGAGTGATCTCGCGGATCATTCTGGCCACGCCCAGATCCTGAACGAGGACCGCATCGACCGGTGCCAGCGCGAGGCGTCGAACAATGGTCTGCAATTGAGGCAGCTCATCCGAAAACGCGAGTGTGTTCAGCGTCACATAGCCTTTGACACCGCGTCGATGCAGAAACCGCATGATGTCCGCGATGTTGTTCAGATCAAAATTTGTGGCTCGGGCGCGGGCGTTGAAGCCGTCCTCCAAGCCAAAATAGACCGCATCTGCACCGTTTTCCACCGCCGCACGAATGCAGTCCCAGTCTCCAGCCGGAGCGAGCAATTCAGGTGCGGAATTTTTCGTATTCATGAAGTTTTTACGTCGATTGGATGGGCAATGCAGTCAAGACCAGTACTTCAGCATCATACCATTCCGCCTTCACAAAGAAGAACTACGAATCAGAACAATCCTCAATAGATGCATCCGGAACGCCGTGATCTTCAGCGCATGCGCACACTTTTACATCTTCACCTTTACGCGATACAGTCCACCGCCAGCGGTAATGTACAGTGTTTCAGAGTCCTGTCCGGAACTAAAGCCGCAATTGGACGGCAGCGCGGGTGTCTTCAGGAATCCCAGCTCGATTCCGGCGGGACTGTACACAGCGATGCCGAAATGCTTGTCGGACCTCAGCGCTGCAAAGATGCGACCGCTGTCATCGACCGCCATTCCGTCGATTCCTTTTTCGCTGCCTAGATCGACAAACGTTCTGCGATTCGTCAGCTTTCCGTCTTCAGAGACATCGAACGCCTCAAGTGACATGTTCTTTTTCGTCACTGGTGGCTTGCCCGGGAGCGTCACGGAGCCGTTGTCCGTGTTGGCAACGTAAATTGTCTTCCCGTCCGGAGAAATGCCAATCCCATTTGGCTTTGATATGTCCTTTGTTGCGACCGTTGTTTCGCCCTTCTTCGGATCGAAACAGAACACCCACATTCCCGGTAAAGCTAACGGTTCCGAACCCACGTAGCGAGGATCGCTGAAGTAGACGAGGCCGCTCGCATGAATGGCGAGATCGTTTGGCGAGTTGAATGGTTTCTTCTCAAAGGCTTCCGCGACGCCTCGCACAAGTCCGTCTTCCGTCACTTCGCACAACGCCCTCAAGCCGCCGTTGGCTCCGCAACATGCGAACAATCTGTCTCCCGAGTCGAATGCGAGCCCGTTGCTTTTGCTGCTGTCTGCACAAAAAACGTGAGTCTTTTTTGTCGCAGGATCGAAGACCAAAATGCGACCTGGCGTGAGTGGACTGCCGGGGATGTCGCTGAAGTACACCAGCCCGTCCGACCGAGCGGCCACGCCTTCCGTGAACTCACCGTCGTTCCACAGCAGTTCCGGCTCCGCATTCGCTGCGAAGACACCGTCGTCTGCGCGCATCGGAGAACCTGAAGCTGCGATCAACGCAATGCTGACAAACTGGACAAACAAAGACGTGGAGGAAACTGGAAGCAACATCAAAAATCTCCGTGTTGAGTTCGATGCGGGAACGGAATTGGTGCGAATAGTGTAAACTCTGTGCGGAACTTTTTCACTGCTCCGCTTTGTGGCGGAGCAGCATGCTTTCATGTCGATAATGCACAAATCGTAGGGTGGGACCAGCGGCTGATAGGCCGCGCCGGCCCACCTTGATCGATGCAGCGTGAAGTGATTGACCCAATCAATGGTGGGCCGGCGCTCGCAAGGCTCGCTTGTCTACAGGATCGAATTGTTCGCCTCACAGAATCAGAGGACATCCATGAAAACTTATTTGTTGTCATTTCTTGCGTCGGTGCTCGTATCCGCTCTGTCACTGGCAGCGGATCGACCGAACATTCTGTGGATCAGTTGCGAAGACATCAGTCCTCGCCTGGGGTGTTATGGCGATACCTCAGCCACCACTCCGAATCTGGATCACCTAGCTGGCGAAGGCATTCGCTTCACTCACGCATTTACGTGCCACGGCGTGTGTGCCCCAAGTCGAACGGGAATCATCACTGCCAATTATCCGATCGCACTCGGGGCCAATCATATGCGGTCAAAGGCCAAACTGCCGCCTCACATCCGTCCGTTTCCACAGTACCTCCGCGAAGCTGGCTACTATTGCACCAACAACAGTAAGACGGACTACAACCTGCGTTGGGATCAGAACGCAACATGGGACGCAACATCCGGCAAAGCGCATTGGAAAAATCGAAAAGGCGACGACCAGCCGTTCTTTGCTGTCTTCAATCTTACGATGACACATGAAAGTAAAGTGTGGCTGAAAGGCTGGAAAGAAGTCGTTTCAGT
>CANJQC010000075.1 GCA_947476295.1 Planctomycetaceae bacterium | reverse complement strand
TTGAGGGACCGCAAACAACTGGATAAATCGTGCTTCGTTTACGACGAAAAGCTTGACCAGTACTTCTGACCGAGGAGTCAGCAAAACTCCGAAAATTTCAGACCCGTTTTGACCCGAAAACTGGGAGGCTGACTAAAACGACGGTCCCCAAGCTCCATAGTAGCGTATCCGGGTAGCAAAATCGGTGAACGCGATTCCGCAAACCAAATTCAACCCCAGTGTTTAAGCAGGCCATTGATTCTATTGGTCGCTGGACCATGTCAGTTCTGTTCATCGGTCACGTCTTGTGATCGGTGAACTGTCCCGACGGGCGTTTTGCCACGCTGGGGCAAAAAGGGGCGATGGCGAGTGTGCCTGGTTGGAATTCTCAAAATCTCCGTCAAGCAGATTCACCGAACATTTTTGTAATCTCAGCGTCTCATCTTTACGTATTTACAATCGAGGCTCGAAAAATCTGCAGGATCTGCCGAATATGGCCATGCATTTTTGGCCTAGTAACTGACCTTTTGAACAGTATATTTTTCTAAACATGTTTGGAGCGTGAGCCATTATAACAGCAATTCTGGCAATTCCGCGTGAACATGTGCGAATCGTGCCGGAGGAAGTGTGCTGAGCAGGGTTCATTCTTAAGTCAGCTGAAATGGACCGCTGGCCTCGCAGATTCTGTCCTAGAGTGGCCTGGTATTTGCAGATTGGTGTTCTATAAATCTGGACTGGCAGCCGACAGAATCGGGGCGTTCAGTGTGTGAAGAAAAAAGATTCGTCGTATTCGGCGGCATATCAAGAAGCAAGGGAGCATGTCATGGTTAGCGCAAGCCATTTGGTTGATTCAAGTAGCAAAACCTATGGAAACACTGCAGCCAAGTCCGAGTTGCCACTGCCCGGCAGTGTTGCTCAGGGTGCGCAGCATTTGATTGCTGGGGCGCGTCGTGTCTGGAATTCCGATGCGGAACAGAATGAATCGCTGCTTGAGCGTTCATTGTTGGGTGAAAGTGTTGCGTGCCTGGCAAAAGCTTTTTCGATGAGCAAGACCGCGGTGCATAGTGCCTTGATGGAAGCCCGGGTCAAAAGGCTCACGGAAGCCGATGTTGACTATATCGACAGCGACGAATTTCGTCAGCGAAATGCTGAAAGTATCATCTGCGGCCCTGCGCCGGAAGTTGATGATTCGACGGTCGGTCGGGTTCCGACGGGCCTGCCGGCGTATCTTGGTGAACTGTATCGGGTTCCGTTGCTCACAAAAGCGCACGAGCAGTACTATTTTCGACGGATGAACTTCCGTAAGTTCCAGTTTTCGGAGTTGCGGAGTGAGTTGGACGAGAAGAAGCCGTCGGCTCGTATGGTGTTAAATCTGGAAGGACTACTGGCAGATATCACTGAGGTAAAAAATCTGTTAATCCGGTCCAATTTGAGACTGGTGGTGTCAATCGCCAAGCGGTATCTCAAGGCCAATGCTGGTTTTTTTGAACTGGTGAGCGATGGAAATATTTCATTGATCCGGGCGGTTGAGAAGTTTGACTATGCTCGAGGATACAAATTTTCGACGTATGCGTCATGGGCCATTTTGAAGAATTTCGCTCGATCAGTACCGGCGGAACACAAGAGGCTGGACCGCTTCCGGACTGGTCACGACGAAGTGTTCGCGCAGTCGTCGGAAATGAAGGGTTCATTCTTCATCGACGAGCACATGAACAGTACTCAGCGTGCAGTGATTCGTGAAATGATGCAGGAGCTGGACGGGCGTGAGCAGAGAGTGATCGCCTGCCGGTTTGGCCTGAGTGCAGGGGAAGAGCCAGAGACTTTGGAGCAGGTTGGCACCCGTTTGGGGGTTACTAAAGAGCGTGTGCGTCAGATTGAAGTGCGCACGCTGGAAAAACTGCGAAGAATTGCTGAACGGCGGGCGTTCGAAATTCCGGGGTTCTGAAAAACGTCTGAACTGTTGGCAGCAATAAAGCAGGCTATTAACGCGGTACCACGGCCTGTCGAAGACAGCCAATTATACAAAGCACATTTGAGCGATCGGCAAATGCAAGAAGGCCCGACCGTCTGCTGAACGGTCAGGCCTTGAGCATATAGTTTTACTTGGCGCTGAAGCGTCGTCCGGGCGCTTTAGTTCACGGACTTATCGTCGAACTTGGATGCGGCGTCGGACGTTTTTGCGTTGGCGGAAGAACCTGACCGACTCGCGGCGGTCGGGTTCTCAGGCACAGCGCGACCGCTGCCTTCGCCTTCGGCCACTTGGTGGTCGGCTTTTGGTGTCCAGTTGGAAACGGACCACGTCGGATATTCGTCAGCGACGCTGGCGGCGAGATCCTGGAGAAGTTCCATGATTTTCTTGTTGTTCATGTCGCGATTCGCCACCACCCGCTGCAACACGAAGCGTTTGTTGTTTGGGATATAGGCGAAGAACTTGCCTTCACCCATCCGATCGTTGGCGGCCAGCAGACGCAGCAAGGCTGTGCGAGGAACTTCGCCGGCGGTTTGTGGAATCTGGTCCAGCCATGCCATGACCCACACGGACTGACCGTTGCGGCTGAGCACAGCAGACATCGAGAATTTCCACTCTTCACCACGGTAACTGGTCTTGAAGGCGAAGTCGTAACGCTGCTCCGTCTTGGTTGGCTTCAAACCGATTGTCGCCAGTATTTCTCCCAGCTCCGGTTCAGAAATCTGCCCTGCCAGCGGTGCGGGCTGCACTTCCGGTTTTTCGTCCTCAGCAGACACAGAGAACCACATGCCGCCAAGCAAGAGCAGTGCTGGCAGCAGAACAGCACATAACGTTTTCATCGTTCACTCCCTTGAATCGCTTCGGCAAGTTTTGCCGAAGTACGTTGATGTCTTTGAGTCCACTCGGTCGGACGTGATCCTTCACGCAGTCAACTGAATGTCGCAATCCCGACGCCAATGAAAAATGTATCATCCACAAGAATCTACGTTTTTCACTGAGTCTACAGCTCTGCAAGGTACTTGAGGCAGATCTGGGACCACGATTCAAATTCATCAATTTGGCGCACCAATTCTGACGGAGGTGCGAATCCTGCGTTTATCATCGACTTTTCACGGGGCTGAACTTTTGGATTGTCTAAATCGAAAATATGTACGATCCCAAGGTGAACTTTTCCCACTTCGGTTTCATCGTCGTTGATCAGCCCGACGCACTTCTCCTGCCAGCCCGCTCCAATCTCCACTTCCTCCTCGATTTCCCGTCTCATGCCTTCCAGATACGGCGTAAGTTCGCCGTCGATGTCCAGCGTTGACACATGGCCCCCGACGCCGATTGATCGTTTGGCATGCAGACGCGATTCTCCCTGAGCCGTGCCGCGCTGGTAGTAGAAAACTTCACCGTTGCAGCGAAACACGCAGTACGGAATCAACTGTTTAAAGGTTGGGTCCTGCTCCATCTCGGGCCGAGGCCGATAGCTGGCGTGCTGAGGATTTAAAATCACTTTCAGGTAGCGGTCAATCTCGCCGCAAAAACCTTGGAAGTGCCCGACCTGATGAAAGACGGGCGTTGGGATAACAAGTATGTGTTCGATGGTCATAGTAAAGATTCTTACCGGGATCGATGATGAATGGTGAACGGAACAGAAACGGCGGAAAATCTGTGTTCGGCTGATTCTGCCGGATTCTATAATCAAGTGTGACCCCATCAACCATCAAGAAAGTTGCGAGCCTGTTCCAGCAGTTCATCCGGTGCGTCTTCAAAGACATAATGGCCTGCGCGCGGGAGTTCCAGCGACAGAGCCTTGGGAAAGCGGCGGCGGAATTCGGTGAGGAAATTACCGGGCGTGAAGCACCAGTCTTTCATGCCCCAGATCAGTTGCATCGGGTGATCGCGAAACTGTTCCAGGGACTGCTCAACCTCAGTCAGCGTCGTATAGCTGCGATGAGACGGCTTGAGCGGGATGTCCTGCACAAACTCATGCACGGCGATGCGATGCGTCCACGATTCATACGGTGCGATAAACCCAGCCCGAGCAGCAGGGCTGAGCGGTTTCTCGACGGCCATTGTCAAAGCGGCGCGGGCGAACAGGTTTAAGCCGCGATCTCCTAAAGTTCCCAGCAGCGGAATGCGACAGATCGCGATTCGGAACGGAATGGCCTGACTGCGAAATGCTCCTGTGTTCATCAGCACGAATCGCTGAAATCGATCTGCCATGCGTCCGGCACAGCCCATACCAATTGCACCGCCCCAGTCGTGACCGAACAACGTGATCTGCTGCAGATTGAGCAGCCTGACGAGCGACGCGAGGCGCTGAATATGTTCATTCAGCGTATAGATATTGCGATCCTGAGGCTTTTCCGAAAAACCGCAGCCCAGATGATCAATCGCGATGACTCGATAATCGCGGCTCAGGTCTTTCACAAGTCGCCGCCACGCAAAGCTCCAGGTGGGATTGCCATGAACCATCAGCAGCACAGGCCCCCGGCCTTCGTCGATATAATGCTGCACATGCCCATCCGCTTCAAACCAGTGCGACGCAAACGGATATTCGTCCTCAAACCCGTCGCGTCGCTCCGCGCGTTGTCGCAGTTCCGGATCGATTTGTTCCGGTGTCAGCAGGCGAGCGATGGGTTCGTTTGTCGGCATGAGGGAGATTACGCCGACTGTCGCGTTGATTCCAGTATCAGCGCCGCTCGGATCTGACAACGTCTCGAAGCTGGTACACGGCGGATCGGATCTGGTCTTCGGAATGATCGCAGCAAAGCGACATTCGCAATCGCGATGTCCCCTTTGGGACACTTGGCGGGCGAACAGCGGGGATAAAAAATCTGCTTGCCATCATCAGTTGGCTGACTCGTACGGCCAGATCATCATCGCGGAGCAGTACGGCGATGACAGGACTGTCGTGCGGCGCGGTAACCACTTCAAGTTCGGCTTCCTGCAGCAATTGCCGAGCGAGCACAGCGCGTGCTGCAAGTAAGCTGCGTCGCTCTGATTCGTGTGTGATCACCTGCAAAGCCACCATGGCCGCAGCACACACAGCAGGCGGCAGAGCAGTCGAAAAAAATTGACTGCGCGCCTTATTCCACAGCCATTCGCACAGTGTTGTTGAGCCCGCCACAAAGCCGCCGATGCCGCCGATTGCTTTACTGAGCGTTCCGATCTTCACAGAAATGCGGTCTCCCACATTCTGCAGCTCGCACACACCTCGACCGGTCGCTCCGAACACACCCGTTCCGTGCGCCTCATCTACAATGATTGTGGCGCTGTAGCGGTCGGCGATGTCGCACAACTGCGGCAGGTCTGCCAGCGTCCCATCCATGCTGAAGACGGTATCGGTGACGATGAAGACAACATCATAGTCATGACAACGACTTTTGATGGATTCACTGAGGCGATCGAGTTCCGCACGATCGTACACGAAGATCTTTCCGGCGCTCGCGCGGCAACCGTCGATGAGGCTCGCATGATTTTCGCGATCACAAAAGACCGCGTCCTGTGGGCCAATGAGCGACGCGAGTGTTCCGATGTTTGCAGCAAAGCCGGACGGAAACAGCAACGCAGATTCTGTCGATTCAAATTCCGCGATTGCTTCTTCGAGACGGACATGATGCGGCGACCGCCCCGCAATCAGCGCACTTGCACCAGCACCAACCTGCCTGGCGGCAACATCTGCGAACGCGGCGACAACGTCCGGATGGCGCGTCAGTCCAAGATAGTCGTTTGTTGCGAAACTTATGCAGCGCTGACCATCGACGATGCATTCCGTCGTGCTGACGACCGCGACACATCGCCGCATCCGCCGGCGATGAACGGATTCAAGTTGCAGCAATGAGGCTGTAAGGCGTTGATGGAAAACGTCGTTGTCGGGCATTTCACTCACGGCGCATCAGAAACCGCGCAGATGCTGGACCCAGGCGGGCGGGGTGTTAAGCCAGATGTTGTCACGGCGAATGCGGCAGCGGTCACAGTGTTGCTGCATCGTCGAATCGATCGCAGTGATTCGGATGCGTTCGGCACCTCGCGTGACGACTTTGCGAATCGGCCGCACGTACATGTATTCAAAATAACTCAGCACGCCGGCCGGCTTGAGCAAACGAAAGTATGTCTCGGCAATGGACGTCACAAGTTCGGCAGGAAAGTTATTGAGCGGCAAACCGGAGATTACGAAATCGTACGGTGCCGAAGTCTGAAATTCCTGAACGGGAAGTTGGTGAATCGTCGATTGAGTCTTCACCGCCTTCCATGCGGGTTCCGATTCAAATCGCTGACTCAGAATCCGCACGAATTCTTCATTGAGCTCCACCAGATCGAACACATCCTGTGGTCTCAGATGCTGCACAATACTGTTTGTCACGGGGCCGGTGCCAGGCCCGATTTCAAGGACTCGCAGGGGAATTGCAGGATCGCGCGCGGCGAGGTAACTGGTCATGGATCGGGCGAGAAACCGGCTGCTGGGAGCGATCGCGCCGGTCGTTTCAAACCGTTGCCGAAACTGGCGGAAGAAAGCGATCTGGTTCTTCAACGCCGAAAACATAGTGTGGTCAAATCAAAAAAACGGGCCGAGACGCCGGGGCGACAATGTGCGATACGACATCATCGAACGGACAAGCGCCCAAGTATCGGCGAATTCAGGACGTCGTGCAATCGAGCCCCAAAGGCGAGCGGCTGGGCGTCAGCCCTCCGAGTGATTGTCAAGTACCGAAGCAATACGCTCAGCGCTGTGGCAGGGGAATGCTCAGCGTTTCCAGTGTGCGAGGTTGCGAAGGCGATTCACTGCTTGAGACCGTGCCCGACAGTGCGGCAGTATTCGGACGGATCTGATTTTGTCGTACGAACCCGCGAGTTGGCTCGCTCGTCTCTGATCTCCCGCGCTTGCCCTGCAATAACACTTCTGTCGTGCTGGTCGAAATCTTCCGGCCGTCTTCCATAACGACTTCCACTTTCAGGCCGCAGTGAACCTGATTTCTATGTTGATTCATATACGGAATAAAGACGCTGTACGAATGACCAAACGTTCCGACCCCCCGATGAACCTCCCACGCATCCGGATCAAATGTAAACGTATGCAGCAATTCCGGATCTTCATCTGAATTTGCGTCGTATTTGTCGTATTCGTAGATGTTCACTGTGCCACGGATGCGCGCACCAGTTTCGCAGCCAGAACCGAAAAATAGGATTTGGCCGGCGAAACCGCGAGCGTTCTGATCGTCTATGCCCTTACCGGTGGTAGGCTCCCAAAGTGCAACCACACGCGCGACGTTCTTTTCGATTCGCGGATGGCCGACAAGGCTTCCGGGATCTTTCACCAGTAGCGCCGGATCACGAATCAGTGCTGTTGAAGATGCGCAGCCAGACAGGATCACCATCATCAGGATGGCAACTGCAGGGAGATGGATGGCTGAATCTTTCATGATGCAAATCCCGGACGCTTGCGGGGTGTTGATTTAGTCAAAAAAGTGAGCGGAATGGCGCTAGCCACCGGTGTTTTCGTACTACTAACAGTTGATTTCTTGTTGCTCCGCGAAGATTTTCAAGCGGCGATTTGTAGAGGTTGTTCTGGTGCATAAACTTCGCTCTCACCAAGGTTCTGACTCGGTGAGGGCAAAATCGAAAAGTAGCCGTCACGCTCCGCCGTGACGAGCCTTGAATCGGGCCACATGGATGGGGAGCCCGCGCTGATTGTCCCTCAGCCCATCCAGGGGAAGATCGTGGAATTCTTTCATGGTTGATGGATGTCGATTGACAAATGCTCATCACGGCGGAGCGTGATGGCTACTTTGGGTTGCGGGCGAAGCCCGCGCTGGGTTGTTTTCAGACATTCACCGGCGGCTAGCGCCGTTCCGCTCATTAAATCAACAGACCGATAGCGCGTGGTGGCTGATGCGGCAGGGCCGCGTTTTACAAACTGGTCCCACCCTGAACTACGGGACGTTCACATCTGGTTCCAGCATTTCATCGATCTTCATGTCAGGAGTCAGAAATGTGCCTTCCTCAGGCTTCCAAAGTGGTTGCATTGTCGATTTTGGCACACTGTAGAGCGGACCATGAAGTTCCTCTGCGTCCGATTCGATGAAGTGCAGACGTTCTGCTTCCACCTGTTTGATCAGTTCCGAATCGATATCACTCAGCACGATCCGCGGTGTCAGAAAGATAAGCAGTTCCGTACGATTTGTCGTTGTCTTGTCATAGCGAAACGCTCTGCCGACCACAGGCAAATCGCCCAGCCAGGGCACCTTCCGTTCATCAGTTCCATCTAATTTGGTAATCATTCCGCCGATAACGATGGTTTGCCCGTTGGGCACATTGACGGTTGTCTGGGCCTGTGACTGATTGAACTTAGGTGATGTGGTGCCAGTTCCAGTCGGTACGCCAACCGGATCGAGAGAGCTCTTGTCGGCAAAGACGTTCATGGCAATCAATCCGTCCGGGGTGATGCGAGGCGTCACACGAAGTGTAATACCCACCTCTCTGTATTCGATGCCTGAAACTGTGCTGTTGTTGGTCTGTGAAAGGCCCGTGCTCACGGGGACGCTTTGTCCCACGGTGACAAACGCTTCAGTGTTGTGAGTTGCACGAACCTGCGGACGACTGAGTACCTGCACCGTTCTGCGTGATGCCAGTGCGCGCAGCAATACGCTCACTGCATCCGACTGAGCCGAAAAAATGAAGCCGCCAAAACCTGCGTCGCCATTGTTTCGTCCAAGCGAAAAGTTACTCAACCCCTGAGTCGCAACATTGCCAGGAGAGGTTCCCGTTCCGCTGTTGTTCCCCAGAGGACCGGTCGTATTAAAGTTCAACCCAGGCGTACCGGAAGTAGCCACGGATGTAATGCCGCTTGTCGTCGTTGAGACTAAGCTGCGAGATAAAAGCAGAGGATCCTGCAGGCCCAGTTCGATGCCAAATTCGTCTGTCGAATCCAGAGTCACTTCCACCAGCAGAGCCTGAATGACGACTTCCGGCGGCTGAGCATCAAGCGCTTCGATGACCTGCACGACCGTATCGAAATACTGAGGTGACGCACCGACAATCAGAGAGTTGCTGTTCAGGTCAGCCGTGACCACGACTTCCTTGCGAATGCGCTCGACGTTGCTGAACAAGTCTGAGCCGCTCTGCTGAAGAGCCTGCTGTTGCGTCAAATAATCCAGGATGGTCTCCGCAACCTGTTCTGCCGGAGCGTTTCGCAACGGGATGACGGTGATCATCTGCTGACTTGTATTTTCTGTGGCACTCGCATCCAGTCGCAGCAGGATTGCTTCAACCACGCTCAATGATTCTGCACTGCCCACTGCCAGCACAGAGTTTGTGCGAAGGTCCGGCGAAAAACGAAGTGGTATCAGGCTGCTGGATGAACCTTCTGTTCCCGCCAGCTGAATTCCTAACTTGGTCTCCTGATTGGTATTATTGAACATAGCCTCCAGCGTATCGACGGACTGCTGCGCGTCAGCGTTCTGCAGAGTGAAGACCTTAATCTCCGAGACTGCACCAGGTGCCTGATCTAGGGCCGCGATCAATGCCTCAAGCAGGCCCATGCTGGCTTCCGGTGCCGAAACAAGCAGACTGTTCGAACGTGCATCAAAGTTGACTCGGACGTCGGCCAAAATCCCCGATCGAATCAGATCGCGGACTCCGCCCGTCGTCGTCAGAAACTCAAGTGCCACGGATTTGCTGGTTCGCAGTTCCTGCGCACCCTGAGTCGCTCCGCCCGCGCCTCCGAATCCGCCTTGCCCGGTTGTAGTCTGCTGTGGCGGATTGATGACGGCCTGAATCGCCTGAGAAATCGTCGTGCTCAGTTCTTCGGCAACGGCGTTTTTGAGTTGAATCACCTGCATGCGGTTGACGGATCCCGGCTCATCGCGGTCGATACGTTCAATCAGCGTCTTGACTTCAGCCAGCTCACTCGCCCGTCCCTGCACGATCACAGAGTTTGTCCGTACGTCTGCAATCGAGCGGACATTTGTTCCCAGGCCCGTACGTTCCGCGTAGAAACTCGTGAGTGCTGTGACAACCTGAGACGCAATCGCACTCTTCAACTGGAAGACTTCAAATTCAAAATCCGGCGAGAGTGGCTTATCGAGTTCTTTCGCCAGTTCCAGAATCGAAGTGCGTTCGATCTCTGACGAAATGATCAGGATCGCATTCGGCTGAACGACCGGGATAAAGGCGGCTGTCTTGCGTGCCGTACCGCCACGCTGACGAAGTTCTGTCAGTTGCGCGTAGACGCTGGTCAGCATTGTCGCGAAGGCTTCGGAATCGATGTTCTCCAGCGTCAGAACATGAATGGCAGGCAGCGATCCGACGCTCATCTTCTCCAGTCGTCGGATAATCTCCTGCACCTTTGCGACATCCGCTTCATTGCCTTTCAGAATCAGAATCCCCAGATCCTGCATGGCCTGAATATTGACTTCGCCTCGCAGATTGATGGCCGGATCGTCCTCACTTCCAGCTGCATCCTGTCGCGGGCTTGCGGCATCCGCCGGTGCCGTCTCGTCAGAAATTGAAACAAGCTGATGAATCTGTTCAGTCAGCTGCTTAGCAGTCTCCGCCTGAATGCCATTGTTCTGCACAACTTTGACAGTTTGTTCGCCGCCGAATGGGGCTGGCTGATCCAGGTCGGTGATCAGTTTTTGTAATTGAGCCATCCGCGCTGCAGGTGCCTCAATCAATACGCGGTTGGTTTCCTGATCGATGCCGATCCGAAACAATGCACGTACGGCTTTATTGGCCGAACCATCTTCCGCTCGATCAAACACCGCAAACGTCGGAAATCCGTCGATGCCCTGCTTCTGCAACTCAGTACGTTTTTCAAACACGACGTAGATGGTACGAGCAATATCGGCGGCGTTTGCCTTTTCGACATCGACCGCCTTCACCACCATTGGAGCCTGAGCCGCTGCTTCTGACTGCTCATCGGATACGACTTGGCCTGAATTTGAGACCAGTCGCACGGGCGCGCCAAAGTTTTTCAGGGTGGAAAACTGATCATCCGATGCGGCAATACGCCGATTGCCACTCGGACGGGCACGTGGCGACGTCACAAAACCGGATGTCCGACGTGAACTGTTTTGCTGCGGTTCAAAACGATCGCGTTCCGGTTCCAGCAACGGAGTTGCCGGACCTTCGTCCGCAGCATCGCCGATTATTCTCGATGACGAAGCAGACCGGATCAGGCTGTCCGTTGACGATGACCCCTTATCGACGGTTTTGGTATCCTGTGAGAGTCGTGGACGAGCGTACTCGGTTCTCGCTTTATCCAGATTCAGCACTACCAGAAACTGTTTTTGCCGCAGCAGCCGATAGCCCTGCGTTTCCAGTTCGCTGTTAAGAATACGAATGGCAGCATCCACATCGTACGTGCGTTTGTCTTTCCGGGCGAAGCGACCTGGCGGGACCTTGTCCATCACGAGCGTCAACTCGTTGTGCTTCGCCAGATCCTGCAACACGCGATTCCATGTTGCATCGTAGTAGTTGATGCGAAATCCTTCATCGACTTCATCGACTTCGGCAGTTTGAGTCCCATGCAGCGCCTGGCGGAACGAGCGAGCTTCTTCCTCAGAGGCAGACAGCCCGTTGAATCGATTTAGCAACAGGCAGACCGCAGTCGCGGAGCCAAGAATCCCTGCTGCAAGCAAGCCGTGACGTTTCACCGGCGCATTCCTTTGAAATACAGACTTTCAAAGTTCCCCCAGTCAGCCATCCGATCTGTCCAGCAGAGCTAGCCCCGCGTGAATTCCCAATCATTCACGCAACGCATCTTGCCGGAGGCACCAGCGGAGTTTGACTCGTAGCGCGATTCTCCTGATTAGACAGGATGGACTGATCCTTCTGAGATATCGGACATTGCAGGTTGTGACGATGAGCCAGGTTTTAACGGTTTTCCGGATTCCGCCGTCGGCGCAGCAAAAAACGCCGATTGAAATCAATCGGCGTTCACAAGTTTTGATATTCGCTGGCGGCGAAAAACTAAGGACTGGCCGGAGTGTCGTCATCATCGTCAAGCGTAAGAGCGAGCGTTGTTGCAACGGCACCACCGATTAACAGGATGCCCAGCGCAGGTCCCCAGCCGGCACCACGATGCCCACCGTTGAATCCTTCTCCGCATCCTTCTCCGCAACCGTCACCACTGCACTGGCCTCGCACGACTTCTTCATCAACGACGATGGCCATCCGCGACAGCGCTGCGGGCGGTGCGGCTGCGTTTCTCCAGAACCGCACGGGCTGAATCGAGGCTCCCAGTTGCACGGTATGCTGACCATTTCGCAGCCCCTGCACGGCAAACTGGCCGTTTTCGTCACTGAACGCCGTGGCAATGACATGATCTTCATGCAGAACATGCACTGGCAGCCCTGAAACCGGCAAGCCGCTCTGATTGAGCACACTGCCCGCCAGCACACCGTCATGGCCCAGCAGATAATCGGATGATCGGATCGCGACTGCTTCGGACGCCAGAAGTGGCGAGCCAATCAGCATCAAAGTCGAGAGCACGACACTTATGCCATTGTGAATTAAACGGAGTTTCACGTTATTTTCCCCGGACGGACATTGTTCACAGCGGATGATCCCGTCTGTAATCAGATCACGGGCGTCCACAGAAAAACCTGCGGCATCGCGATGACCAGCTTGAGCACAGGATCCATTAACCGTGATAGGACTCGATTTATCGTTGTTATCGGGATTTTCGGATTTCCGGCAGATCTGATTCGACCCGAAAATCCAGAATGATCGGAATTATCGTTACAATCCATCGCCAGCGTTCCGCTATGGAAGGCCAGGAGGAACTCTGATGTGTCCCGATCACCTGACATGAAAGTGAACCAGTCGTGGGTCTCAAATGGCTTCGAATGCTGACGCAACCGTTTATCCCCAAACCTGCCGGACCCGATTTTTTTTTGGGGCAGTTTGAAAGTCAACGAGGGTCGCTTGAGCGTCAGTATTTCGCGCTGGCATCTTCCTCCGGACTTCCACGCGGCCTGCGGTGGCTAAGCTGCGAATGGCTGGCAGCCCGCGTCCTGCTTCGTGATTGCACGACAAATCAGCCGAATTTGCTGGTTTCCATCAACTTGCGATTTGAAGCAATTGAAGGCAGTGATATGGAGGACGTCGCCGCCGTCTCGAACATCCGCGACGCTTGCGCCGTGTTCCAATGGCAAAGAAACGCATGGACTACCTCTGGTCGCACACTGTTCAACATGAATCCGGAAGAAGCCAGGGAACGTCTCGCCGCATCGTATAAGCCGATCTGAGAGTATTTGGTGTCAACAAACATAGGCCCTGTCGAATTTCCGTCGCAACGAGGAACGGTTACACTGCGGCTGCAATCCACACATCCGGCGTCTAAATGTCAGCGCAAGACTCAGTCATGTCATCAGATTCAACCGCAGCCACAGTAATCGGGAAAGTTTTTCTCGTCGGCGCGGGGCCGGGTGATCCGGGACTCATTACCGTTCGCGGCGCGGAATGTCTCGCACAGGCGGACCTTGTGCTTTACGACGGTCTCGTCAATCCTTTGCTGCTGCGTTTAACCCGAGGCATTTGCGAACGTACGGCGCGGGCGCGGCAGACTGACGTCGCGATTGTCGCGCAGGCGGACATCAATGCGCGCCTGATACATGAAGCGAAGGCTGGGCGCACGGTTGTGCGTTTGAAGGGCGGCGATCCGTACATTTTTGGACGTGGCAGCGAAGAGGCCGCCGCGCTGCGTGAAGCCGGAATTCTGTTTGAAGTGATTCCAGGTGTCACAGCCGCGACCGGTGCCGGGGAGTACGCCGGCTTTTCATTCACGCACCGTGAAATCTCGTCCTCCGTCGCGTTTGTCACCGGCCATGAAGATCCCAGCCGCAAAGAAACTCGCCTCAACTATCGCGCACTTGCAGCCTTTCCTGGCACGCTGGTGTTCTACATGGGATTAGGCCGACTGAAGGAAATCTGTGAGAATCTGCAGGTGGCCGGGATGGCGAAATCCGTGCCAGCTGCAGTCGTCTGTCACGTTTCGCTCCCGAGTCAGAAAGTGGTCGAAGGAACACTGGAAACACTGCCAGCGCTGGCGGCCGCCCAGAATCTCAAACCGCCGTCACTGATTGTGATTGGCGAGTGCGTCAAGCAGCGAGCTCAGTTGTCCTGGTTCGAAAACTTGCCTTTGTTTGGCGTATCGATCGGTGTGACGCGTCCTGAAGAACAAGCTGAAGACGTGGCACAGCGGATCGTCCGCAAGGGAGGTGAACCAGTCATGATGCCGATGATCGAAGTCGGTCCTGTCAACCAGCATCATCAAACGGAGATCGCACGGGTCGTTCGTCAGTTGGGGCGATTTCACTGGTTAGTTTTCACCAGTGTCAACGGCGTGGCAGAATTCTTTCGACATCTGCGCGACGCGAAACTGGACACGCGCTGCCTTGGAAATGCTAAGATTGCCGCGATTGGTCCGAGTACCGCCGAAAGGCTGCAGGACTTCGGAATCTCGGCTGACGTGGTGCCTCCGGAATACCGAGCGGAATCTTTAGCAAAGGCGATGGAAAAACAAGTGCGAGGAAAAACAGTGCTTTGGGTCCGCGCCAGTCGCGGTCGTGACGTGCTGCCACGGATGTTGACTGATGTCGGGGCGTTGTTCGCGCAACTGGTCGTGTATGAAAATCGTGACGTGGAAACACTCAGCCCCGACGTTGAGTGCCGACTGAAATCCGGCACGCTGGATTGGATCGGGCTCAGCAGTCCCTCAATCGCCCGCCACTTTGCAAAACTCCTGAAGACGTCCGGAATCACTCCGAATGATCTGAAGACCCGTATCGCAACAATCAGTCCCGTGACTTCTGCAGCCGCACGCGAGTCCGGATTGACGGTGGCTCAGGAAGCCACCGTGTATACTTGGGACGGAATTCTGCAGGCGATTGAACGCGCCAGATCGTAACGCGCTTGGTATCGCCGTGCCGCTCACTAATCGTTGAGCACAAACGTGACCTTCAGGATGACTCGAAAGCAGGTGATCTTGCCATCGACGACATCGACTTTCTGATCCTGCACCCAGGCACCGGTCACGTTCTTCAACGTTTTGCACGCACGAGCCACCCCGACGGTAACGGCGTCTTCGAAACTCACAGGTGACAAAGCAATGATCTCTGTCACCCGGGCGACCGAACATGTCGCTTCGGTCTTATCGTCTTTGTTCTTCTTCTTGTTCTTCATCGCGGTGAACTCCCCGTTAATTGGCAAGTGGACAGTGCGACATTCATCCCCAGAGTGCGCATTATGCGCATTTATTCAGTTTTCGCCAGTCAACGGATGGCCAGTTTGCGGCAAATTCACTCGTCCGCCCTAAAGCGGTACAGACCAACCACGAAGAACGCCATGCTAAACAGCAGCAGCATTCCGCAGGACTCAACGATCGTGGAAATCCGGGGCATTTCCTGTGTCAGCAGTTCGCTGTATGCATCCAAGGCCCACGCATGAGGTGTGAACAGGCTGATTTTCTGGCTCATCGGCGGCATCCACGCCCGAGGCACCAGACACCCGCTAATTCCAGCACTCGACAGCAGAATCAGGTTTCCATACGAAGACACCTGTGATTCGGTTTTGGCCAGTGTTGAAAACATCAGACCGAGTGCCGTCGCAGCGGCTGAGGTACAGAGCATGACAGGAAGCATCAACAGCGGCTGCGGTCCCCAGGACATGCCGAACAGCAGCCGTCCGGAGATCATGAGGATGATCGTCTGTACGAGTGACAGAATAAAGAAGGGAAGTGTCTTGCCAATTAGTATCGCTACCGGAGAGACCGGAGAGATTCGCAGCCGACGCAGGGTGCCAGTGTCTCGTTCCCCCAGAAACGAACGACCCATGATGTTGACTAGGAAGAAGACAAACAGCACGGTGTAACTTGGAATAAAAAATTGGTAGACGCGATTGCCGGTGTCCGTCGGAGCGGCTTTGGCGGCGTTCGATTCCTCCCAGGCTGTAGGAATGACAGAATCTCGTGCGGCACCGCGGAAGGAAGGAACTTTTACGGCAAGGACCGGAAGTATGGCATTTTGCAATGACAGCTTCACAAGCGTTTTAGCGAGACCTTCCATCATCGGGTCATTGGCCGTTTCGTTACTAATGAGTGTTAGATTGACAGCCGCCAGTCCATCTTTTCGAGTCGATTCGTCAGGTGAAGTCAGGAGAGTTGTCGATAGCTCACGAATCCGACTTTCGAATCCTGCCTGAATCACGAGTCGCATATCAATGTTGTCTGTCGGACGTTTTATTTTCAATTCTTTGAGCGCCATCGTGTCATTAGGGTTGCTAATCTCAGCGCGACGCACCATGACATTGTCATAGCTTGCCAGAAACCCAGCCAGTCTTCGCGCGGTTTCCGACTGGTCTAAATCGGCCACTTCAATCGTCAGCCCCTGTCGACTCTGTGCCCGATTCGCTCGCAGTCGCCCGGTCGATGACCCGACGATGGCAATGATCACCATGGGCATCGCGACCAGAATCACCAGCGCACGACGATCCCGGGACAGCAGCCGCAGGTCTTTAAGCGTTATTTTGAAAGCGTCCATACTAATCACGAAGTCGTTGCCCCGTTAACTTCAGAAACAGGCGTTCCAGATTAGGTTCATGAGTCCGAATCGATCGCACGCTGACAGAGTGTCGTTCCAGCGTCGTCAGGATATTTGTGACATCACGGTTCAGCGCCGTTTCGCATGATTGATCCTGCATGCTGAAACGTACGACGGCCTCATCACCGTCCTGTTCCACCCGGGCCGACGTTCCCAGCGACATGCCTTGCGGGACTTTCGACTGACCGAGCCGCAACTCGACCTCAAACGGAATCTGTTTCAACAACTGCGAGATCGTATCACATGCCAGAAGCCTGCCATGATCCACAATCGCCGCACGTGTACAGACGATCTGCACTTCTTCCATGTAGTGACTGGCATAGATGATGGCCGTGCCGCTCCTCTGCAGACTGCGAATGCATTCTATCAGATGCGCGCGGCTTTGCGGATCAACACCAACGGTCGGTTCATCAAGAATCAGCAGCACCGGATCGTGCATCACTGCGGCAGCAAAGTTGAGACGACGCTTCATGCCACCGGAAAACGTCTCGGCAAAGTCATCGGCGCGCGCCGTCAAGCCGACTCGTTCCAGCGCCTCATCGACTTTTTTTCGTAACTGCGACCCGGACAAATGATACAGGCTGGCGAAGAACATCAGGTTTTCACGAGCCGTCAGATCCGGGTAGAGGGCCAGATCCTGAGGCACGACGCCCATCCGCTGCCGACTTTCGGGGCGTGTGCGATCCAGACGTCGTCCTTCGAGTCGGATTTCTCCAGAGTCTGCCGCAAGCAGTCCACAGATCATCATCATGGTGGTCGATTTGCCCGCCCCGTTTGGGCCGAGTAATCCGAACGCTTCGCCGGGTTCCACGTCAAAACTCAGCCGATCCACTGCCGTGAGATCGCCGTATTTTTTGACGAGATTGTCTACTTCCAGAAGTGAAGCCATCAGCCTGCAAGCCCTGAATCATTCATTCGCGTTGCCTTATCGGCCTCAAAGTATCGCGGATTGTCCCCGTTCCGCAATCAACGCTGCGTCAGCATGGCTGCGAAAATGAAAAGGCAGGGCTGCTTGTAACGATAGTGCCTGCAGGTCGGTCGCATCGGTGGTTCGAATAATTTCATAGATTTAGCCATCCGGTCGTGGCGGCAGACTTTGCCTCAGGGTCTGCGATGGATGAGCAGACTCTAAAGGCGTTCCTCTGGCAACCAAAACTTCGCATTCCCGACATTTACGAGAGCCGTCAGGCGCTTTGTTGTCGGATTCCATTTACTTATGATCGTGAGCCTCTTCTTTGAAGTCACCTGTATATGGTGTCCCTTCAATCTCGGCACTCATCGTTCCCGCATATTCCTGCACGATGCCAAGCTTTTCATGCTTGCCGACGAACCGTGATGAGAGGCCATCAGCCTCGCCGTCGAGAGGTACTGGCATCAATTCAGCCATCAGTTCCGGATCGCCGATGCTGAGCAACACTTTGTCGGTTTTGATCGGGGCGGGCGACTTTTCGTCGCTGCCGAGGATGTAAACCGTGGCTTCCTGCTGTTCATGATCGACTGTGAACTCAACGTGGTACTTGCCACCGCCCCAATCGGCCAAAGTACCATCGTGCGGTCCGGCTCCGTGACCATGCCCGTGTTCACCTTCGCCTTCCGCATGTTCATGACCATGCTCAGCAGCGGCGGTGGCCGCTGGCGTTGTCGGTGCAGCGGTCTCCGTCCCGGTCTGTTCCTGGCACCCGGCAGCCAGGCTGATTGCGGCAAGGCCAGCGACTGCTGCCATGAAATTTTGATACTTCTTCATTCGACGATCTCCAGACAAAAGAAATGCTCTTGCCACAAGCGGCGCGAGCGACATTGACAACGAGCAAGACTAACAATGGGCGACGAACAACAAGTTCGTCACCACCACTCAACTCAGGTAATTCTCAATCGTGCGCATCTGCAAGTTCATCTGTTGAACTCCCCATGCGGGCGAGCTTTAACGCATCTTTTCCACTGAACTTCCAGAACAGACCGGGATGAATCAGAAATTCACAAAACGTCGATGTGACGAGACCTCCTAATATAACCGTTGCGACCGGATACAGGATCTCGCGGCCTGGCTCCTGGCCTCCAAGCACGAGCGGCACCAGCCCGATTCCTGCCGTAAGTGCCGTCATCAGCACGGGCGCAAGTCGTTCGAGACTGCCGCGCATGACCATGTCCTGCGTGAAGTCTTCGCCCTCTTCTTTCATCAGGTGAAAGTAGTGTGTGACGAGCAAGATCCCGTTTCGCACTGCAATACCGCCGAGCGAAATGAATCCCACGAGACTTGCCACCGTTAGTGATTGCTGAGTGATAACCAGTGCCAGCACACCGCCGATGAACGCAGTCGGCAATGCATTCAGGATCTGAAGCACCACGCGAACCGACGGGAACAGAATCATCAGCACGACGAACATACCGACGACGGAAATCCCCGCCAGAACACTAATCGTTCGAGTCGCATTCTGCTGACTTTCAAACTGACCGCCGTATTCGACAAAGTAACCCTCCGGAAGAACAATCTGGCTCTCGATACGCTTCTGTATCTCCCCCACGGCGCTGGCAAGATCGCGATCCTGCGTGTTGCAGCGGATGATAATTCGACGGCGCGCATTCTCTCGATTGACGGCATTGGGACCAGACCCTTCCCCGATGTCGGCCACTTCACGCAATTCGATCTGTCCCCGATTGTCCGGCAGGTCAATGCGAAGTCGTCCGAGATTTGCGTAGTCTGTCCGATAGTTTTCTTCCAGCCTCACGAGCAGATCGAAGCGTCGCTGGCCTTCCAGCACTTGAGACACAACTTCTCCCTGCAGGGCCGTTTGCACGATCTGGCCGACATAGGCTCGCGTGAGTCCATGAAATGCTAGGTCGTCTGATCGCAGCCGAATGTGAAGTTCTTCAGTCTGGCGAATTGGCTCGACGATCGGCGGAGTTAGGCCGAAAACTGATTGCAGTGTTGTCTTAACCTGTTCAGAAAGTTGTTGAAGAGTGTCCAGATCGTCGCCGTGGATCTTGATGGCAATCTGTGCATAAACGCCAGACACCATATGACTGATCAAATGGGCCAGCGGCTGCTCGACTTCGACATCGACGCCTGGTGCCTCTTCACTCAATTCGTTGAGAAACTTCTTCAGGATTTCTTCGCGCCGTGTCTGGATGTCGGGGTTCATGCTGAGAATGTACTCACCCGTATTGACGGGCGAGGCATGCTCGTCCATTTCTGCTCGTCCCGTACGCCGGACAAAATGCAGAATCGGACCATCAGGGTTCTGCTCTGACTTCTGCATCGCCCGCAGTTTCCGGTCGATCACACCAGACACCTTATTGGAGGCATTCAGAGACGAACTCGGCGGCAATGTCAGATTGATCTGCACACTTCCTTCATCAAACTGCGGAAGGAAGTTCCGCCCCAGTTGCGAAAGTTCCCAGCCGGCAAAGACGACCATCAGCCAGGTCAGCGCCATCAGCGACAATGGCCAAGCCATGCTCAGGCGTATGAGGTAACTGGCCCCCCATTTGAAACACCGCAGCAGGAAGCCGTCATGTTCCGCGTGAGTTGCCTTTGACTGAGGCAGTAGATACCAGGAGAGAACCGGTGTCACCGTCAGCGAAACAACAAGCGATGCCAGGATCGACACGATGTAGGCAACACCAAGCGGAGCGAACAGCCGACCTTCAACGCCGGACAACGCGAACAGCGGCAAAAACACAAGGATCACGACCGCCGTTCCAAAGACGATCGCACTGCGGATTTCTTTGCTCGCTTCGTACACAACCGTCAGCGACGATCTCGGCTCCTTGAGATTGTTGTTTTCCTTCAGGCGGCGGAAAATGTTTTCGACATCGACGATCGCATCATCCACCAGCTCTCCCATTGCCACGGCGATTCCACCGAGCGTCATCACGTTGATGGACAGGTGCGTCCCCGCGATGTGGCCCCAGATCCGAAACACAAGGGTCGTAATAACCAGCGAAAGCGGGATAGCCGTGAGTGTGATAAACGTCGTGCGGAAGTTCAGCAGAAACAGGAACAGAATGATGACCACGAGAACCGCTCCGATCACCAGAGCCTCGCCGACATTGAAAATCCCGCGGTCGATAAAGTTCTTGAGTCGGAACAGCTCCGAATTGATCACGATGTCCACAGGCAGGGACGATTCTGCTTCCGCGAACGCCTTGGCAAGACTGTCCGTCAGCGAACGTGTGTCTATATGCGGCTGCTTAACAACGGTGAACACAACTCCGGCACGTCCGTTGACACTGCCGTCGCCTCGTTTGAATTGCGGTCCCTCGACCACTTGTGCCACCTGACCCAGCAGGATTGAGCGGTCGGAATGAACCTTGACCGGAACCTTGCGCAGGTCATCAAGCACCTGCCACGAATCTGGTCCCAGGCGTCCAAGGACTCGAATCGGGCGTTCAGTCTCTCCCTGAACAGCAAACCCGCCGCTCGTATTGATGTTGCTTTCCTTGAGAGCCTTCTCCACTTCCTGAAGCGTGACGCCGTATTCAATGAGCGCCGTGGGATCGATCAGCACCTGATACTGCTTTTTATCGCCACCCAGCAGAAACGCCTCAGCCACTCCGGTCACTTTCAGGATACGTGGACGGACAACCCAGTCAGCGGTGGTTCGTAGCGACATTTGACGAGACGCCGCCGATGGGAATTCGACGTCATGCGACTTCCCATCGATTGTAATCGTGGCCACGCGATCTCGTTCAGTACCGTGTATGTCGTCCGATCGTTCAGAAACATGCCATTCGACTTTATCGACAGCAATTGATTTCCATGAGCTGACTCGGTGACGGTCTGTCGGTTTCCATACAAAGACCTGAGGCGATTCTGCGACTCCGTCTTTGTTCACAGAGTCAGGTACAACCAATTCGGCCATCAGGGCTGTTCGCTCAACAGGAAACAGCTCACCGCCCTTCGGTCCCTGTTGACGGTAAAGTCCTGCAACAACGATCTGACCCATGATGGACGCCGGCGGCGTCATTTGTGGCAGGATTCCTTCCGGCAATACGCTGCCCAAAGTCGTCAACCGCTCCTGAACCGTTTGTCTCGCGGCACGAATCTCCATGTTCCAGTCGAACTCGATGTAGATCACATTCAAACCGGCAGTCGATTGACTGCGGACGGCCTGAACCCCGCTGGCTCCTAGGAGCGCAATTTCAATCGGCTGAGTGACCAGTGTCTCTACTTCCTCAGTGGCGAGTCCAGGACATTCAGTGATGATGATGACTCGCGGCCGGTCTAGGTCGGGAAACACATCGATCGGCATCTGCGTGGCGAGATATGATCCATAGACCATCAGGGCCATGCTGATGACAAGAACCAGCATGCGATAGCGAAGTGCGAAGCGAATGACGGCGTTAAACATTTTTGATTTTCGATTTTTGAATTTCGATTGAAGACTGGGCAGTTTTGTGGGAGGCGACCATGATGGCGGTGAGTTCGTTGGCTTCGTTAAGGAGCGGCTCGACGAGATCTCTTCTCAATAATTCGCCGTCGATGATCAGTTCGAGCCAGTACCCGCATTCATCCGCTTCTTCGACGACGATGCCGAGTTTTGCGACAAACTCGGGCTTTGAGCGCCCGCGACATGCAGCTCGATAATTGGCCCCAACCGAAGTTGCCGAACGAACAAGCTGATTCCCAATGGTTCGCCCGATCGCCGTCTCCGGCAACGCTGCCACCAGTTTCATGGCTCGAAGCGCAAACTGCTTCGTGCGTTGCCGTAGATCGTTCTCATCCATCGTTTTGCCCTCCAATCCAAAATCGAAAATCACAAATCCAAAATCAATGCGCCGCATGAACTGTTCCATCGGCATGGACATGAACATCAGCGCGAATGCCGCTGGCGGCCTGAGCCTTCAGGACTCGGTTCAGAGACGCAGCAGAGCTCTGCGCGAGGTACAAACCCGGCTTTACGCTTCCATCATTGGCCACCACAACCTGCAGCCGGTCTTCATGCAGCACATGTACCGCGAGGCGATTGAAGAGATCGCCGTTCTGCTGGAATACATAAGCCTCAGGGCCTTCCCTGACAATTGCCGAAGATGGCAGGATCAGCACGTCCTTGAGTTCTTCCACGGGAACCTGAAGGCGGATTCGCTGGCCCGGTCGAAACCGCCAGACAATAAATGTTTGATTATCTTTGTCGTAGGCTCGGGACTGGTTCGAAAGTGGAATGAAGAAGTTGAACGTTCTGCTGGTGGAATCGATGGAATTGGCGAGATGCCGGATCTCCAAGGTTTGATCAAACGCTGGCCAGTCGATCTGATCGTCTTCAGCGAATGTACACTTAATTGGCCATTTGTTTTCAGCCGCCTTCGCCAGAAATGACGCCTCACGTTTGAATGCATGTCCTTCGATAAACAGCGATTGATGATTGGCCAGTGTCGATAGCAACTGTCCTGCCTGAACCTGCTGCCCCAGTTCGACATTCAGTTCCTGGACTTCGAAAGCAGGCCCTTCGACATTGATACCGGATGATTGAAATGCGACTGGCTGAATATCGCTGACTTTTTTCGAATGACCGATTGCCGGCGGAGCAACGACATCGATTGTGGAAACAAAAGTTCCATCAGCAACACTCTTGATCTGTTCCGGATTGAGCCCGCGTGTCAGCAAGTCCTGTTGATACGATTGAACCAGTGCCGTTTGCCGACGCAACTGATTGTCGAGGTCGATGAGTCGGACTTCTGGTACTCCGCCTGACTTCACAAATTCTGCCAGTCGTGCGTGCTGTTCGGTGATCAGCTGAATTTCGCGAGTCGCCCTGAACAGCTCTGACTGAGTGTTCTGCAAATACTCACTAAATAGCCGCAGCGTAAACAGTCTATCTCCAGGCTTCACGGTATCGCCAGGAAATGCGTGAACCTCAGTGACGACACCGACGGCGGGCGACGTCACGCCTCGGTCAGAGTGACCAGGACGATCAACAATCTCGCCCGGCACTTCGATCGAGCGCCAATACACCTGTGGTTTTGCTGCTTTGGAAACCAGTCCCAGATTCTTCCTAGCCTGCTCCGTCATTTTCAGCGTTTTTGCTTCCTGTATCGGTGCGACGGGGGCGTCGTAGCTCTTTTGAGCAGTGGCACCTGAAGAGAGCCACGCACTCCAGTAGCTTCGCGACAGAATTAAAACTGCCGCCAATCCCGCAACAAGAATAATGGCTCCGAGAGTCTTCAATGGTTTCATGAATACACCTATCCTGTGGTTCGTGAGCTTTGGCGAGACTGTCCCCGCAAAGTACAGTGCCGTCGGCGTTTGCGGGGGTGTGGCGAAAATGAAGCCTTGGGACACTGCCCCATCAAGTCAGGCAGAAGTTCACGGAAATCTGAAGTTCCGTGCCGGTGGTCTCAGGGAAGGAATTTGGCCTGAGAAAGGTTGATGCCGCAGACAATCACGACTGCTGGACACAGATCGGAGCCTGCACATAATCAGTTAACAGCGAATCGATGCATCGCGCAGAAACAGTGGAACGCGCGCAATGCCAGACAGGCGGCAATAAGTCAGACCGTCTGCATTCAGTATCGAGAAGGAACTGAGTGACAGCGTTGACAGTTCGTGACCGATTATACTGGCAAGTAATAACTCGGCCAATTTGTCATGGGCGAGGCGATTTGTATCTCGACTTACCGAATCTGAGACGTAGTAAGCCCCGTCGTTATGATCGGGGAATTCTTCAACGCCCGGCTGAGGATCTTTAGCAGTCTCGCTGCCATTCGAGTGCAAACTGTCATGGCTATGCGAATGACCGTTACCTGCTTCCGCGTGGAAATGCGGGGTCCCCGCATGGCTTCCCAATTCCGCTGAATGCGTCCCAATGTGCATATGCACGGCGCAAAGGCTTTGACTGGCCAGCACCATCGGGATGAGGAAAATTGGAAGGAGTAAACGCATTTTATCTCAGTCTACAGGACAACCTACCTTCCCGGATGATATCGATCAGCGGACTTCACTTCAATATCTCATACAATAAACCGCAGAGTCTGCCGATACTAGGAGGCGTTTCGGCAAGCGTTACAGGAATTGACTGTGTTAAATTTCCCTGACTCTAACGGATTCTATGCGCGAAGGTTTTATTCAGGCATTTAGAACACTAATCTGCGCTGATCTTCACTAATCCGGATTAGCGAAGATCAGTGCAGATTAGTCTTCCACATCTTTTTTTCCACGCAAATTGGTTGGGCGAAAGCACTCGCACATAGAAAACGTTAGTGTCAGAAATTTTCCAATGATGCTCGATGTACGATCATCGGACATTTGCCTCGTTTCTGGCGAGTTGATTCCTTAGGATATTTTTCTGCATGTGTTCTGCTCGCCTAGCTCCTTTCGGTTTGAATCTGAATTCACAACCTGGGTGCATCGGCTTGCGCTCAACGATGGCCTGCAGCATCTTCGTCGCAAACGTCGTCGGCCTCTGGTGCCGCACGAGAGTCTGGAAATGCCCGGACGGACTCAACAGCCTGACATTGAGAACAATGAGGTCTTGTATCTTGCGCCTTCGAAGCTGGACCCGGAACTTCGGGTCATAACTTTATTTGAAGGAGGAGCAGGAGGGATATGAGCCGGTCGTGGCGAAACTGCCCTCAGCTGGTTACCGAGTGGCCTCCACTCATGTGCTGAAAATGCCATGCTGCCAGCACAACTTCAACTCGGAGCCAGCAGGAGTTCTTGTACCTGATCTGGTGTTGTGTTGTGTTCGGAGTCATATTATTCTTTACACTGCCGGAGCTTTCTGACAGCGAAGTTTATAATGTTGCACCGTATCCTTTCATTGCTACTCATCGGGACGACTCTTCTGGGGCCTTCGGTCTGCTGTTGTACGATGCGCGTGTTGAATGCAGAATCATCTGAGTCACCCTGCTGCTGTCAGCAGGATGACTCGGCAAATTCGTGTCCAACCAACTCGGAAGGCGACAAGAAGCACGATTGCCCGTGTCGCAAACATCGCACAGTCGGAGCGAAGATCGACGACAGCCAGATACTGCCAACGTCGCCGTGGGTTAAGTGGATGCTTAAACTTTCGGAAATCTGCTCACCGAGCTTCTTCCTGTCCGCTGATGAAATGTCGCCACAGAGAATTAGGCTGCCGCCATGCAGATTTGACTCGATGCCAACAGGCACAGCGGTTCTGATTGCGCATTGTGTGCGTCGCTGTTGATACCTACGCCCAGTCCTGCAGGAATTTGCTATTGAGGTAGCCTGATTCGTCAGAATTCGGGCCTCGCACCTGCCTGCTAAGAATCGACAGAGTTCTCATGAACGCTGCTACTTGATTCTGAAAACTGCTTTGACGGACAGCGCAAGTCGTTGCGCGATATCGCTCACATGCTTTTGGCTGCATTGTCAGCAGACAAGTGCCGTGTCTTAATCTTCCTAGACGCAATAATGCGCGAGTGATTCCAAGGAGTTGCAAAAATGAAATCGTATACAGTCGTTTTTTCTGCGAGCGCGCTTTCGACCAGTGTTCTCCTAGTGATGCTGGCTGGATGCAGTTCAGAATCTCAACCGACCACAGTCGCACCCGCTAACGCCGCAACAAAGTCAGTTGATTTACCTGTACTACCCACAACGACTTCGGTTGTCGCAAATGGCGAGAAGAGAATTACTGAAGAAGAGCACCCTCACAATCCGGGCTCTCATGGCGGCATCATCATTCCGATCGGCTCGGACAGTTACCATGCAGAAGCGGTCATCGAAACGACCGGTGATTTTCGCTTGTTGATGCTGGGTAAAGATGAAACCCGTATCCAGGAAGTGGATGTGCAGCCGGTCAAAGCCTATGTCAGGGCGATCGGTGATCCAAACGCGACGCCGGTCGAGCTTGCGGCTGTTCCTCAGGACGGTGACTCGCCCGATAAGACGTCGCAATTCGTCGGGCAGTTGCCGGAGGCGTTTCGAGGTAAGCAACTAGATGTCACGATTCCGAATCTGCGAATCGCTGGTGAGCGATTTCGTGTGGGATTCACGACGGTGACAGAAAGCCACGCTGAAGAAATGCCTGAGAGCCTGCTGGCAGAAGCAGAGCGGAAGCTGTATTTGACAGCGGGCGGAAAATACACGCAGGCCGATATTAAAGCGAATGGCGGTGTGACTGCCACTCAAAAATTTCGGGGTGTTCCGTCGTCCCACAACATGTTCCCAAAGGAAGGCGATCGAATTTGCCCCGTGACAAAAACGAAAGCCAATCCCAAATTCACGTGGATTGTGGATGGAAACTCTTATGAGTTCTGCTGTCCCCCGTGCGTCGATGAGTTTGTGACTATGGCGAAAGAGCGGCCGGAAGAAATGAAAGTTCCCGATGATTACATTAAGTCAAACTAAGTTTGGACCGCCAAGGTCATACACTGTGTTTCGGTTAACCCTGTTGAATGTTGAATGGAGAATAGAGATGAATGCTTCCTGGAAG
>CANJQC010000074.1 GCA_947476295.1 Planctomycetaceae bacterium | reverse complement strand
CGGGACGATCTTGTCGGAATCCTCAACGGCATTGACGACGACGTCTGGAATCCGGAAACCGATCAGCATCTTTCCGCGCGGTATTCGATCGACACCGTGGCCGATGGCAAACGGCAGTGCAAAGCGCACCTGCAGAGGCGGATGCACCTGGATCAGCGCGCAGACGTGCCGATCCTGGGCATGGTTTCACGCATGGCTGATCAGAAAGGTTTCGATCTGATTATGGGCGCGTCCGAACGCATTCTGTCTCAGGATTTGCAGATGGTGTTTCTTGGAACAGGCGATCCGCTGTACGAAGGACAGTTGCGGGATCTTGCAGGCCGCTATCCCGGGAAGGTCGCCGTCGAGATTGGTTTTGACGAATCTCTGGCGCACCAGATTGAAGCCGGGGCCGATATCTTTCTGATGCCAAGTCGCTTCGAACCATGTGGACTCAATCAGATGTACAGCCTGCGATACGGGACAGTTCCGATTGTGCGCAAGGTTGGCGGGCTGGCAGATTCGGTTGAGAATTTTGAATCGGAATCGGAGTCCATACAGACGGCGACTGGTTTCGTCTTTGTCGCCTACTCGAAAGATCTGCTGGCTGAGACGATTGAAAAAGCTGTCGGGCTCTACCGTCAGCCGAATGTCTGGGAACACATTGTGCGAAACGGCATGTCGCGTGACTGGTCATGGACCCGCAGTGCCCAGGAATACGTAGCCGTGTATCGCAAGGCGCTCGAGCGACGGAAGAAACGCTCGCCGTGAGCCCTTGTCGTTACCCACATCTTCGATGTGTCCAATCAAAAAAGGTCGCCTGTTTTCGGAGAAATCGCTGTGGTGAATGTTTAACACGAGCCAACGGCGAGGATGACTTCAGCGCAGCGCCGTTGGCTCGGGTTAAACCAAAAGAGGCCGATCCTTGATTGAAATGTGGGTAATGACAAGGCGTGAGCCCACCGGTACCTCGTTTTTGTACCGGCAAGCTGACGCATGCCGCTCGCCAATGCTCTCTCTCATGACCGTGTGGAGGATAGAACGATTTCGCAATGAAAATGGAATAGTTAGAGTACATGCCTTACGTGGTCCCACTTCCAAACTCCACAGGAAATCGCCGTGAATCCGATCATCGAACTTCAGGAACTTGTGAGCCTGTTTCCGGAACCGGAAGGCCAACCGCTCTATCTGACCGCTGAGCACGTTGCCAAGGAAGCCACGCCGGAACCGTATCGTCAGATGCTCGTGCATGAGCTTCACATGACCGTCACGATGGAAGCCTTTCACAAGTGCGCGGTCGAAGTGTCAGTCATTGATCAGCGATTTGAAAATGAGCTGTATCTGCGACGAAGTCTCCTGCGGAAAAGAGGCACCGACAAAATTGTGCAACTGGGCTACGTCCGCTTCAATTTCGAATACGTGACGGAATGTGTCAAACGGGAGATCCTCGCCGGCATCATTCCACTGGGGCGAGTCCTCATTCAACACAACGTCCTGCGTCATGTTGATCTCGGTGCCATCCTGCGTTTCACTGCCGGTCCGGGACTGGTCAAAACGCTGCAGATGAAAGAAGGCCAAGTCACCTACGGACGCATGGCCACAATCTTCTGCAACGGCTCACCGGCGATCGATCTTCTGGAAATTTCTGCACCTCTGGATTGAGTCAACAATACTACAGCCACGGGTATTGGAGTTCCAAATCGCGTCCATATTCACTTGCTGCTGAGAAATCAACATGGCCGGATTGAGTACTTCTTCGTCGATGTCATTGCCTGTGGAAAGCGATTGTAAGGACGCTCGAATCGGACAGGTGATTGAAGAGCTGGATACGCCCACGCTGCTGCTGGATCGAGCGGCCAGCGACGGAAACCTCGCGAGGATGGCTGGCTTTTTTCGGGACCGGCCTGCCAAACTGCGTCCTCACTTCAAGAATCATAAGTGCGTGACTCTGGCAAAACGCCAGATGCTGGCCGGCGCTGTCGGCATGACATGCGCGAAACTCGGCGAAGCTGAAGTGCTGGTTGACAATGGTATTCGTGATGTGCTGATCGCCAACCAGGTCGTCGGTGCCGCTAAGGTCGGGCGACTTGTGCGGCTCGCAAAACGAGCCCGCATCACCGTGGCCGTCGATCACATTGATCAGGTCGAAGCCATCAGCCGCGCCGCAGTGGCGGCAGAATCGGTGGTGAATTTGTTGATCGAAGTGGACATTGGCATGGGACGATGCGGCCTAACGACTGGCGAAGCAGTACTGAAGCTGGCAACGACGCTGACAGGTATGCCCGGCGTGGAGTTCAGTGGACTTCAGGCATACGAAGGACACCTGGTGAATGTAGTTGATCGCGAACAACGGCGGATTCAGTCACGAGACGCAATGCAGCAGGCAGTGGAGATTCGGCGGCTGCTGGAACGTTCTGGTATTCCCGTTTCGTGCATCAGCGGCTGTTCCAGTGCGACGTACGATTGCACGGGAATTCTGGACGGGGTTGATGAAATTCAGGCGGGCACTTATGCGACGATGGATCGTCAGTATTTTCGATTGACTCCTGAGTTTGAAGTCGCGTTGTCGATCCTGGTTCGCGTCATCAGTCGTCCTGGTCCAGGCAAGGCCGTGCTGGATGTCGGCGTCAAGGGAGCAGGAGCGGAATTTGGAGTCCCCGGGATCCGTGATTATCCCGACGTTGTCATTCCGTTCTTTCTTGCGGAAGAACATGTGGTTATGAATCAAACACCGGACTGGTCAATCGGACAGCCGCTGCACATGATTCCCAGCCATGCCTGCACGACCTGCAATCTCTACCGCGAAATGGTTGTGCATGAAAACGGAGTCGTTGTTGACGTCTGGCCGATCGAAGCGTCCGGACGTCTTTCGTGAAATCACACAGCCAGACTCCCTCCGATCACAGTCCTAGCAGGCCCTTAAATCAGTGTGCGACCATCCCTTGGAAGTCCAATAAAATAGTATTATACTTACCTCACGCATTTGCAGAAATGCCTAAGCGGCATGAGTCACCCCTGTATAAGGGACTTTAGTTCGATGACCCGAGAGCCGCGAAAAAACCTGTCACAGCAGCTCGCCGAGCGACTTCGGCGGCACATCGAGAAGGCGCGCCTGCCGGACGGTGAACTGTTTATGACCGAGGGGGAGGTCGCTGAGAAATTCGACGTGTCGCGAACGGTCGCTCGTGAAGCCGTGGGTCAGTTGCGCGCAATCGGGCTGCTCGAAGGTCGCCAGCGTAAAGGGCTGATTGTTCGGCATCCTGATCCCGTGCGACTTTTTTCTGAGAGTTTGCCAGCCCTTGTGCGATCCGAGGTCGATCTGGCCGACCTGGCGCGCCTGCGCTATGTGCTGGAGGTCGGTGCGATTGAGTTGGCTGTGAAGAACGCGACCGATGAGCAGATTTCGCGACTTGTCAATATTGCCGCACAGATCAAGAAGACGGTAATTGGTCGGAGCACGAAAAAGATAGTGAAAGAAAAGGAACTGGACGTCATGTTCCACTCCTTGCTGCTGGAAATGACTGGTTCAATATTGATTTCTGGAATGCAGCGAGTGCTGATCGACTTCTTCAGCACCTTCGAGGTTCAAAAAAATATTGACGCTGCCAACGCAGAACGGATCGCATGGGAACACACGGAACTTGCGGGCGCAATTCGTGATCGCGATGTTGAACGAGCTCGTGCAATGATCCGTGTGAAGGTTCGCCGATATCTGCCCGAGAGTGACATTGGCTCGCGACCCGTTCACGAGCCAGCTCGAACAGCATGAAGTGATGAATGAAGACGGTCACAATCAGGCGAGCGTGGGTGTCGGCCGGTTACAGATCGGTATTTTTCCGGAGAGAGCAAAATGCGAGCAAGTATCCTCCTGCTGCTTTGTTTGACAGCGTTGTCTCAGACCCCATCGTCACTCATTGCTGACGAGCTGGCGATCGACCTTCAGAACGCAGAGGCTTCAAAAGACTGGATTTTTCTGACGTCCCCATTTGTGTATGTCTGTAAAGATGCTGGCGCTGGTGGCTACGAGGCGTTTCCTGATGTCTGTCGGCTCAGCGACGGGCGGCTGATGTGTGCGTTCTATGCGGGCTACGGTCACGTCGCGTTGCCCAACGACCAACTGCCCAACGGAGGACGTATTGCGTACTGCATGTCGAGTGACGAAGGCCAGACATGGTCAGCTGCGGCGACGCTGTATGACGGTCCGGACGATGACCGCGATCCGTCAATCGTGCAATTGAAGAGCGGTCGGTTGATCTGCAATTTCTTCTCGCTGCGTAAGGGTGCAGATGGTCAGAGCTACGAAGGTCTTGGCTCGTGGATGATTACATCGGATGATCTGGGGAAAACTTGGTCCGTGCCACAGCAAATCACCAGAACGCACTATTGCAGTTCGCCGATTCGAGAACTCTCAAACGGTCGTTTAATTCTGGGGCTTTATACCGAGAACGCAAAGAACTCGCAGGGATCGGTCGTTTTCAGCGATGACGGCGGAAAAACCTGGCAGCCGGAAGTCCTGATCGATAACGGCGGAGTTCAGCTCGACGCAGAAACAGATATCGTCGAATTGAAGGATGGAACTCTGTATGCGGCGCAGCGTCCACACATGTCGTTTGCAACATCGAAAGACCATGGGACCACATGGACGGTTTCAAAGGCGATGGGCTTTGCCGGTCATTGTCCTTATTTCCTGCGGACGCAGGATAATGTGATTCTGCTGGCATTTCGCCTGCCAAACACCAGTCTCCGATTCAGCCGCGATGAGTGCCAGACCTGGAGCGAAAACGTGGTCATTGACGATGTCATCGGCGCGTATCCTTCAATGGCGAATCTCAACGATGGCAGCGTTCTGGTCGTGTACTACGAGGAGGGTCAGGGCTCCAGCATTCGGGCCCGACGATTTCGAGTGACCGCTAAGGGCATCGAATGGCAGAGTGAGAACGCAGATAAAGGGCTATAATCATGATCCGGTCTTCGAAATACCAGGTTTTAATCACTCTGGTGCTCACGTTGTTGTGCTCCGCGGCTGTTGCGCAGGAGCCGACGATAGAGCTGGGTTCGAGGCGAGAATTGTTTATTGATCAGCATCTGATCGAGAAGCTCGACAATGTGAGGCTGCATCTGCACGAACCGCGTGATGAAGGCATTGTGCTGGCCGGAAAAACCGTCCGACTGCGATTCGTTCTGAAGGATGCCGACCTGTTCGCCTTGGGGTTTTCGTCGGGAGCGGAACATCGCTAGCTCAACGGCAATTGCCTCGAAAAACGTTCCAGGCAGTCCTCTCAAATCTGGTTTTGCAAATGCGGGGTGTCGGCGGTAGTGCTGAAGGGCGTGGCAACGCTCCGTTTCGAGGACCAGACCATCGAGATGAAGCCGGGGGAAATTTTGAACATCCCGGAGGCGGCAATAAGTCAATTCAAAACGGAAACAGATAATCACATGGGTTTCGCCGCTTACCTTGAGCCGTTTTCCCAGTACCCCGTGTTGCAGCAGCGGGTGTTGTTCGTACTGGAGCAGCTGCCGTCAGAAGTTCAACTCGACTTTTTGGACGACGCTCGATTCTGCGTGACGATTGACAATTACGAACCCGGAATCGGGTGGTCGTTCCTGATGCCCACACCTGGTCCTCCGGGCAATGGCAGCCGCTGCGTGGTCCTTCGCCCAAAGCTGTCGACAGCTTCTGAACAGTTTGCAATGTACGTAATTGCTCACGAATTTGCGCATGCGTTTCTTCGTAACGGGGGATGGGGAGAAATTACTGACATCGAGGAAGCAGCCGACGCAATGGCGGCGTCATGGGGCTTCCACCGACCGGAACACACCGGCTGGGCAATTTGAAGCAAAGCGTTACTTGAATTATGTTTAGCTGTGCCGGCGAGTAAAGATTCGCCGAAGGCGTGGGGCTTTTGAAACTGAGATGGCGGAGATTGCCGGGATGATTTAGTTTTCGGCATGATGAGTGCCGCAGGTCTGGAATGGAATCCGGTTGAGCAGCCGTTGGAGTCGTTACGGACTCTGATGGCGGAATTGCGTCACGAAGTCGCGGAACTGCGTGCAGAAAACATCGAGCTGCGGCGTGAGGTTGGCTATTGGAAGAGCATGCATGCATGCTCGGGTGGTTGAGCGGAATATAAAATTGCAGGCCGCACTTGATGCAGCGAAGGCCGAGATTCGGCAGCTCAAAGACGAACGCTTCGGGAAGAAATCTGAAAAGCAATCACGCATTGATCGCAGCAATCAGGTCGACGATCCGCAGCAGCGGCAGGAAGCCCCGAAAAAGAAACGTGGGCGGCAGCCGGGAAGTTCGGCCCCGAAGCGGAGAGACTATTCGCTTCAGGCCCGCAGACTCTGGTCCTAATTCCGTGGGGGCGAATGGAGGGGCACGACTGATGGAAGCACTCAACCGGAATCAATTGCTGGCGATGACCTATTTAAGGGTTCGTCAGTCAGCTCAGAAACCTGAATCGTTGGTCTGATGTCGCTTCCGGTGCGTTTCTCTTTGCTTCATATACCCTACACTACAGTCCATTTTGTCCTGAGTAGACGTCACCTTTCTGGTCTATCCGGTTTTGCATTCCAGGATTTATGAATTATGCCCGCCCAAATCATTGATGGGAAAGCCATTGCCGAATCTGTTCGAAATCAGGTCGCAGCCGAAACGCAGCAGTTGATCAGTGATACAGGAGTCCTTCCGCATCTGGCGGCGGTCCTCGTCGGCAACGATCCGGCGAGTGAAGTGTACGTGCGCAACAAAGAGCGCGCCTGCCAAAAGGCGGGGCTTAAAAGCACGCTGCACCGACTGGACGCCGCAACGACTCAGGCTGATTTACTGGTATTGATCGATACGCTCAATCTTGATGCGGGGGTCCACGGAATCTTGGTGCAGTTGCCGTTGCCGAAGCATCTGGATTCAACGCAGATTCTGGACGCGATTCTGCCCACCAAAGACGTCGATGCGTTTCATCCGGAGAATACCGGATTGATGTTGCAGGGTCGGCCACGATTCCTGCCATGTACCCCGGCAGGCGTCATGAAGATGCTGCAGGTGTCAAAGATTCAAACAGCGGGACGACATGCCGTCGTGATCGGTCGCAGCGACATTGTGGGCAAGCCGATGGCCGCGTTACTGGTGCAGAAAGGCGTTGATGCGACAGTCACGATTTGCCACAGCCGCACAACAGACATCGGTGCCGTTTGCCGCACGGCAGACATTCTGATCGCGGCAGTCGGAATCCCGGAATTCGTCACGGGCGACATGATCAAGCCCGGAGCCGTGGTGATCGACGTGGGTATCAATCGAGTCAATGAACGACTGGTTGGCGATGTGGACTTCACCGCCGCCATGACAGTCGCGTCGTCCATCACTCCGGTCCCTGGTGGTGTCGGGCCCATGACGATTGCGATGCTGCTGCAGAACACGCTGACAGCTGCACGAATAGTCGCTGGTGTGTCGTAAATGCTTTTCGGAGACGAAGGCTGTTGGACAAGACTGTCCAAGGTACTTCAACTCAGCCGGAACGCTCGGGGCAGCAGTTCGGACAGGCGAACGAGTTCTGGTGGCGTCTCAGCAGCGTGGTTCACGTCGTCGAGAAGGATAAGCATTTCCGGATTGAACTCGACGAGGAACTGTCGACAGGCTCCGCAAGGCACCGGGATGCCTTTGAGCGAAACACAAATCGCACTGAAGCTCGAACAGCCTTGGGCAATTGCCGCAGAGATCGCCACTCGTTCTGCACAAATTGTCAGTCCGTACGAAGCGTTTTCAACATTACATCCGGCGACAATCCTGCCGTCTGATGTCAAGACGGCGGCTCCCACCTGATACCTAGAATATGGAGCCCACGCATTTCCGCGTGCCGCTCGTGCCGCAGTCTGCAATTCACGCCATTGCGGCAATGCGACATCCAGATTCATGAAACGTACCTTCGTTGGACCTCACGGGCGAAGACGAATCATTTCTCGCCAGTTACCGTCTCTTCGTCGGTTAAGAAGTCCATCTGCACCACACGAGTCGATGGCGGGGCTTCTAACTTCCAATCGATGCGTGGTGCATCGGCCCAGAGCTGTTCCAGATTGTAAAGTGCCCGGCCTTCGGCTGTAAACACATGCAGGACTACGTCGCCGTAATCTGTCAGAATCCAGTTGCCCTGAGTCCGATACCCTTCGATATTCAAACGCCTGTTTCCGTCTTCGCGCTTGAGCTTGCGGTTCACCTCGTCCGCGATCGCATGCATTTGACGATGACTGGATCCAGTCGCGATCACAAAGAAGTCAACAATCGACGTGACGCCTGTCAGATCCAGAACCAGAATCTCTTGGCCTCGCAGCTGATCGGCAATCGCCGCAGCCGCAACCGCATTCGCGCGACTGACGGCATACATTTCCTTTGATCGCGGCGCAGCGATCTGCGGTGGTTCTAGGGGTGACTCGTTCTTTTCGGTCGACTTTTCGGATGTCATTACAGCATTGGCTCGCAAGAATGTTTGAATCTTAAGCTGTGTATGCTATCCGCATTTGAGCAACCTGACCACCGAGCAGGACATTGGTTGAGACGGACGAGCGGAACAAGAGAGCCGAGCGGCGATGATTCCTGACCTCAGTAAGTCGATCGATCCTTCTCCGCCACGCGCGGGATTCGAAGTGGTTTACCAACGTCGAGACGATCAGGACTGGCCATCCGGTCACGATTGGCGTTGTAGATGTCCATATACCTCTTTTGCGCTCCAAGCATTCGCAGGGCAATTTCGGACAGCGTATCGCCGTATTTCACGACGTATTCCTCGAAGCTTTCGGGCGGCTGAAAGTCAAATTCAGCAGTGTCCGGTCCGAGCCCGCCAATTGACCCTCGTGGCTCACTGATCGGTAATGATGGAGACGAAATGACTTCGTCACCTGCTGTCGTTTCCGGCACGAGGCGCGGTAAAGCACTAAACTGTCCGCGACTGGATTCGGGTTCCACCAGTTCCGGGCTGGTTGTGCGTAAGCGTGATGACGATTCCACGACGGTCGAGGCGTCCGATGTACGCCGCCTTTTCGGGCGATACCCATCAAGGTCCTCATCATCGATTTCGATCACCGGATGCGTTGCCAACGATTTTTTCCCGACGGGTACTGGTGCCGTCTTGTTCCGTTCGTCCATTTTCTGCAGGACGTCGCGAAGAGTCCACGGCTGATCGAACTCAGCTTTCTCTGGCGTTTCATCGGACTCTTTATCATTCAAATAGACGGCAACATCACGCTCGCGCAGTCGCTGATTGAGCTCTCGTTCGCGACGAACGCCAGGAACCTTAGTGGAAAGCAATGGCTCGTTGCGAAAAAAGAGCGCAGCAACGATCCCGATTAACAGAATTCCCATTGCAAAACCGATTTTGCGGTCTGTGTGCATGGTCAAGCTGGTTGGTAAAAATGTAAGTCCTCAGAAACCATCGTGAGCGCGCATCGGCAGAATCTGCCGCAGTGATGCCGCTTAGTCGGTTTCGGTATCAGTCGCGACAGACTTAAGTCAAACCGAGATGACGTTTCGATAACTCTAAAAACTGCGGAGCCACGCCTGCCAAAATCCCATCCTGCGGGAATCCAGAGTGCCCTTTCGCCCACAGCGCAGCCATATCGCGGCGAATTTGCCTCGTCCTCGCATATTAAAATGAATTTGGGTTGTCGTAAGAAGCCGCTTGACACAGGAGGGTGATTTCCTGCAGACTCTGTCACATGCTTCGGTTGCTGCATATTTTGACCGCCCTGACGCTCGCTTTCCCGATGGGACTGCTGGAGCGTTCGACGTGTTGGAAGGAGTGTTCCAGTTCGACCTGCGTACTGGAAGAAGCGCCTTCGGAAGACTCGGAGTCGGTTTCACGACACGAAATCGAAAAGCATCATCTGTTGTTTGAACTGCTCCGTCCGCCCGGCTTTGCCTGTCCGCTGCTGTGGACGTCTCCGCTAATCGATTCGCGTTCAGTCGATCGTGATTGCGTCGAGATGCGGGGTTGTCGCCCGCCGCCATGTTCTGAATTCTGCTGATCGGACGCTGCGCTCCGATGACTTAGGCATAGAAATTGCCTGTAGCCTTGGAATACGAAATTGGGGAGCCGCTGCCTCAATTGATATTAGCTTCCGTCGATCTCCTGTGGATTCGCACGCTTGGCGGACTTTGATCAGGCAGCGGTTCGCTCAATTGCACTCATCTTTGCGCTTGGTAGCGCTCTCGTGCTGGGCCGTGATGCACTGCTGTGTTTGTTACCGTTGGCTGGCGGGGTGTTGATTTAGTCATGTGGATGTGTTTTCGTTTAACGGCAAGCCGCAGGCGACAGTTACTGCTTGCGCCGACGCCTGCGGCTTGCCGTTAAACGATTAAATCAACACCCCTCCAGCACCGTCCCGCTCACGAAAAACTCGTTGATCCGGCTCACATTTATGACCGCTACATCTCAGAATTCAACAGTCGCGACGTCCGACACGACTCAGACTGAATCCACGGAACAGCTCGTCCGGCGGTTGGCCGAACTGCTTCCATTGCAGGGGCCCATTACGGCGTTCGCATTCTTAAATCCGTTGCAGGGCATGGAAGATCGGCCGTTCATCGAGGCATTACGGCAAGTTGGCGAAGTATTCGGCTGTCACCCATTTCTGCCGGAAGCTTCGTATCGCGACAAGATGGCGCGGGGGCGCATCACGGTTGACGGCCTGAATGAAATCCTAGCGGAAGAGTCTGGCTTTGACGGAGACTACACGATTGGCGGACTTGTGCGGCATGCGAGTCTGCGGCAGAGTATGCTCCAGCATTCGATCAATCCGGGAACAGAGCATGAACTTCGCTGGATGATTGCGGAAACAGATGCCATTCAGCGATTTCGCATTGAGACATCTCATGGCGTGCGGGAAAGCATGATTGGCTCTACGCGCCAATGGGTTTCAAACGAGTTCCCTGTGTCCGCGTCTGCCTCAAGGTTGAATTCCACCGATGAACTCATGAATGTCGTGCAAAACGCGATCCCGCGAACATTGCTCGGCGGATCAGGGCCACTCGACGAAAGCGTCTGGGAAACCGTCAGTCTGGCGTTGCTGTGGCGACTTTTACGAACACGCATCCAACGAACGGCGAACGGTCACCAAGGACGCAAACCACAGGTTCGCCACCGGGATCGACTGCTTGCCATCTCGAGCGAAGACAGTGACCAACTTGTGCATGAAGTGCTGATTCGGTTTTGTTCCGTATTCCTTGACCAAGGATATGCGCAGTGGAAACTGCCACAGCGAGGTACGGGGTTCTTTCAAGCATTTCTGTCCCTTTTCAGTTCGGGTGGTTTTTTCTCAAAACGTTGGCTGCGGCCTGTCGCTGCGGAAGTGCAGCGGATTCACGAGGCTGGGATGACCGCCCTTGAGTCGTTGGAAGAATCATTGACTCTACTCGGGATTGCACCGCACGAAAAGGAGAATTTCGTACGAGGTTCACTCCTCGCGCTTCGCGGCTGGGCGGGCATGATCTGGCAAACGGAAGAGCGTGCGGACCGTGTTTACATCCCGTCGCGACATGGCACGCTGATTGAATTTTTGGCCATGCGATTGATTCTAGAACGATACGCCTTGAAATGGCTGTCGCGAGAAACGCTCGGTTATACGGGCCCCCTAGATCGCCTACGCGAATTTATGGCCACTCAGCATTCGGAAAATGGGGCCGTTGTGACGGTCGAACAACGTGCATTTCCGCTGCTGCAACTTGCGCAGTTGCATGGCTGGACGCCACGGACGATTGCGGATCTTTCAGATGCACAATGGCAGGAACTTGTACACGCCGTCGAAATTTTTTCTTCATTCGAGCGGCGGCGCGTGTTTCATCTGGCGTTCGAGAGAAAATTAATGAAGCACGCGTTGGATTCCGTCGCGATCCGCGCGAGCCAGCCGCTGATTTCTCCTAAGGTATCCCAACTGCAGGTGATTACCTGCATTGACGCTCGCGAAGAATCATTCCGGAGGCATATTGAAGAAGTCGCACCGGACGTAGAAACGTATGCAAATGCGGGATTTTTTGGCGTCCCTATGTACTATCGAGGTGCTGGAGAAGCGCACTATACGGCACTGTGTCCAGTCGTTGTGCAACCGAAGTACTGGATGGTTGAAGACGTGGTTTATGCGTTGACAGATTCTGGTCGGCAGCGTGCCCGTGCCAGACAACTCTTGGGTACAGCGACACACAGTTTTAATACAGGGACCCGCGGTTCTCTCATGGGTGCTGTGCTCACGGCGTTGTTGGGGCCCCTGTTTACGGTACCTTTGGTCGGACGCATTCTGTTTCCGCGTCTCACGGCCAAAATGCATCGCACCGCGCGAGGGTTTGTGGCTCCGCCCCAGATTACTAGGCTGCGGCTTGAGCGTCCGGAGGGCACACCAGCGGGGCCAGATAATGACGGGATTGGTTTCATGCTGTCCGAAATGGTCAACATGTCAGAACGTGGATTACGCGATATCGGACTGACGTCCGGCTTTGCCCCGTTGGTCATCATCTTGGGGCATGGCTCCGATTGTCTGAACAACCCGCATGAATCGGCATATCACTGCGGTGCTTGTTCCGGAAGTCGGGGCGGCGCCAATGCCCGCGCGATGGCGGCGATGCTGAATGATCCACGCGTCCGGCGGCAATTACTGGCGCGTGGCCTAGAGGTGCCTGAAGAAACACGCTTTCTCGGCGGCCTGCACAATACGGCGACGGAGGTTGTCAAGTTCTTTGATCTGGAGTTATTACCGGCCTCACACATGCGTCAACTGCATTTGGCCGTCGACATATTTGGACGTGTCGCGGAACGCAATGCACACGAACGCTGTCGTCGATTTGAAACGGCCCCACTCGATTTTTCGCCTGCAGAAGCTCTCCAACATGTGGATGATCGCACTGAAGATCTGGCTCAGACGCGACCGGAGTACGGAAATTCCACCAATGCCGTCTGCTTTGTGGGACGACGCAGTCGAGTCCGCGGCCTGTATCTGGATCGACGCTCTTTTATGATGTCGTACGATGCCAGTCAGGATACGGAGACATCGATGATCCTTGCACGCATTCTGGCTGCCGTCATCCCGGTCTGCGAAGGAATCAACATGCTGTATACGCTGTCGGCAATTGATACGCGTGGCTGGGGTTGCGGTACCAAGTTGCCCCACAACATCACGTCGTTGCTGGGTGTCATGGATGGCGCTGCCAGCGATCTGCGCACGGGGTTGCCGTGGCAAGGCGTCGATATCCACGAACCAGTACGTTTACTGTTTATCATCGAATCTACGCCGGAAGCCATGCTGCGAATTATGGATCAGGATCCCACTGTGGGGCGAATCTGCCGCAACGAATGGGCCCAACTGGCCGTCTTGGATCCCAATACCAGTCGCATCCAAAGATTCGTCAAAGGAGAGTTTGTGGATTATCAGCCATCAACGACTGAAATTGCGACAGCGGAAAGTTCGCTCGAATGGTACCGCGGCTGGCGCGACAATATGCCATTTGCCCTCATTCAGGGAAAGAATGGAAGTTAGACTTAATGCGGTTCGAATTGACAATGGCGAGCGGCAGGGCGTGAGCCCTCCGTGGCCCGCGAAAAAAAACACGGAGGGCTGACGCCCTGCCGCTCGCCGCTGCATCATTTCTGGCCGCGTGAAGAATAGCTGGTGTGTTGTGCATTTCAAATTTCAAATCTCAAATCTTAAGTCTCCTCTATGTTAGTCCTCTTTGCCGGAATCATGGTGGTCGTCAGTCCTGCAGCTTTACTGGCAGTGCTGGGGCTGGCGACGCTGTCTCGCACTCCGTTGAGTGAGCGTTCGGTCTCGAGATACGCACAAGCATCCAGTATTGTGGGGCTCATCGCTGCACTTTGTATTTTGACATATATGCTGACCATGGATATTCGAAATGTGCCGCTGGACTTTGGCGACTGGGTGTCGCTCAACAACGTAGCTGCCGAATCAGCCCATGCTCCGCCTCATGTTGAGATGCAACCGCCTGGAGCGTTAGAGTCGACCGACGACGCGCATACCGGGCAATTTCATTTTCTGCTGAAGTTTGTCTTTGACCGGTTGAGCATTCCGTTTGCCATCATGTCCTTTGTCCTGTGCGGGGTCATTGGGGCGTTTGCCTTTCGCTATCTACATCTGGAAGAAGGCTATCACCGGTTCTTCCTTTATTATGCGATTTTTCAACTGGGAATGATTATTTCATCGCTGGCAGGATCGATCGAGACGCTGTTCATGGGGTGGGAACTGGTCGGGCTTTCGTCAGCTCTGCTTGTCGCCTTTTTTCATGATCGACCGGCACCCGTTCAGAATGGTCTGCGTGTCTGGTCTGTGTATCGTGTCGCGGACGCCGCTTTTCTAATTGCCGCCTTGACGCTGCATCATTTGTCCGGTTCTGGAGATTTCGAAACGCTGATGGGGAAAGGCGACTGGCCGGGCGGACACGCGACAATCACCGAAAACCAAGCACTGCTGGTGGGCTCATTGCTCCTATTTGCGGCAGCCGGTAAATCCGCGTTGGTTCCGTTTTCGGGGTGGTTACCGCGTGCGATGGAAGGCCCCACACCGTCGAGCGCTGTATTTTATGGAGCCTTGTCGGTGCATCTTGGGGCGTTTCTGCTGTTACGGGTAAGTCCGGTGCTGGAACTGTCACCGCTGCTGTGTGGCATGGTGGTGGCTTTAGGCCTGATCACCATGGTTTTCGCCGCGATGGCGGCCCGAGTCCAAGCGGACGTGAAGAGCGCGCTGTCGTATGCTTCGTTGATTCAGGTCAGCATTATCGTGGTGGAAATTGGGCTGGGGCTACGGTACATCCCGCTGATTCATATCATTGGTCATGCGTGTCTCAGGACGCTGCAATTGGTGCGTGCTCCGTCGTTGCTGAAAGACTATAGCAATCTGGAGAATGCCCTTGGGGATCACCTGCCAGATTCGGGTTCTGTCTGGGATCGCCGGATGTCGCCAAGCATGCGTGCTCGTCTCTATCGCTTTGCGTGGGAACGTGGCTATCTGGATTCCATGCTAGACGATTTCATTGTGAGGCCATTCATCAATTTTTTTAAGTGGTCTGACCGGATGGAACAGCGTTGGACGATGTTTCTTGCTGGAACGAAAGGAGCGGACGTGAAGTTAAAAAAAGAAAACGAGGAAGCGTAGAGGATTTTGGCCTTGAACGCGCATCGTCTCTATGCCAACTGCCTACTGAAAACTGAAAACGATTATGATTCCGGAACTTCACTTTCCTTGGCTTGAATTTTCGATCCTGCTGCCAGTGATCGGCGCCATGGCCTGCGCGATTCTGCCGAGCCAGCAGGCTGCGCAACGCGTGGCAATCGTGGTAAGTTCGCTCACACTGCTGTTCACTGGCGGCGAATGGTACGACTTTACCGGCATGGATACGTGGCAGGCGCATGACCATTGGGACATAATTCAGCGAATCTTAGGGCATGACTACTTCGTGATTGACAGATTGAGCGCGCCGCTGCTCCCGTTGTCGGCCTTGCTGTATCTGATGACAATTGTTTCGACACTCCGGACAAAACTCGGACGATTCTCGTTCGGTATGACGCTGATCTCTGAAGCGATCGTGCTCGCCACACTCAGTTGTCACAGTCCTTGGATGATCATTACGTTGCTGTCACTGGCCTGCGTACCGCCTTGGTTTGAACTTCGACGTCGTGGAGCCTCGACCAGAATCTTCAGTCTGCACATGGGGTTGTTCATTGCGCTGCTGGTGCTGGGCTGGAGTCTGGTTGATGACACGGCAGGGCCGCAGAGTGCTGAGTTGCTGCCTGCCGCGCTGCTGACTGTCGCAGTGTTGCTGCGGGCGGGAGTCGTCCCCGTGCATTGCTGGATGACGGACCTGTTTGAGCATGCGTCCTTTGGCACGGCATTGCTGTTTGTCGCACCCATGACGGGGGCCTACGCGGTAATGCACCTTGTGCTGCCGTTTGGTCCTGAGTGGGCCATGCGAAGTATCGCCGTGCTGTCACTCACTACGGCGGTTTACGCAGCCGGGATGGCTACCGTGCAGAAAGACGCGCGGCGATTTTTCTGTTATCTGTTTCTGAGTCATGCTTCGCTGGTGCTTTCCGGTCTGGAAATTGTTGATACGATCGGTTTGACAGGAGCGCTGTGTGTCTGGATTTCAGTCGGTATTTCACTGGGTGGATTTGGGCTGACACTGCGATCTGTCGAAGCCCGCGTCGGGCGTCTAAGCCTCGATCGATATCACGGCCTCTATGAACACACGCCGACTCTGGCAGGTCTGTTTCTACTCACAGGACTGGCATCGATCGGCTTTCCGGGGACGCTCGGCTTTGTCGGGATGGAATTGCTCATTGAAGGAGCCGTCGGCGTGTTTCCATTTGTCGGACTGGCCGTGCTGATGGCCGCCACGCTCAATGGCATCGCCATCATGCGGGCCTATTTCCGGATCTTCACAGGACGCCGTTTTCAGACCACCGCCATCCTGCGGTGCCGTCCGTCTGAAAGATTCGCAGTGCTGGTGCTGACATTTCTGGTGCTGGGCGGAGGTTTGTGGCCACAACCAGGCGTGGCCTCTCGACATCATGCCGCCCAAGAACTGCTTCGGAGACGCATGCATCCGGAGGAAATCATCGAACCGGTCGATAATCCTCCGTTGCCTGAAGTCGAAGAACAGCATCCTGCAGTTCCTGTTGATGCGTTTAAAACAAATATCGACGCACTGGAATCCGAAGCCCTGCTGTTCACGCCGAACATCGTTGATCGTACTTTTTGTCACTCAATCCATCCGCACGGAGCCCTGCGTTATGACGGCCGTTATGCATAATAAATCACATGCCTCTAAACACTGTATTCACAAATTTGAATTCTTAAACCAGCTTTGAGGGATCAGAACATGAAGATTCAAAATCAAGTCCCATGTGGGAACGCACGAGGTTTTGTGCGCTACATGAAAGACGACGTGATCTCAGGGTTGCTTGTCTTTCTGATTGCCCTGCCGCTGTGCGTAGGGATTGCGTTGGCGTCCGGTTTTCCGCCATTAGCTGGCATCTTCACCGCCATTATTGGAGCCTTAGTAACCACCTTTATCAGCAATTCAGAAATGACAATTAAAGGCCCCGCCGCAGGGCTGATTGTCATCGTCGTTGGTTGTGTCGAAGAATTCTCAGGCAATGGGATGTCCGGAGGTTGGATGCCCGCTGATATGAACGCTTACAAGGCTGCGTTGGCCGTAGGCGTTGTCGCAGCGGTGCTCCAAATTGTGTTCGGACTCCTCCGGGCGGGGATTCTAGGTGAATTTTTTCCGGGCACTGTAGTGCATGGCATGCTTGCCGCAATTGGGGTAATTATTATCGCGAAGCAGGTGCCAGTCGCACTTGGAATTACGGAAGTCAAGGGAGGACCGCTGTCGCTTCTGAAACAGATCCCGGAATTCTTGATGCACGCGAATCCTGCGATTGCGATGATCGGAATTGTGAGTCTCTTGATTATGTTCCTCTGGCCACTGGTTCGAAATCGTGTGTCATTGCTGAAACCGATTCCGGCGCATCTGATCGTGCTGTTGGTTGCCGTGCCACTCGGCATGGCTCTCAATCTAACATCCGCGCATGAATACGAAGTTTTCCACACGCAGTTCAAGTTGGGTGAACAGTATCTCGTCAAAATGCCTACTGAGATTTTCGGCATGTTTAAAGAAATTCAGACGCCTGACTTTACCGTATTGAATCAGTTCAAAGCGTGGAAGTGGATTCTGATGTTTTTCATGGTAGGTAGCCTTGAGTCGCTGCTGAGTGCCAAAGCGGTTGATCTCCTAGACCCTTACAAACGTAAAACGAATATGAATCGTGACATGCTGGCCGTGGGAGTTGCCAATCTTGGGGCAGCGATGGTCGGCGGACTTCCCATGATTTCAGAAATTGTGCGGAGTCGTTCGAATATTGACAATGGCGCTAAAACGCGCTTCGCCGATATGTGGCACGGCATCTTTCTACTGCTTTGTGTAGGACTGATTCCGACCATTTTGCATCTGATCCCTTTGGCAGCCCTTGCTGCGATGCTGGTATACACGGGAACTCGATTGGCCCATCCCAGCGAGTTTCGCAATGTCTATCGCATTGGCAAAGAGCAACTCCTGCTGTTTGTCGTGACTTTACTAGTCGTCTTGGCTACCGATTTATTGATTGGTGTCGCCGCTGGCATCGTGCTGAAAATGGTTTTGCATGTTGCTAACGGTGTTCCACTACGGTCATTCTTTAAGGCCTACGTTGAGGTAGAAGACCTTGATGACAAAACTAGCCTCATCACCGCCAAGGAATCTGCAATCTTTAGCAACTGGATTCCATTCAAACGTCAGATCGAAGATATCGGACTGGTTCAGCGACGCAATATTGTTCTTGATCTGTCTGGAGCCACAATTGTGGATGCCAGCGTGATGGAGAAACTTCAAGAAGTGGCGTACGATTTCGAACAGGAGGGCCTGAAACTGGAACTGAGGGGACTTGATGAACTCCGCGCCACATCCTCCAGCGTCCATTCCATGCGGAAACGTGGCCTAACGCCGGTGAAACGTCTAACCTTCATCTGTGATGCAGTGCTGGCAGGACAGCTGACAAAGGAAATGATCCGTATGGGAGCCACAGGCTATACTGAAATGCCATGCTTTGGAGCTGGACGCCGCCTCGTTAGGACTGAAGATGCGACCCCTGTGGAGCAAATGCGAGTCGAAGTGATCCTCCCTCAAAATGTGTGTGAGTTAATCATTGATTACCTGCGCATAAGTGTGATTCCGGAGCATCACATCACGGTCTGCGTAGAGACAGTCGAAGTCGCCAGGATTACCTCGTTTATGGGAGAAACAGGATTCCCAGCTCACGCAAGACATCACTAGTCTCGGACAATGCACACGCGTCCTGAAATTAACCACATCCCGAGGCCTTGCCAAGCGTTCAAAATCCAGCCAAATCGCGTTGATCAGCTCCGGCGGGCGAATTCAGTGAGCCACCAGCGCGGCTTCCAACTCGATCGCCCGCTGGCGATGTTCTTCGGCCATTTGAGGATCAGGTAGGCCCGTGTAGGCCGTCTCTAGAAGGCGATGCAGTTCGGCACTGTTTTTGCGAAATTTTAGAGACTCCGTCAAGTCAGCATGAAACGGTTCTCGCTCGTCCGGCCTAGGAATGACGGGCATCGGCGTGCTGGGAGGTGTAGCCGGGCTGGTGCTGGGCTTTGGCCTGACTCGCGCGCTCGGCCAATCGATTCGACGGTTGCAGGTTCGAATTCGCGATGCCGCCGGCAAGCTTGGCCCGGCATTGCCGGAGATCATTCTGACCGACATAGGCAATTTTTCACAGGTCCACGCGGAGCTGGATCAGCTGGTTGGCATCGGAGTGGGCATCGCGCTGGAAGTGATGTTCCATGTGTGGCATGGGACTCCCGTTATGGCACTCTTTCGGCCCGAGTTCGAAGTTGTCGAGGATCTGTAACACCAGGGGATTACCAGCTTGCCTGACAAAGCGAGGCGAAAATCAGGCGAAAATCGGTACTGGCAATTGAATTCCATTGGGGTTAGTATGTGGAGCCACGAATTACGCTCCTTGATCTGCCGTCCCGTGAATTCTTCGGAAGCCCACCGATGTGGAATTTCTTTGGTCGCTCGCACCGCTATTGTGACGGATTGACGCGCCGATCATTTCTACAGGTCGGTGGACTGGGGATTGGCGGGCTCACACTGGCTGACCTGAATGCGGCAGAATCGCAGCGTCCCGCAGCGACTCCGTCAAGCCGACATAAGTCCGTGATCATGGTTTATCTTTCCGGTGGCATGCCGCATCAGGACACCTTCGACCTGAAGCCCGGCGCACCGGCCGAGATCCGCGGAGAGTTCAATCCGATCGCCACCACAGTTCCTGGCATCGAATACTGTGAGCTGCTGCCGAAGCTCGCGGGTGTGGCGGATCGTTGTTCCATCGTGCGGTCTGTCGTTGGTCAGCGGGATGAGCATTCCAGCTTTCAGAGTCTGACCGGCTTCACGATGGGTGAAGTGCAGCGCGACGGCATCCCGAATTTTGGTTCCGTGGTGGCTCGTATTCAGGGAGCTACGAACGAAGTCACGCCGCCGTTTGTCGATCTCTTTCCCACGATGCAGCATCGTCCCTACAACAGCACGGGAGCCGGCTATCTGGGTAGCGCGTTCAATCAGGTGCGGGCTGACGGAGAGGATCTGGCCAGTATGCGGCTGAGATACATTGAATCGCCGGCATTCGCCGGTCGGCGATCTCTCCTGGATCAACTGGATGCGTTTCGTCGTCAGGCGGACACTGGCAGCATCGATGAGATGAACGAAAGTTATCGACGTGCGTTCGATGTCCTGACATCTTCGCGGCTGGTCGATGCGATGAACGTAGAACGCGAAGACAAGCATGTGCTGGAACGCTACGGACGCGGTTCAGCCAAACATCTCGGCGACGGTGCGCCAACCTGGAACGATCAACTGTTGATCGCTCGACGACTGGTGGAAGCCGGTGTGCGAGTCGTGACGGTGGCCTATGGATTCTGGGACACGCACGGAAACAATTTTGCGCATCTGAAACAGCATCTGCCAACTTTTGATGTCGGAATTTCCGCACTGGTCGAAGACATCTACGCACGCGGCCTGGATGAGGACGTGTCGGTTGTTGTCTGGGGCGAATTCGGCAGAACGCCGAAGATTAATGACAAAGCCGGACGCGACCACTGGGCTCCGGTGCAGTCAGCCTTGTTTGCCGGAGGCGGCATGAAGGTCGGTCAGGTGATTGGATCGACTGACAAGACGGCCGCGTATGCCGCTGACCGCCCGATTCATTATCGCGACGTCCTCGCGACCGTTTATCACAATCTCGGCATCGACAGCACCGAATATCTCCGCGACACCAGTGAACGCCCCGTCAGAATTCTGCCGGAAGACTGCCGCCCAATTCGCGAACTGGTTGGCGGCTGACAGGACTCGCAGCGGCGGAATATGGAAGATCAGCGGTGAGCCGGGATGCATCGGTACCCATTACATATGCAGGAACATTCGCCTCAGAAAATTGCCAGAGACTCACTTTGAGCTCAGAAAAGGGGTCAGGAACCAATAGCCAAATGGCCCGAAGGGTGCTTCGCACTATTGGTTCCTGACCCCTTTTCTGAGCCACCATTCCTCGTTTCATTGTTGACAGTGCACTACGATGCTGCGGCGGGATTATGGCAATCCGGATGAGAAGGCACACACGTCGAGGAACGGCAGCATGAGTTCAGCCGGTCAGAAGTTCAGGTCTGCAGTCGAGAGGAATCGACCGCTGCGAGTCGTCGGCACGGTCAACGCATATTGTGCGATGATGGCGGAGCAAATCGGACATCAGGCGATCTATCTGTCTGGCAGCGGCGTAGCATGTTCCTCGTATGGCCTGCCCGATCTCGGAATCACATCACTGGACAATGTGCTGGAGGATGTCCGTCGGATCACCGGTGCCTGCTCACTTCCCTTGTTGGTGGATGCTGACACCGGATGGGGTGGTGCATTCCAGATTGCGAGGACCGTCGCAGAAATGACTCGAGCGGGTGCAGCGGGAATCCATCTCGAAGATCAAGTCGCGCAGAAGCGTTGCGGGCATCGACCGAACAAATCTATTGTCAGTCAGGAAGAAATGGTCGATCGGATCAAGGCCGCCGTCGATGCTCGGTCGGATCACAGTTTCGTCATCATGGCGCGCACCGATGCTGCAGCAGTCGAAGGGCTTCAATCGGCCATCGACCGAGCCTGTGCCTGTGTCGAGGCGGGTGCCGACACGATTTTTCCCGAAGCGATGACGACACTTGAAGACTACGCGCGTTTTTGCGATGCCGTCACAGTTCCGGTGCTTGCGAATCTGACCGAGTTTGGGAAGACTCCCCTCTTCACGACAAAACAAATTGCAGAGGCTGGGGTCTCGATCGCCCTGTATCCGTTAACAGCGTTTCGTGCGATCAACAGGGCCGCGGAACTCGCCTACAAGTCACTGCTGATCGATGAGAATCAGGAGAAATTGCTGGCATCAATGCAGACTAGGGACGAACTTTATCAATATCTGCATTACCATGACTTCGAGGACAAATTGGACCGACTTTTTGCGAGCAGGGATCGCCCGGAATGATGTGGCGCAGCAATCGGTCAATTGTCGCAGTGTGACGTCATCAATTCATCCACGATGAAACAGCAAACTATGGGCACCGGAAAGAAATTAGAAGGGGCGGGCCTGCGCGGACAAATCGCAGGCCAAACCTCACTATGCACGGTTGGTGCGAGCGATGCGGGTTTAACCTACCGCGGCTTTGACATCAACACGCTGGCTGAGAAGGCAAGGTTTGAAGAGGTAGCATATCTCCTGCTTTACGGGAAGCTGCCCAACCAGATGGAACTGGACGCTTGCCTCAAACGTCTGAGCGGGCTGCGCAGTCTTCCTGCGCCGCTCAAGACCATACTGGAACAGATACCGGCTGACTCGCATCCGATGGACGTAATGCGGACCGGTGTCTCAGTGCTGGGCAACCTGGAAACAGAGGAGAACTTCAATGAACAGCATCGGCATATCGAACGACTGATCGCGGCGCTGCCGTCCATCCTGCTCTATTGGTACCGGTTCAGTCGCGATGGGGTGCGGATCGAAACCGCGACTGACGATGACTCCGTGGGCGCACATTTCCTGCACATGCTGCATGGCGAAAAGCCGAGTCCACTGCATGTTCAGGTGATGAACGTCTCGCTCATCCTGTACGCCGAACATGAATTCAATGCCTCGACCTTCACCGCGCGCGTTTGTGCATCGACTCTCTCGGACATTCATTCGTGCATCACGGCAGCGATCGGCTCCTTGCGCGGCCCGCTGCACGGTGGTGCCAACGAGGCCGCGATGGAGATGATTGAGAAATGGAAGAGTCCGGAGGAAGCCGAACGCGGAGTGCTGGCGGCACTGGCTCGCAAGGATAAAATTATGGGATTCGGTCATGCGATCTACAGCAGCTCAGATCCCCGCAATGTGATCATTAAACGCTGGGCGGAACGCCTAGCTAGTGACGTTGGCGACACGACGCTGTACCCAGTGTCCGAGAGGATCGATGCAGTCATGTGGCGCGAAAAGAAATTGTTTCCCAATGCGGATTTTTATCATGCGTCGGCCTATCACTTTCTGGGAATTCCGACACGCTTGTTCACGCCGATTTTCGTTTGCTCGCGCGTAACGGGCTGGTCAGCTCACGTGATGGAACAGCGGGCCAACAATCGCATCATCCGCCCGAGTGCCGAATACACCGGCCCGGAATCCGCAGAATGGATTCCACTGACTGATCGGGACTAACTTCATGAGTTCGAATGTCGATATCGCGAACCGCCCTGAACCGGACCAGCTTTTGGTTCAAATTGCGGACTATGTTGCCAACTACGAAATTCAAAGCAACGATGCCTACCGCACGGCCCGTCACTGTTTGATCGATACGCTGGGTTGTGGATTGCTCGCTTTACGGTTTCCAGAATGCACGAAACATCTCGGTCCGCTGGTTCCGGGTACAACAGTGCGGCACGGTGCGCGCGTGCCAGGCACTTCGCACGAACTGGATCCGGTCAAAGCCGCGTGGGATATCGGCTGCATCATTCGCTGGCTCGACTACAACGACACCTGGCTGGCCGCAGAGTGGGGGCACCCATCGGACAACCTAGGCGGCATTCTGGCCACTGCGGATTATCTGAGCCGCACAGCCGTCGCTGATGGACGACGGCCGATGACGATGCGCGACGTGCTGACCAGCATGATCAAAGCGCACGAGATCCAGGGAGTCATCGCACTCGAGAACAGCTTCAATCGAGTCGGCCTCGATCACGTTCTGCTGGTGCGAGTCGCCAGCGCTGGAGTTGTGACCCGGATGCTCGGCGGAAGTCGGGACCAGATCGTGGACGCATTGTCTCAGGCCTGGGTCGATGGCTGTTCGCTGCGGACCTATCGACATGCTCCAAATGCCGGCTCGCGCAAGTCATGGGCCGCTGGCGATGCAACGTCGCGGGCAGTTCGTCTGGCGATGATGACGATGAAAGGTGAGATGGGCCTCCCTTCGGTACTGACCACACCGACATGGGGCTTCTATGACGTACTCTTTAATGAAAATCCATTCAAATTCACTCAGGATTTTGGATCGTATGTGATGGAGAACGTGCTGTTCAAGATCTCATTTCCGGCTGAGTTCCATGCACAGACTGCGGCCGAAGCTGCGGTCAGACTTCACCCGGTCGTCAAAGACCACATCGATCAAATCGCTCGAATTGACGTGACGACCCACGAGTCTGCAATCCGCATCATTTCCAAGGTTGGCCCGCTCGCAAACTTTGCAGATCGCGACCACTGCCTGCAGTACATGATCGCCGTCCCGTTGCTCTGTGGGAACTTGATCGCTGAACACTACGGAGACGACTTTCACCAAAGCGATCCGCGCATCGATCAACTGCGGGACAAGATGGAGATTCATGAAGACAGACGGTATTCGAGCGAGTATCACGACGCTGACAAGCGATCCATTGCTAACGCAATTCAGATCTTCTTTAAGGACGGCAGCAGCACTGAGCGGATCGAGATCGAATATCCCATCGGCCACCGTCGCCGCCGCTCGGAAGGAATTCCGCTGCTGGAGAAAAAGTTCCTAGCCAATCTGCAAACCCGTTTTCCCGAGAAGCGGTGTCGAGAGATTCTGGACTTGTGCCTCGACCAGGAAAGGCTCGAACAGAAGCCGGTCCACGAATTCATGAACCTGTTCGTGATCAACTAAGGACCGTTCGAGAAATAAGTGACCGCATCCTCCTCTCCCGTGGCCAGCAGGCTGTCGTTTTAATTGACATTTGTCTTACGTATGACTTCTCACACTGGGCGTAGTCTTTGATACTCCCGTAAATCGGCCCCCCCTGAAGCGCCCGGAATGCACGGACGAAGGCAGATGTCGCAAAAATCGGTCAATGGAAGCTACTGGCAAACGCCGCCAGGCGCAAGAAATCAGATACTTCTGCTACCAATCAGCCTCGAAGAAAAGATTCACGACACCAGCAGACCAGTGATCTCAGGCAAGGCGTCATGGACATTGGCCGTGTGTTTGCGGCTGAAGGTCGTGACCTCCATCGCGTCCCACACGATGTGGTTAGAACAGATCGACTGAAACCAGAACGTTTCGATGCCGACCGTGCGTCGTCCGACTTCGGAATTCCAAAGGAAAAATCTTGGAGCGAACGACTCACCGCCAATTTCCACCCAGCCAGTCGGATCAATGAGGAAGCAGAACATATCCTGCTCACCGGCATACAAACCGGTGGCTCCATTGAAACCCTTCTGAGGCGGCACAAAATCCCCCGCACGATCACGAACCATGTCGAGGAGTTCTGAGTTGTAGAGCCGTGTGTAACTGGCACCATGCACCGAGCGGACTCGGTCATCTGCAGTCAGTACCTGTAGTGGCTTGCGACCACGGGGCAGCGTCTCGGTCAGAGCCTGAACGGCGGTTTCGATCCGCAATCGATTGAGCGTCAGCTTTATCGACTCGGGCCAAACCACAGAGTTGACTGAAAGACCAGTCATTCAGCTTGAACTGACCGGTCGAGCCGACAGACAATCCCAGTTGGCCATCATCCATGATTGAGGGAGTCACCGCGTCTGGTGGTTCCCAGCGATCAATTGAATGTTCCTGCAGCGTGCTGCAGTACTGATCGAGCTGGTCAAAGGAATCGAACGTCTCATGAGCATACACTGGCGCAAGATCGAGCAACCGAGGGATTTCAACGTCACGCTGGCTGAGATGATACACTGGGACTCAAACTGGACACTACCACACTGTTCTGTCGATATTGGTCTTAAAGTTGATCGAATGAGTGCGGCAGACACCATTCACTTTACAATCAAGATTTTTTCCTGTGCCCGCCGATCTGAACGAAGCCGCAAATGGCTGGGAACAAAGTTGCGTCGATCGGTCTCACGCACGCAGCTTACGACGCTACATGGGCGTGCTGGTTTGAGTTAATAGAGCAGCAGGTTGTTCGAGTTGACTAGCTGATTTGAAAAACCTGCCAGATTGCGAGACCTGGCCATTCTGGAAATGTTCGTTGTCACGTCGATTCGAAACCGTTGCGACATGGACTGGGCTATTGGCAGTATGGATCTACTCAACTTGCTGTTGTACCAAATGTCTTAAATCCAACAACTTCGCCGGCCAGTTGATGCATCGAAGCCACGTCGCTAATGCGATTCTCAGGAAAGGGGAGCGTTGTTCCTGACGAGTGACCAGCTCATGAACGGCCCGGTGCTGCAATTCTCAGCTTCGCGCTCTGGCGGATCATCGGAACGATTCAGATCCACTCCACTACCCATTCTACCCCGGAAGGGCCGTCGTAACAGAAACCGTGGATGTGACTTATGGTGAAGACGGTTTAAGAACTCGCCAGCGTACAATCGCAGAGAATTTAGCATGGCTCCGACGCTTCACATTATCTCTGTTGAAGCAACATCCTGGTAAAGACAGCCTCGCCATGAAACGCAGAATCTGCGGCTGGAGCGACGACTTCCTGATGGAAGTCCTTGGTATCAAAGGGACTTAAGTGTGCGCTGGCCTTGCTATGCGAGCCTGTCTGGTAAAGGTGCATGTCCTGCTTCTGCAACTCAGAAATCTGATCGAGTCTGCGGATTGAACCGTGGCGATTTTGAAATTCGAAGCGATGGAGTCCGCTCAATGGCGGATTCCCTGCTGACTCGAGCAGAATATTTTGTGGAATTAACGGTGTGACTGGAACATGCTCCCGGGCATCATTACTCTGGCACTTCACTGGTGAATTTTTAGACCTTATGGCCGCATTTTTCTTTGAAGGGTTGCGTTGTCTATGCGTTTACTTTGTTTGGCAACGATTGTACTTTTCGTTACCGCTCCCGCCTTTGGGCAGTCGGTTGAGCAGCCGAATCGCGTGAACCTGCCGATTGCCGATCCTGCGTTTAAAGGAAAGATCGGGGAGACGTTCCGTGATTCTGTCCCGAGCTTCCCGCAGCCTCTGAGAGCTCCCGAGG